>CAJWKQ010000057.1 GCA_913041895.1 uncultured Verrucomicrobiales bacterium
AAGGCGAGCCAGTTGAGCGCGCACTGCGTCGTTTAAAGAAAAAAGTAGACCGTGAGGGAACCATTAAAGATATCCGGAGTAGACGTGCATTTGAGAAACCAAGCGAGCGCAAACGCCGCAAGATGAAGGCAGCAAAATTTCAGGCTATGTTGGATGCGCGTTACGCTAATTATTGATATTATTATTAATTAATTTGTATGGCGCGCCTTGGGGTGCGCTTTTTTTATGACCAAACGCGAGGCCGCCATCCAGATATTGCAATGTATTCAGCTTGCAGGTCATGAGACCTATTTTGTGGGAGGCTGTGTTCGTGATGAATTGCGTGGGGTTACGCCTCAGGATTATGATCTTGCTACCAGTGCTCGCCCTGATGAAGTTGAGGCTCTTTTTCCGAAAACTTTCGAGGTGGGCAAAAGATTTGGTGTGATTCTCGTTTTGCGTGATGGCTGGCGATTTGAAGTGGCAACTTTTCGTTCTGAGGAGGGGTATTCTGATGGCCGTAGGCCGTCAAAAGTTCAGTTTACTGATGCTAAGACTGATGCCAGCAGACGTGATTTTACTGTTAATGGACTTTTTTTTGATCCATTGACTGATACAGTACACGATTGGGTCAACGGTCAGTCAGATTTGACAGGTTCAATTCTCCGTGCCATTGGCGATCCAGTGGAGCGGTTTGCAGAGGATAATTTGCGGTTGTTGCGTGCGGTTAGATTTGCTGCTCAACTGGATTACAAGATAGAGCCAGCTACTTTTTCAGCGGCACAGTCTCAGGCACCACTGATTAAAAATGTTAGTGCTGAGCGGGTCCGTGATGAACTATGCAAGCTCTTTAGCCCTCCTCATGCTGCCCGAGGATTGGATTTGCTTTTGCAAAGTCATATACTTGGGCATGTGCTTCCCGAATTGATCCCTACTATTGATTGTGATCAATCTCCAGATTTTCATCCAGAAGGATCTGTCTATAACCATATTAGACTGATGCTCTCGATTATGCCAAAGGATTATCATCATCTATTGCCTTGGACTATTATTCTACATGATATTGCTAAACCACAGACCCGCTCAATTGGTGAAGATGGGAGGATACAATTTTATGGACATGAAAAGATAGGCGCTAAAATAGCTGAAAATATATTAAAGAGATTGCGTTTTCCCAAAGCGGATATTGAAGCCGTGGTGCAGATTATCTACCATCATATGCAGTTCAAAGATTCTGAGAAGATGCGAAAAGCAACTCTTCGTAGGATGCTTTTGCGGCCAAACTTTGATTTGGAACTGGAGCATCACCGGCTGGATTGTCTTGGCTCTCACGGCAAACTGGATGTATATGCATTTTTATGCGAGCAACGCTCTCTGCTTGAAGCAAAACCGGTGCTTTTGGCTCCTCTGGTAAATGGCAAAGATTTAATAGAGCTAGGGATCGAGCCAGGGCCATTCATGGGAAAGTTGATTAGGGAAATACGAGATAAACAGTTATCAGAGGAATTATCTAGTTCAGAAGAGGCTCTGGCTTGGGTTAAGGAAAAGGCTGCACTTTAAGTGTTTTTCGTTTATCCTGCATCACACAATAGATGGATAAGCTTTTACTCATTGATGATGAGGCGGATGTCCGCTACTCCTTTGAACGTATTTTCGGAAGTAAAGATGCACTGCAATTAAGCACAGCTGCTAGCGGTGAGGAAGCCTTAGCATTGATTCCTCAAATCAAACCAGATTTGGTCATAATGGATGTGCGTATGGTAGGTATTACCGGTATCGAAACGCTCCAACAATTGCGCGAATTCGATACGAAGACCCCCGTAATCCTAATGACTGCTTACGGGACCACACAAACTGCAATTCAGGCCATGAAGCACGGGGCGTATGATTATATTTTGAAGCCATTTGATGTGCCAAAGCTTGAAGAGCTTGTTGCTAAAGCACTTGACGCGTCGCGTTTGATGAAACAGGTAGTTTCCTATGAGCCTTTGCCTGACAAAGAGGATTACGACCTCGGAATAATTGGCCAAAGTCCATCCATGCAGGAAGTGTTTAAAACCATAGGACAGCTGGCCTCAAGTGATGCAACAGTGCTCATCACCGGTGAAAGCGGTACGGGCAAGGAGCTCGTGGCCCGCGCTATTTATAATCATAGCCAAAGAGATAAGGCTCCTTACTTGGCAATAAACTGTGCAGCCATCCCTGAAAACCTCCTTGAAAGTGAACTATTTGGTCATGAAAAAGGTGCTTTCACAGGGGCTTCCGGTCTTAGGATTGGGAAATTTGAACAGTGTGATGGTGGTACCATTTTTTTAGATGAAATCGGAGATATGGCTCCATCAACACAAACTAAAATATTGCGTGTATTGCAGAGTGGGACATTTGAGAGAGTAGGCGGAAATAAAGCGGTTAAAACCGATGTTCGATTAATTGCTGCTACTAATAAACTGCCGGAAACGGCGGTTTCCGAAGGAGACTTCCGTGAGGATTTATTTTATCGCTTGAATGTTGTAAGGATCGAGCTGCCTGCTTTGCGCGAACGGAAGAAGGATATTCCTCAGTTGGCCAGTTACTTCCTCCAGAGATATTCATCTGACCCAGAACATATCAAGACCATTCAGGCAGACGCGCTAGCCCTGTTACAGGACTATGATTGGCCTGGAAATGTACGAGAATTGGAAAACGCCGTGCAGAGAGCTTTGGTAATGGCAAAAGGTGACGCGATATTAATGGATAATTTACCGCATGAAATTTCAAAACAGAAATTAGGGGTTGAGACTGATGTTGAAGGGGATGATGTTGAAGGTCTTTCGGCTAAACTATTTCATTGGGCAAGAAACAACCCAGATTTGAAAGTGATTCCCGCAGTGGAACGTGAATTGGTTATCAACGCCTTGAAAGAAACGGGAGGTAATCAAGTGCAGGCGGCCAAGATTTTAGGAATTACACGTGCTACATTGCGAAAGCGAGTAGAAAAATTTTCTATCCGGCAGGAACTTTCTATCGAGTGATCTTATATCTTAGAGAGAGTTAATCCCCTTTATTTTTGCATGCCCCGACTCGTTTCATTTCCTCACAAGAGGCATTGATCGTGAGTTGCTGTGATTCCACTTCAAATCCTAATTTACTCGTGATTTCGTTTTCCAGTGCTTCTAATCTATCACTTTCAAATTCGACTATTTTATCACAATCATTGCAGATGATATGGTTGTGATTGGGATGCTCTGCATAGTTTGGATCATAAATTTTATAATCTTTACCAAAATCCATTTCGTGCACCAGTCCGCTTTTGGTAAGTAAGGGTAGGGTGCGGTAAACGGTGGCTCGTGATACGCTCGAATCCTTTTCTCGAGCCCACTCCAATAGTTGCTCAGCGGTAAAGTGTTGATCGGTGTCGAAAACGGTATCCACTATGGCTCGGCGTTGCTGAGTAATGCGGAGATTTTTCTGCTCCAAAAAACGAAGGAACTTTTCCTTTGTTGCTGCTCGATTTGGTTCTGGCACCGAGCTCAGTATATGAGGCGAGAAAGGTAAGTCAATGCCGTGGGATTGCGCCTTATCAACCATCGTGCGAAGCTTCGTTTGTGAGAGCCGAATTGATTAACACTGGCAGCGAGCTGTTATTGGGACGCGTTCTCAATACGCATCAACAATGGATTGGAAAACAGTTGACTGAGGCTGGTTATGAATTAGCGATCCAACAAACCGTTCCTGATACGGGGAGTTCGATCGAAGTTGCAGTATCCGGGGCAATTGAGCGAAGCGAGTTGGTTATTGTGACCGGAGGGCTGGGGCCGACTGGCGATGATATGACTCGTCAGCGAATAGCTGAATTTCTCGAAGTTTCCCTAGTTGAACATCAAGAAACTCGTGATCGAATAATCTCTCACTTCCAAAAAAGAAATCGCCCAATGCCAGAGTCTGTAATGGTTCAGGCTCAAGTTCCAGAAGGTTCGACGGTTCTTCCTAATGAACATGGAACAGCTCCTGGACTGGCTGTACCTACCTCAAAGGGCTGGCTTATTCTTTTGCCAGGGCCACCGCGTGAATTGCGTCCCATGTATACCGCATATGTAGCTCCCTTTTTGATTGAAGAATTACCTCCTACAAGGCAAATGGTGACTCGTACCATCAAGACTATGGGTATCGGTGAGTCCGTGGTAGAAGAGTGCATTAATAAGGAATTGAGTAAATTTGTGGCAAAGGGTTTGGAAATTGGTTATTGCGCAAGGATGGGGGAAGTCGATGTAAGAATGGTTGCCTACGGCTCCAGTGGCCCACGGCTAATTAAGGAAAGTGAGGTTATAGTACGACAGTGCCTGGAAAAATATGTTTTTGGAGTGGATGAGGATCGCCTGGAGGATTTTGTTGTGCGTGGACTGACTGAACGTAACCAAACTCTTGTGGTAGCTGAATCCTGTACAGGAGGGTATCTGGCGCATCGCCTTACCAATGTTTCAGGGGCTTCTGCAGTATTCCTTGCTGGCCATTGTGTCTATAGCAATGAATCGAAAGAGAGTATCTTGGGTTTGCCAAGAACTGCACTTGAAAAAGGTGCAGTTAGTCAGTCGGTTGCGCGTGAAATGGCCGAGCGCATTAGGGTGCTGCACGAAGCTGATTATGCTCTTGCGACTACGGGAATCGCCGGGCCGACTGGCGGCACAGAGGAAAAACCCGTAGGAACTGTTTATATCGCAATTTCTACAGCACAAGGCACGCGGGTCATCAAGGAATTTAATAGTTGTGATCGTGAAACCTTTAAGCATGTAACAAGTCAACAGGCTCTTAACTTGATACGCCGTGAATGGTATAAAAAAACCCGCCACTCGGGCGGGTTGTAAATCGTGTCGGCTTTTTGATCAATCGGCGCCATCAGAACCGATTGCTTCAACAGGGCAGCCTTCCATTGCTTCAATGCACAAAGCCTCTTCTTCCTCATTCTCAGGTTGCTTAGTGACATAGGAGTAGCCACCATCTTCATTGCGAGTGAAGTTTTCAGGCGCAGTTTCACGACAAAGGTCACAATCAATACACTCGGTGTCACAGTAGTATTTGCCGGCTGCGTTATCTTCGTATTTATCTTCTTTTGTTGCCATTGTTAAACCAATCCCTGTGAAGGAACATATTTTAATGAAGCGCTTAAATCAAGTTCATTCCTCTTCGATACCGCAAAGCTGGTTAGGGGTTTTGGATTAACCTCGCTACTAAGATATTGTTTTCATAAAATAGACGTGTGCAAGCAAACAGGCAAACACGGATCCTCGCCACACTTGGGCCGGCAACCCAATCTGAAGAGATGATTGGTGCTCTTATGGATGCAGGTGCGAATTTATTTCGTTTGAACATGTCTCACGCAAAAAGTGAATGGGTTCATGAAGTAGTTGCTAATATACGCGCTGCGGCCGCTATGCGTAATTGTGTCCCTGGGATTCTTATGGATCTTCAGGGGCCCGCTATTCGTACGGGAGATTTGGATAAACCAGTACACCTAAAAAAGAATGACCGTTTTGATTTTACTACCAACCTTAAAAATCAGAGTGAACGAATGGTGGCCGTTAATTACCCCAGTTTTTTGAACGATATTAATGAGGGGGCAACGATTCTGATTGATAATGGGCTTATTCGCATGAAGGTGCTTCGAAAAACAGCGGATGTTGCAGAGTGCAAGGTTGAGATTGGCGGCAAACTTGGCAGCAGGCGGCACATAAATTTACCTGGTACTAAGGTTAATCTTCCCGCGTTAACAGACAAGGATAAGGCGGATATTCAAGTTGGACTGGAGTTGAAGGTTGATTATTTCGCACTTTCCTTCGTTCGCGAACCAGCTGATATCGATGAATTGAAGGCGCTTATAGCATCAGTTGAACATTCACCCAAGGTCGTAGCTAAGATTGAGGATCAACACGCCGTTAAACGTATCAAGCGAATAATCCGCTCGGCTGATGCTATTATGGTGGCCAGAGGCGATTTGGGCGTTGAATGTCCCTATGAGGAGCTTCCAATCATTCAACGGGGTATTGTGAGGCAGTGCCTTAAGGTGGGCAAGCCGGTGATTATAGCCACGCACATGCTTGAGAGTATGATTAGTGAGCCTCATCCAACACGGGCAGAGGTGACCGATGTAGCCAATGCGGTTTTTGAGCAGGCTGATGCCGTCATGCTCAGTGGAGAAACATCGGTTGGGAAGTTTCCCGTGATGTGTGTTGATGTCATGGACCGTATAGCCCGTCGGATGGAAGAAGAAGTTGGGGCTCGGTTCCATAAGGAAGCTTCATTGAAAAATGAACGAGAAAAACTCGCTAAGTCAGCAGTGACTATGGCTGATGATTTGAACGCAGACGCAATGGTGGTGTTTACCGTAAGTGGAAGGATGGTGCGAGAGACGGCTTGGATGCGTCCAAAGTATTCAAAGATTCTTGCTCTATGTGCAGATGAACGAGTGGCAGGAGAAATGGCACTCCACCGAGGAGTGGTGCCGGTAATTATAGAAGGTTTCTGTCCAGATTTTCCGGTGCTGGATGCAATCTCTACTCTAAAGGAGCGAGGGTGTTTAATTGCTGGGGATACTGTAGTAGTTAGCAGCTCCACTAAGGCAGTGGAGCAGATATCCAATTCGGTCCAAGTCCACAGAGTTGCTTAGGCTTAAGGCCTAGAGGAGAAAAGGTTGTTGGTAGCCTCGCCAGCGAGACTCAATATTGGTTCCGGATAAAGGCCCAATCCGATTAGTGCAAATAGACAAATCAACAGAGCGATTTCTGCTGCCCGCGGGCAACACAAGGGTTCAGCTGATGGCTTCTTTTCTTTCCAGTAGAGCCCGGGGCCCCAGTAGATTTCTCTGATTATTTTGAAGTAGTAGTAGAGTGATATTACAATTCCCAGCATTGCGATACCAATAAGCCAAGGCATACTACTGTGTTGGTCGTTCAACTTTCCGAAGGCTGATCGTAGTAGCGCAAATTTCCCCAGGAATCCAGCTAGTGGCGGTATGCCAGCCAAGGAGGCGATTGCCAACGTAAGTATAGTTGCCATAAAGGGTGAGCGTTGGTGGAGATTGGCCAAAATGCTGATATCCTCATCACCGCTTTCTTCGGATACAACTGAAATTATTGTAAAGGCGGCCAGTATGCCAAAGAGGTAGCCCGATAAATAAAACAGGACTGCTTGCGATCCGATATTGTCCAGGCAAACTATACCCAAGAGTATGTATCCGGCACTGGCAATGCTCGAATAGCCGAGCAATCTTTTCAGGTTGCGTTGCCGTAGGGCGCAAAGACTGCCATAGAGAATGGTTATTCCTGCCGTAATGGATAGTAGTTTGGGCAGCCATTCTTGATCTAGAAGTGACGGACAGGCTTCAGCCAAGGTGCGGAAAATGAGAACTATGCCTGCTGCCTTGGAGCCACTTGATAGAAAAGCTGTTACTGGGATGGGTGCTCCCTGATAAACGTCAGGAACCCATAGTTGAAATGGTATGGCTCCCAATTTAAATATTAGTCCACCCAGAACCATTAGTGCCCCAAGGTGAAGCAGTAGTTGCATGGATAGTCCGGCGGGAGTTAGCAGTGACCGGCTTACCTCATTAAAATCCAGTGTGCCAGTGGTCCCGTATATCAGGGCTATTCCAAATACCATTATGGCTGAGGAAGTGGCGCCCATAATTAAGTATTTAATGCCTGCCTCAAGTGAACGTAGCCGGTGGCGTTCAAAGCTAGTCAGGACGTAGAAGCTAGTAGTGATTAGTTCCACTGCCACAAAAAGCATTATAAAATTACTTGCTCCCGCCGCAAAGCACATCCCGACCAGAGCAAAACAGATTAGTGCATAGAGTTCGCTTATGCCTGAACTGACTCTAGAGGCATAACTCATCGTAAGCAGAATCACCAGAATAGCCGCCATCACAAAAAATCCCTGAAAATAGACAGCTAAGCCATCTTTGCTGTAACCATTAATGCCAGCGGTGGCTTGGTCGAAGGTGCTAAAGTTGTAGCAAAAAACCGTTATCAACCCTCCTATGGCTATCCATCCAAGCCGAGCTTTGTTTTCTGCAGGTGTCCATAGATCGGTCAAGAGTATGATAATTCCTATTAAGGCAACTCCAACCTCGAGACTGATCAATGAGATATCCATTATCTAGACTTTTCTGATTGAGCAGAGGCGGCCTGTTTGAATGTGGCTTCAGATTGGTTGATTTTATCCGCGATTAATCTTGGATAAAATCCAAACAGCAATAGTACAGTGATTAACAATGCATAGGGAAGCCTCTGCCATTTTGCAATGTCTTCGGTTTCGGGAGTGTCATGTCCTTTTATTCCGTGCAATAGCGTTCGAATGGTTCGAAGCATGTATACTGCCCCAATGACCAGCGCACTCCAAACAGCGATGCCGGTGATTATGGGATAAGATTTCCAAGCTCCGAAGAAGACCGTAATCTCTCCTGCAAAATTCGCAAAGCCAGGTAGTCCGCACCCTGCCATCAAGGCCATTATCATCAATGTGCCCCAAAAAGGCATGCCTGTGAGCAGGCCTTGAACCTTGTCCATATCCAGAGTGCGGGTTTGATGATGAAGATATCCACTCAATCCAAATGCCAGTCCTGCCAGTAGCCCATGAGCTACCATGACCATTACGGCACCGGTAAGGCCTATAAGAGTTGCGCTTGCAATTCCTAGAAAAACAAATCCCATGTGAGCGACTGAAGAATTCCCGATAATAAGGTTCAGGTTTTTTTGTCGCATGGCAACTAGTCCACAATAAAGTATATTTCCAAGACAAAGGCAGGCTAAAATGGGTAGCCAAATCTGAGCACCTTCATGCAGAACGGGTAGTGCAAATTTAATAAGCATAAACAGGCCAAATTTCTTTATTACTCCCGCATGCATCATGGCCGTCGCTGTTGGCGCTGCGCCGTACCCTAGCGGAGCCCAAGTATGGAAAGGCCAAAGCCCCACCAGAATGCCCAATCCAAGAAATAATAGACCAAAGATGAAGTGCTGAAGACTGTGGTCAATGGCGTCCTCAAAAGTCGTCGCATGCAAAATTTCTACTAAAGAGAATGTATTAAATTGCAAATATACCATGATTAGGCCTGCCAAAGTAAGCAAGGCTCCAATGCTCAGGTAAATAGTGATCTTATAGGCGGCAAAGCCCTTATCTTTACCTCGACCCCATACTCCTATCATTATGAATGTGGGGATGAGTGCCAATTCATGCAGAAAATACATAAGGAATAAGTCTATGGACATGAATGCACCTAAAATGCCCCCACTCATTAGCAGCAGCAGTATGTAAAACTCTTTTTCCCGTGTTTGGATTTCTCGTGCGCAACAGGCAGCAGCAAAAGAAACCAAAGCGGCCATTAACACCATAACTACACCTATTCCATCAACTCCTACATGAAAAGAGACACCTAGGGATTCAATCCAATTTGATCGTTGGGTAAAAACATATCCGTACTGGGTCTCTAGAGGAGCGGCCTCAATAAATGTGACCTCTCCGCGGGCTTCGTCGAGTCGATCATCAAATTTGTCAAAAACATATATTGCTAATAATAGCGAGCCAAGCGTGGCAACAATTGAGCCAAAGCGGAATATTGATCGGTTCTCGCGAGGCACCAACGCGAGGAGGACAGCCATCATTAGCGGTAAGCCCATTATGATTGTAAGCGGCGACATCTAGAACAAAATCAAGGTCAGGATTAATAAGAGTCCGATGACTGTTAACAGGACATAAGTTTGTATGTTTCCTGTTTGGAGTTGTCGTAAAAGGCAGCCGGTGATATCGACGGCCCCGCTAGTTCCTTTGACACCAAATCCAGCGATTGCCCAGCGATCGAACCAATCGGCAGCATAAGATAGTTTCTCTTGAGTCCATTTGTTGAGAAATGCATAGAATTCATCAAACTTAAACCCTTTACGGATCAATACATCGGCTCCCATTAGCATTTTGGGCAGAGGGTCTTGGTCGGCATTGCGATATATTTTCCAGCCTGCGATCAATCCAATCGCGACGGCAATTGTACTCCCTATCATAGCCGCATAATGAGCTGTGGCATTGTCTACTGCATTGATCTTCCACTGTGAGTAACCTTCAGTAAAACCGGAAAGTCCTAAGAAATCCCAGCCTAACCCGATACTGAGAACAGCCAGAATCACTAATGGGGTAATCATTTCTCCTGGCACCTCTTCAGCTTCCTTTGCGTGGTCGGACCGGGTCTTCCCTAAAAAGGTGACGACAATGCATCGGGTCATGTAGAATGCTGTAAGAAAAGCGACAAATATCCCAATGATAAAGAGCGGCATTCGGTGGTCATAGGCCTGCATCAAAATGGCATCTTTACTGTAAAAACCACTCAAAAAAGGAAAGCCTGCCAATGCCAATGCACCTATGATAAAAGTTCGTGAGGTCCAGCCCATTTTGTTTTTGAGGTTGCCCAGTCTCCAAATGTTCTGCTCATGGTGGCAGGCATAAATTACTGCTCCAGCTCCAAGAAAGAGTAGGGCCTTGAACGCAGCATGCGTGGTTAGATGAAACATACTTGCTGCGGGACCGGCACAACCCACGGCCATTACCATGTAGCCCAACTGTGAAAGGGTGGAGTACGCAAGGATCTTTTTGATGTCGTCTTGCTGTACGGCAATTATTGCAGCAAGTAGAGCGGTGATTGCACCGGTCCAGGCGATGATCTCTAATGCTTCTGGGGTAAAGAGTGCGAAAACCCTGCAGATCATATAGACACCCGCAGCCACCATGGTCGCTGCGTGTATTAGGGCCGAAACGGGCGTTGGGCCTTCCATTGCATCGGGTAGCCATACGTGAAGCGGGAATTGTGCACTCTTGCCTATCGCACCACAGAAAATGAGTAGTCCGGCGATTGTTGCAACGGAGGTCCATTCTTCGGAGCCTATTTCGTCCAACTTATCGATCTCGAAAGTAAAGGCCTCAATGTTGACCGTTCCCAGAGTCGCCCAAATGAATAATATGCCAATGAGGAAGCCAACGTCACCGATCCGGTTAGTGATAAAGGCCTTTTTACCCGCATCAGCGGCTTTTGGTTTTTCAAACCAGTGGCTAATGAGCAGGTAACTCGATACTCCAACCAGCTCCCAAAAGATAAACATCATTACGAGATTAGCTGATAGGACAATGCCCAACATTGAGAACATAAAAAAACTCAATGCACCAAAATAACGGGAGTAACCTCCGTCTTCACGCATATAGACTAAAGAAAATACATGAACCAGTGTTCCTATTAGTGTAACAACCAAAAGCATTAGACGACTTAATGGATCGTTTTGAAGGGAGAAATCAAAATCCAGAGTATTGAGGAATGTTGCGTTTTGAGAGGTATGGCCAATTGAAAGCCAATTGAAGTAATTAGTGCTCCCACCTGGATCAGTGTTTAGCGAAACGAAAAGAAAAACGCTGGCCGCAAAGCTTAAGGCAACGGTTCCTATGGACAGCCCTGAACTGAGCCTTCTAAACCGGTGAGTAAAAACCATTATGATCACCGCTGAAAACAGGGGTGCCAGCAGGATCACTAGTGGAAGGAATCTTATGACGGTTTCCTTACTCATGTACTACAGTTTCATTGAGGTGAGTTCATTCACATCGGTGGTTTGGCGCTTGCGGTACAAGGCTACTATAAGTGCGAGCCCTACGGCCACTTCGGCAGCAGCAACCGTAATGATAAAAAACACCAATATTTGCCCATCTAAATTGTCTCTGAAATGTGAGAATGAAACCAGTGCAAGATTGGCAGCATTCAGCATGAGTTCCAGTCCCATATACATTACAATCAAATTGCGGCGGACGACTACTCCTAGTAATCCGATGCAGAAGAGGATAATGCTGACGATCAAGAATTGCTCGAGATCGATGTTCATTTTGCCTCCTCCTTCGACGTGTTGCGTTTGCTTAATAAAATGCAGCCCACCATTGCTACTAACAGTAAAAGAGATACGATTTCGAAGGGTAACACGTATTCGGTGAAAAGGAGTTTGCCTAATGGTTTTGTTTCAGCCGCTCCGCTCTGATTAAATGTTTCTTTAATGCTCTGTACTTCTGATTGATTGGCAATGGTAAAGGTTTGGTTGGTGGTATTGATGATGATTGCAGCAAGGCCAATTACAGAGATTAATCCCATAAAGGTGCCAAACTTTTGAAACCGTCTTCGTTCCTCTTCCTTCACATCCAAAAGCATGATCACGAAAAGGAAGAGGACAATAACAGCGCCTGCATAAACCAAAATTTGAACCGCAGCCAGAAAGAATGCCTTTAGCAGCACAAACAGGCCGGACATACTGATGATGGTCAGCACCAGAAACATTGCGCTGGTGACTGGGTTACGGCTGAAAGGATTAAATACAACAAGTATGCCGCATAGCAGGGTGAGTGCGCTAAAAATATAAAACAGAGTGTCTTGCATCAGTTCTTTTGATCCTTACTCGGAACATCTATAGGAAAGGTATCCTGTGCCTTGGCCTCTCGGGTTTTCTTTTCCCACTTCTTGATTCGATCGTGATGTGTTCCACCGCGTTCCAGTAGTTTGTCTTTGTGGAAAATCATTTCCTCGCGATTGGTCCCGGTCATTGCATAATCACGGTTCATTAGTTTTTCGTCGTAACCTTCGTAGTAATCCTTAGCCAAATAGATGGCTTGCTCAGGACAAACCTCTTCACAGAATCCACAGAAGATGCAACGGAGCATGTTGATTTCGAAATCTTTCGGCATTTTTTCTGCCCCTTCCCGGTGAGCGGCTTCACCGTCTTCTCCCGGGGGCGTAATGCGGATGGCTTTGGGTGGGCACACGAATTCACACAATTGGCAGCTCACACACTTGGTGGCACCTCCCTGATCGCTGACAAGGTATGGGGCACCGCGAAATCCTTCTGGGACTGTCCAAAGTTCCTCAGGGTAGTTTAGCGTGGTTTTGAACTTATTGTCTTTATTCTTCTCTTCGTAGACCTTTGATTTATTGAACGAAAAAAAGTGCCCTAGCGTAACCTTAAAGCCATTAAGAAATGTGGGGATGTATAATTTTTCCCACCAGCTTAATTTTACACGTTGTACTTCTTTGGGCATGTTATTTTTTGTATGTGAAATACAGATAAATCGCGGTCAGGATAATATTTGCCAGAGACAGTGGCACAAATCGTTTCCAACCTATATCCATGAGCTGGTCATAGCGAAAGCGCGGCAACATCCAGCGCACCCAAATAAATAGCCCCATAAATAGCAGTAGTTTGCCAATAAAAATACCGATTTGTAGTAGGCCCATGACGAGTGACTCAGCGGGTTCGTTTAGGCCAGCAAAGGGAAGTGTCCATCCGCCGAGAAAAAGAACTACCATCATGGCGCTTACTGCGATCATCGCTGCATATTCCCCAAGAAAGAATAGCGCGAACTTCATTGAGCTGTATTCGGTATGATAGCCACCAACCAATTCCGATTCGCTTTCAGGCATGTCGAATGGGAGCCGATTGGTTTCAGCGAAAGCTGCAATGAGGAAAATTACGAATGCTACCGGTTGTTTGAAAATAATCCATGCACCGGAAGCTTGATACTCGACCACCTTGGTGAGGTTTAGTTCGCCCACTAGCATAAAAACCGGCACCACGCTCATGCCCATAGCAATTTCATAAGAGATCATCTGCGCACTACTACGGATACTACCGAGGAATGGATATTTGGAATTGCTTGCATAGCCGGCCAGAACAATGCCATATACGCTCAGGCTCACTATGCCGAAGGTGTAGAGGATGCCGACGTTTAGATCTGATATGACTGCATTTTGATTTCCGATCTTTGTGCCGAATGGAATCACTGCCAGCGTCATTAGTGCTGGAACCATGCTTACCGCTGGTGCTAGCCAGAAATAGACCTTGCGCACGTAGTTTGGAGTGAAGTCTTCCTTAAGGATAAACTTCAAACCGTCGGCGGCAGGCTGTAAAAGTCCCCAAGGTCCAACACGGTTGGGTCCAACACGGTCTTGAATCCAAGCCGATATGCGCCGCTCGGCAACTACCGAATAGGCCACCATCGGCAAAACCACTGCGAATACAGTAATCAGAATCTTCAATAAACTGAAGAGTGCGAACTGCTGTTCTGCAGGCAGATTGTTAATCCATTCCATTAAATCTCAACGGTCACGCCGGTGTCACCGAGTGCAGACCAGGTTAAATCCTTTGCCTTAAAGGCCTCCACTTCATTAGCCATTTGGTTGAATAGTCCCTCAATGGTGCTGAATCCGTTTTGGCCTGTTGTATTTTCGACTAACTCATGGAGGAACTCCCATTCTGGCCGGGCGTCGCCGGGAGCTTCGAGTGCCTTCATAAACTTTTGCACCCGGCCTTTAATGTTGGTAAAGGTGCCACGTTTTTCAGCATGTGCGCAGCCAGGCAGCAAGTAATGCGCCTTGACGGTGGTTGCATTAGGAAAAATGTCGCTTACTACAAGTAGTTTAAGCTTCTCTAACAAAGGCTCACTTATACCTGCTTTTGTTACGTCATCGCCAAACACAATCAACGACTTGATCTTGCCGGCTTCAATGCCTGCGGCAATATCCGCTGTTCGGCTGCCCAGTTCTCCACCGGCTATACCGATCAGCTTAGAGCCAGTGCTATTCGGGTTCTTGTCGGCACAGGATAGCAGGTGATCACCTTCTCCAATTCGCGGCAAGGAATCGGTCACAGCTTCGAGCTTGTCGGCGAGTTTCTTTAGCAGGTATAGCTCTTCATTGGTTTGACGCGCGCCTCCTATTATTGCCACCGATCCAGGTGCAGCTTCTTCAAGTTTGCCACTGATCTCGGTGATGGCTGTGGCCCAGCCGCTAGCGCCTTGCACCTTATCCAATCGATCTTGGTGTCCGATCCACTTATAATTAAGTCGCCCGGAATCACACATCCACGGTCCGTTCACCGCATCGTTTTCGCGCGGTTCGTAACGGTACATGGTGTTTTCGCGCGAGCCAATTATCGTGTTGCAGCCTGTGCCGCAGCCAGTGCAGAGGCTATTGGTTTCCTTAAGGAACCAAACGCGCATTTGGAATCTAAAATCCTTTGATGTTAGCGCACCCACTGGACAGATGTCGGCAGTATTGAGTGTGTAGTTGTTGTCAAACGGCGTATCAAGGAATGTGGCGATAGTGTTATAACTGCCGCGGTTCACGATGCCTAGCGCATCATCATTGGCGATGTCTTTACTAAATCGAATACATCGTGTGCAAAGCACGCAACGTTCGGCATCGAGCATAATGCGCGGACCGAGATCAATGGCCTTGGGCTTGTGTACTTTGTACTCGGCAAACTGGCTTTCTGACTGGCCATGTTCGACACTATACTCCTGGAGTTTGCATTCGCCAGCCTGATCACAAATGGTGCAGTCCAGCGGGTGATTAATTAGTAAACTTTCGAGTACGGCTTCTCGCATCTCTTTGGTCTCAGGGCTACTGGCATAAATTTCCATGCCGGGGATCAGGTTGGTAGCGCAACCGATCACGCCCTTGGGCGTGGATTGTTCATAGGGTAGAACCATGGGGTCAATTTTCAGCGAACCATCCTCGTTCATCGGGGGTT
>CAJWKQ010000058.1 GCA_913041895.1 uncultured Verrucomicrobiales bacterium
GTAGGATTAAACTAATGCCTTGGCCAGAGGTAAGTGTTCCAAACCAAAGATGGCCGCGACCGTCAGCTCGCAAAAACTCTACGCCAAAACGTAGAATAGCATAGCCTATTAGATAGCAGGCAATTACTTGTCCATTAAATTTACGATTGCGAAAGATCCAGGCCAGGATTCCGTAGAGGGCCAGATTTAGCAGGCTTTCATAAATTTGAGTTGGGTGTACATGTAGTGAATAAGGATCACCCTTTTCAATTAACTTCTGGTTCACATGCGAATGGTGCACATTGGATCCGCTTGGAAATTGTATTCCCCAAGGAAGGCTACATTCACGGCCGTAGCAACAACCGGTCATAAAGCAGCCAATGCGTCCGAAGACGTGGCCCAGAGCAAAACTTGGGGCCAAGGTGTCAAATGTTGGCCAAAGCGGCATTTTCGTTTTTTTGGTGAATAGAAAAACGGCAATGAAAGTGCCTATCATGGCGCCGTGAAAAACCATGCCAGATCTCTGAAGAAATAATTCTTTGATGGATTGTTGTTCGCCCCAGTGGTTGACAACAAAAAGTAATTTGGCACCCGCAATACCTCCAATAAACATCCACAGCATCAGATTGGAAATATCCTCGGCGTTCAGCCCTATTTTCACCCCTCTCCTGCCTGCAGTCCACATGCCGGCCATGAAGCCCGCGGCCAGCATAATGCCGTACCAATGAACTGTGACTCCGCCGATGTCGAAGGCAACTGGATGCATCGCTGCACGTTAGCTATGAGGCATTACTGAGGCAAGCCCTGCTTATTTGGCTTTTGATAGACGCTAAATTACGATACCCACTGGTTGTGTCATCGCTGGCAGAACAAATACGAGATAGGGCAAAAGTGGATTTGTCGCTATCTGAGGGTGTGACTCCCGCAGAAGAGTTGCCCCGTTTTAAGCGGTATTTGAAGAACGAGTCGGCCCTCTTGAAGGATATGCACCGTAGTGGCGGGTTGGGTAGAGAGGTGTGTTTTGCACGTGCAGTAGTCATAGATTCAATTATTCAGCATCTTTTTGAGGCTGCACTTCAAATTGCTCCGACTAAAAATTTCCGTAAGCGACCCATGATGGCGTTGATAGCTGTTGGTGGATATGGCCGAGCTGAGCTAAGCCCTCAAAGCGATATTGATATTCAGTTTTTATGTGAGGATTGTCTGCTTAGCGGAAAAACCCCCGATGAATATCTGCAGAGTGTAATTGATACAGTTCTGTATTCTCTTTGGGATTTGGGGTTGAAGATTGGTCATTCGGTTAGACGGGTGAGTGATTGCGTGAAAGAGGCAAACAAGGATATGCAATCGAAAACCGCTTTGATTGAATCACGTTTAGTCGCTGGAGATAATATCCTGTTTGAAGAAATGGAAAGCCAAGTGCAGTCCAAGTGCGTTGATTCACACGTTGAAGAATATCTGGTCATGCGTATTGAGGATCAGTCCGCACGCCGTGAGAAGTTTGGAGGCTCGGCTACGATGCAGGAGCCGAATATCAAGAATGGTTGTGGGGGCTTGAGGGATTACCAAAACTTAAAGTGGATGATGCATTTTAAGTGTGGTGTTCGTCTCATCAAGGATCTGGAATCAGAAAAACAGATAAGTAAAGCAGATGCAGAAAAGCTTGAGGCTGCATATTCGTTTCTTTTGCGGGCTAGAACCGAGTTGCACTACCAGCTTGAACGATCGGCAGATGTCTTGACGAAGGCGGTTCAGCCCAAGGTAGCTTGGCGTTTGGGTTATACCAATCGTTCGCCGGCAAAACGGCTGGAGGCGTTCATGGGTGATTATTACAGGCATGTTAGAAATATTGATCTAATCGTTCGTTCCATAGAGAGACGACTGGCAATAGTTCCTCGTCCTCGTTGGCAGCAAGCCATTGGCAGATGGGTAAGTGGGAGTAAGGAACAGATTATCGATGGCTTTAGGATTATTGATGGAGAGATCAATTATGTTAGGCGAGGGGTTTTCAAAGAGCAGCCTCGTAAGTTGATGCGGGTGTTTTTACTGATGCAACGTCATAGCGTCCGTTTGCATCCGGATTTAGAACAGCTCATTCGCGATGCTGCTTGGATGATGGATCGTAAATTACGCATGGACCAGCACGTTCATGAAACCTTTCATGAGATAATAAGTCAGTCCGGTGCCGTAGGTCATATTCTGCGGAGGATGCATGAATTGGATATCCTTGGCAGGTATTTGCCCGAATTTGGGCGTCTTACTTGCTTGGTACAACATGAATTCTTTCACCAGTATACAGTAGATGAGCATACGCTGGTATGTATTGAAAAACTCGATGGATTATGGGATGGAAAGTGGGATCAATATAAAAAATACCGAGAAGTATTCGAGGAGATTGCTCGACCATCCATCCTTTATTTGGCTCTTTTATTGCATGATGCAGGCAAAGGGTTTGAGAGCGACCATCACGAACGGGAGAGTGAGCGCGTTGCTGACCATGTGGCGGATCGTCTGGGACTGGATGAGTCGGCGACTGATAGCTTATTGAAGATCATTCGTAATCATTTGCTTATGGTTCAGGTTGCTCAAAGGAGAGATTTGGAGGATCAGCTGGTAGTGCGGCAGTTTGCTGAGGTCTTAGGGACTGAAGAAAATTTAAACCTTCTTATGTTGCACACTCTGGCCGATTCCTTGGGAACAGCTGACAATCTGTGGAACGGATTCAAAGAGACAGCTCAATGGACCTTATATTGGAAGAGTCATTCCTTCTTTCGAGAGGATCCAGAGGGGGGTAAGGCTGAAAACCAGCACCGAGACGAACTTGAGGGGGAGATTCTCAAATTGCTCGATGGTCAAGTTTCTAGCGAAGAGGTTGAGGCTCATTTTGAGAATTTGCCGGTTCGATACTTTCGGGCAATCCCTTCTGATGAGATTATAGCAGACATTAGACTGGTGCATGAGTTTTTAAGACTTCAAATCTTGTTTAATGACCGAATGTTGGAGCCGGCAGTAGATTGGGAGCGTGATCTGAACAGAGGTTGTTCCAGTTTTGAATTATGCACTTGGGACCGACCCGGACTCTTCAGCCGAGTTACGGGGGTGTTTGCCGAATGTGGATTTAATATTCTCAGCGCACAAATCTTTACTCGCGAAGATTCTATTGTGATGGACCGGTTTTTCATTACTGATGCAAGAACTGGAAAGGTTCCGGATTCCGGGATGCGAAAAAAGTGTACCGAACGCCTGAGGGAGGTACTCAAGGCAGAAAACGATCTCGACCTTGATTTTTCTGAGCTTCCAGAGTCTGCAGTAGAATATACGTCAGTGAGTGGAGAGCGCCTCCCTACTTGTATCTATTTTGATAATCGGTCCAGTGATGAGTTCACCGTTTTGGATTTGGAGGCAGAGGATCACATAGGGCTCCTCTATGCAGTGACTCATACACTTACTACAATGGGTCTATCCATTGAGTTAGCGCGTGTAAATACGGCAAAAGGAGGAGTATCAGATAGTTTCTATCTGGTAGATGAAAAGGGTCTGAAGATTGAAGACAAACCCAGGCAGCAATTTATTGAATCCATGCTCCGGCATGTGATCGGAGCATTATATGAGGCTTGAGTTAAGATTCGATTACTGCGAGCGCTGCGGCTTGGCCTTTACTGTGAGAGAGGCTGATGTGAGCCTTCCCCCCTCCAAGTTCTGTTAAGAGATCTATTGCCTTGCCATGAAATTTTACTATGGGTCGAGTATGCTCGTTATGGATAATTTCCAGATCGTGCCAATTCAATTTGGTGCCGATACCTGTTCCAAAAGCTTTACTGATGGCTTCTTTGCCCGCAAATCTGGCCGCAATACTCGGTAAAGGATTGTTTTGTTTCATGCAGTACTCGATCTCTTCTTTTCGGAGGAATTTTTTTGGAAATTTTTCCCCCCAGCGCTGATACGCTTGGTCAATGCGATCTACCTCGACAATATCAATGCCAGTGCCGTAAATCATTTAGTACCGGTATCCTTTCATTAATCGAAGCATTTCTTTAACCGCTTTAGATAGCCCCGTTTCGACCGATCTGCTGATTATACTATGACCGATGTTTAGTTCCTCTAGATGTGGGACCTCAAGGAGCGACTTAAGGTTCTCGTAGTTAAGCCCGTGACCAGCGTTTACACGTAAACCAAGTGAATGGGCATGAGTTGCTGCAGCAGTAAGTCGATTAAGTTCCCGTTGGCGGGTTCTGGCATTGTTAAAATGTTCCGCAAAAGAGCCAGTATGTAGCTCGATAAATTGTGCGCCAGTCTTAGCTGCGGCATCGATCTGTTGTATATCGGGGTCGATGAATAGGCTTACCCCAATATTTGCCTTGAGCATTTGAGAGCACACCTGTTTTATTGGGTTCAATTTTCTGGATACTTCTAATCCTCCCTCGGTGGTGACCTCTTGCCGTTTTTCAGGGACTAGGCAGACAATATCGGGTCTTAGTTTTAGGGCGAAGCGCACAATCTCTGCGGTAATAGCCATTTCGAAGTTTAGCCTGGTATTGATCTTACGGCGCAACGCCTTCACGTCGTGGTCTTGAATATGGCGCTTGTCTTCCCGTAAGTGTGCCGTGATGCCATGAGCTCCGGCTGCTTCGCATGTTAATGCTGCTTTCACAGGGCAGGGTTCCCCCGATCCTTGTCCGCGATATCGCGATTCACGCAACGTTGCCACATGGTCGATATTTACACCTAGCTTGAGCACGTCAGGAAGCTACGCAAATTCCGTCAGCTTGCCAATCCCATCCTTAATGGTAGAATTTTATATGTGAAGTATCCCGCTTTGATTATGGCTGTGCTGTATCTTGTGGGTGTTTGGCTTGGGGATTTACTTCAGGTTCCTGTTGATATTCTGGCCTCTATGATGTTCTTCATTGGCTTGTCAGCTCTAGTTTTCCACATCATCAAGGCCTCTTGCTCCACAGCTTGTGAATCAAATACCGGTGTTTTATTGGGCTCTATTTGGAGTGGGGGCGAATTATGTAGTTTGGCTAGATCCGGGGCTTTGGTCTGCTCTTTAGTTTTAGTTGGGGGACTACGTATTACGGTGGAAACCCAAGTGCTTTCACCAAATGATCTGCGATTGATGACACCCGAGGAAGCCGTAATCGTCTCTGTGAGAGGTAGAATTGTTTCTCCGCCGGAATTGCGAAGAGTAGGGTCCGAGGAAAGAATGCATCTACAATTGGAACTGAGTTCTATTCGCCTTGATGAAGCTTGGCAATCGGCTTCGGGAAAGATTTTAATTACTTCTGTCGGCGAACTTGCATCGACTTACAGTTCTGGTAAGACAATTGAGGTTGATGGAGTGCTTAGTCAGCCGCCTTCTGCGGTATCTCCCGATTTTTATGATCGTCGGCAGCATTTGGCTAGAAGAGGTATTTATCGCGAGTTGCAAACAGATGATTTCTCACAGTGGGCGGTGACCCCAGAAACTGTTTCTTTAACTTGGAGTGAGCGTTTTCGTAAGTGGGGCTGTTTTACGCTAGGTCTTGGTCTGCCTAAAGGTGATCCCGCTTTGGAGCTCATGTGGGCCATGTCACTTGGATGGCGTGTAGGATTAACCGGTGAAGCGGCAGAACCCTTTATGCAATCTGGAACCATGCACCTCTTCGCAATTTCCGGACTGCACGTCGCTTTGGTTACAGGAATCCTTATGGCATTATTACGGGTAATAAGACTAAACCGTCGATGGGCTAGTGTTCTTGCTATTCCATTACTGTGGTTTTATGCGGGTGCTACTGGTTGGCAACCATCGGCGGTTAGAGCTACGTTGATGGTGAGTGTTCTACTTAGCTCATGGGTGTTTAAAAGGCCTGTAAATGTACTGAATTCATTGGGGCTTGCAGCATTGCTTATTCTTTTGTGGGATCCGCACCAGTTATTCAGAGCCAGTTTTCAATTGTCTTTTGCTGTGGTGTTTAGCCTTGCACTTATTGTGCCTCCGGTGGCCGAGTGGCTCCAATCTGGAGTTCGTTCAGATGATTATTTACCTCAATCGTTATGGCCTTTGTGGCGCCGTTGGTTTTACAAGCCCTCCTGTTGGTTAGCTGGGGTATTTGCGGTTTCTTTTGGGGCCTGGTTAGCGTCCGTCCCAATGATTGCCCATCACTTCAATTTATTTAATCCAGTGGCCTTGATAATAAACGTTCCAGTGGTTATGTGTGGGATGGCGGCCTTGTCAAGTTGTATGGGGAGTCTTTTTTTTGGACTTTGGACCGAGCCGATTGCAGTGATTTTCAATCATTCTGCGTGGTTTTTCATGAAAGCTATGATGAATTTAAGCCAGTGGTCAGCGAGTTTGCCTGGAGCTTGGCAATATGTTCGTTCCCCGGAATTATGGATGCTATTTGGTTGGTATAGCTTGTTGGTTGGTATAGGCACACGATGGTTATTTAAGCCATCTGTCAGAGGTTGGGGAATTTTTGGACTTGGGGTATTTGCAATTGCATTGATTTGGTCATGGAAAGCTGATCAGTCTGAAATACGAATGACATTTCTTTCTGGAGGGCCTGTCATTCACGTAGAAGATGGGAATGAAATGTTGATCGATTGCGGCGATGAACGGTTTGTAGAGTTCGTTATTCCGCGTCAGCGTCGTGTGCGTGGTATGGATTCAAAGGCTGAGTGTGTTGTAACGCATTCAGTAAAACACCACGCAGGTGGGTTGAAGTCCTTGGCTAAAATGTATCAATTGAAAAAGGTATACATTAGTCAGGCGAAAAGTACTTCTCCGGTCTATAGAGATATTGCTGGTCTCGCTAGTAAGGTGAGTATACAGGAAGTGGTTGCAGGGGAAAAGATTGGTCCGTGGAAGGTGTTACATCCGGCTAATGGTGAGGATTTTTCGCGTAGCTCAGATGATGTTTTAGTGCTCAAGGGTGAGTTTGCTTCCGTGAGGATCTTGCTGTTATCAGACTTGGGTAATAATGGACGACAGGCGTTGGTGCGTCGTGAAGCAGAATTAGAGTCGGATATACTGGTGCTTTCAATACCTGACCGGAGTTTGCCTGTCGATCCAGCATTTCTTCGATTGATACTTCCGAAAGTAATAGTAGTTCAAGATTGTGAGTTTCCGGTGACTGAGCGTGCACCGAAACAATGGCTTAAAAGTTTACGGGAGACTGGAGTGCCGGTTTTTAGCGTGAGAGAAACCGGCGGTTTGCGTTTGACGATTCGTTCTACCGATTGGCGTTTGGAAAATGCTGATGGCGCTTTATTTTCGCATAGAAATTAGGCCAAGGCATGTGGCTCCGATGCCGTTGGTTAGTAAAAATCCTGCCAATAGAATGGATAAAGCATCTGGAGGGGAACTAGATCGTTTATTGGAAGAAACGAGAGATTTATTCAAATTGGTTTGTTCAGATATATCAATACAAACCATCTCTTGATCATTGCGCACGTATAGTCGCCCACCGGCAAGAGCGGGATTGTTCCAAGTTTTTCCGTTTAGTACGGAAAAACGATCGAGTAATTGGTGGGATCGAGGCGTAGCTTTCACGATGGCAACATCCCCATTTTCACATTGGATTACTAGTTGGTTTTGGGCCAGTAGCAGTTGGCCATGACCATAGTTGTCTCCGCGCCAAATTGTTTCACCGGTCTTGGCTTTCAGGCAAACTAGATGGGCTGCATCATCAGAACCACTGTCATCTAGTCCATAGATGTGGTCCTGATATAGCACCGAACTGGTGAACTTATTTTTTAGGTTCTTGTTCTCCCAAAGGAGTTTTGCAGTGTATTCACCTTCGTTTTCGCTGATTTCAATGAGCCCACAACCCTTTCCATAACCACTGCTGACAAACACATGGTTCTTATCAATCACGATCGGTTGCGCGATGTTGTTGTCATAACTAACGCTCCACTTCACACTCCATAGGATTTTACCTGTTTCAATTGATAGTCCCTGAAATTCTCGCCCAGCTCCGATGAGAATCTGTTTTCTATCCGCCAGTGTAACCATCATTGGGGAAACGTATGCCTGTTTTTCAGCTTCAGTTTTCCAGATTACTTCTCCAGATAATTTGTTTAAAGCGAAGACCGTGTTTCTAGCTTTTCCGGCTCGTGCTCCTCCTGTGATGATTACCTTTTCGTCAATTGTGAGCGGCGAGGCGCACAATCCAAAATCTAGATTTCGAGTACCAAATTTATCAAAAATATTCATACTCCAGATGACTTTGCCATTGTTTGCATCCAAACAAGTGAACTCGCCTTCTGCTCCTGCTACATAGAGTTTTTCCTCATCCCATGTGGGAGCAGAGCGAGGGCCTGCTCCTCCCATATTTCCGAAGTTATCCCTGAAGTTTGCATTGTATTGATAGCTCCACAGACCACGTCCATCCTGAAGATTGTAGCAGGTTATACATTCGCCTTCTCTCCATTGTTCTATGGTAAATAGGCGGCCTCTAGCGATAGCCATGGATGAATGGCCGCCACCGACAGAGGTTCTCCATATTTCTGGAAAGGAAACCCTCTCTTTAGCTTCTCCGTATTGTCTAACAGCAGGGCCGGTATAGATCCCATTACGTTTTGAGCCACGGTAGCCGGGCCATAAAGCCGGATCATTTTTGTTTGGCTTCTGATTGGACTTGGCCCAGTTTGAAGTAGTGAGACCTGCGTTGACCCAAAGCAGTTCGCTTGGATGACCGCGCCCGTCCCAGTCCAGACGTATCCAGCCGATCTTGCCCATTACTAAAAGGCACGGCATCAGTTGCGCTATCATTAGGGCGATAAGTATACATTTCTTTGCGATTCCTCCATCAATGGTGAAAATACCGTATAGAGGGCACAAATAGCTGATAATACGAGGGGAAGCTGTTTTGTTCGAATCTTTGGTCACTGCGTTCAGTGTATCGGCCTGAATCTTGAGGGCAAACGTTTTGGATTTTTGGCCTCTTGTGCTAGAATTTTTTATGGCAAAGGCATTTTTAACTGCTGCTTGGCGAGATTTGGTGCTTTTAAATTGGCGAGTGGATGAGGGCTTGTTGAATTCATATTTGCCTACCGGTGTTGAGTTAGATAAATGGGATGGGGACTGTTGGGCAAGTTTGGTTGGATTTCGGTTTCTCGATATGTCGGTAAAAGGTTTGCCAGCTTTTGGGTACCGTAATTTTCCTGAGATTAACCTACGCTTTTACGTTAAACGCGAGATACAAGGTGAATTAAGGCGAGGGGTTGTTTTTGTTCAGGAACTAACACCTCATAGGTTGGTTAAATGGGTGGCACGTTCAATATATAATGAGCCCTATGAGGTTCTGCCCATGCGGCAAACAGTTAACGAATCAGGAGCTTTGTATGAGGTGCAGACAGATTCTCATTGGCAAGGTATTGGGGTGAAAGCAAAGGGGCCTTGGCGTAAACAGAATGAAATGGAACTCTTTATTACGGAACATTATTGGGGCTACAACACCCAGAAAAATAATGATTCAATGGAATATCGAGTTGAACATCCCGTTTGGCAGGCGCGTTCGGTTGACTTGGAACGTTATGATCTGAACGTTAAGGAGTTATACGGGAATGAATGGGCAGAAACTCTTGCTGGAAAACCGGACACGATGGTCTTTTCCGATGGTTCGAGAGTTACCGTTTATTCCGGTGAAAGAATTTGATTAGGAAATAATTTCTTTCACTACCCGAGCATCGCGATCATTTGTGAGTTTCTGGGTTCGACCGCCGTGCTGGTAGGTGAGTTGTTCGTGATCAAGGCCGAATTGGTGGAGTAGGGTGGCTTGATAATCGTTTGCGGTGACTTTGTCGACGGCGGCGCGGTGGCCAACTTCGTCGGTTTCACCGTAGATGGTGCCGCCCTTGAAACCGCCACCGGCAAGCCAAGTGCTGAAACCTTGTCCGTTGTGGTCGCGCCCGGGTTTACTGCGGGATTGGACGACTGGCAGCCGGCCGATTTCGCCGCCCCAATGGACGATCGTGCTGTCGAGTAGGCCGCGTTGTTTTAAATCGGTGACCAGTGCTGCCGTAGGTTGATCCGTGCGACGGCAGATGGAAGGTAGGGCATTGTGAATGTTTTCGTGGTTATCCCACGGTTGACCATTTAGGAAGAGTTGCACAAACCGTACGCCTCGCTCAATAAGCCGACGCGCGATCAGGCATCGGGTGCCGTATTCCTTGGTCTCGTTTTGGTAGATTCCGTAGAGCTTTTTGATAGCATCGCTTTCGCCGCTGATATCAAGTGCTTCCTTAGCTGCAGTTTGCATGCGAGCTGCCAGCTCAAAGCTGGCAATGCGGGATTCAAGGGCTTCTTCTTTGGGGTGCTGGCTTGTCTGATCTGAATTGATGGACCCTAAAAAGTTAAGGTAATTCTCCTGGGGTTTTCCTTGAAGGTGCTTGGGCGCATCCAGATTGAATATTCTGGGCTCCTTTGCTCGCAATACAGTTCCCTGATAAAGGCTGGGGAGCCAGCCGTTACTCCAGTTATGATTCCCGTCAACAGGGCTTCCCCCGGGGTCTTTCAAAACCATGTATGCCGGCAGTTCGTCATTTTCGCTACCCAAACCATAAGACAGCCAGGCGCCAAGGCTGGGTCTGCCTGTTACGCCTGGGATACCGGCATTAATGTATCGGATGGAGACCTCGTGGCCGTTGTGTCCGGTGTGCATGCTGCGAATCAGGCAAAGCTCATCAGCAATTTTCGCGGTGTGTGGCAGAAGTTCTGAGAAGTCCATTCCGCATTGACCGTGTTTCTTAAATTTCCAAGGGCTTCCTAAGAGCTTGCGACTGGCCTCGTTGGCGAAGCTGTACTGAACACTGCCGCCGTAGTCCATTCCATCGCAACGTTGTAGCTCGGGCTTGGGGTCAGTGAGGTCCATGTGGCTAGGGCCACCATGCATGAAGAGGGATATCATTGCCTTGGCTCGAGGCTCGAAGTGTGACTTTTTGGGTCTCAGGTCAAACCGCGGCTGACCACGAGGTATATTCTTGGGCGTGCCAAGTAATTTCTCATGTTGCAAAAGCCATGCTAGTGCAAGACTGCCGATCCCCATGGTATTGCGGGTGAGAAATTGACGGCGTGTATGGCTGTGGTAAAACCCGTTCATGCTAAAATCTCTTTTACCACACGTGCTTTTTGGCCGTCAGTGAGCGTTTTCTCCTGTCCTGCTCGCTTAAAAGTTAATTTTTCGTGGTTAAGACCGAATAAATGGAGAAGGGTGGCATGATAATCAAAATGATTCACAGTGCCTTCGATCGCGCGGTGACCCCATTCGTCAGTGGCTCCATGGATATGACCCGATTTGAAGCCTCCACCTGCCACCCACATCGAGAATCCATAGGTATTATGATCGCGGCCGGGGCTTTTTTCATTTTGCACAACTGGCAGCCGCCCCATCTCACCCCCCCAGTGAACAACGGTACTATCGAGTAGACCACGGCTTTTCAAGTCTTTTACTAAAGCGGCAATGGGTCGATCAATTTTTTTACAAGAAATGGGCAGTGAGTTTTTGATGTTGCCATGGTGGTCCCAGTATTGGTTTCTTGTGAAGACTTGGACAAATCGTACTCCTTGCTCAATGAGTCTTCTGGCTATGAGACAGCGAGTGCCAAATTCTCTGGTTTCATCTATATCCAATCCATACAATTTCTTGGTAGCTTCACTTTCACCTGATACGTCCATTATTTCTGCGGCGGTTGTTTGCATTCTTGCCGCTAGTTCGAAGCTGGCGATCCGCGCTTCCAATTCTGATTCATCGGAGTTTACGGCTTGTTTGTTTAATTCTCCCAAGAAATTCAGGAAATTGTCTTGCGGCTTTCCTTGGAGGTGAGAGGGAGAAGTCAGATTTAAAATGCGTGGTTCCTTTGCGCGCACCATGGTCCCCTGAAACAAACTGGGTAACCAGCCGGCTGACCAATTGAATGTGCCTAATACAGGCAGGCTAGAAGGATCACGGAGCACCATGTAGGCAGGTAAATTTTGGTTTTCACTTCCGAGTCCATAACTAAGCCAACTCCCCAAAGCAGGTCGTCCGGCAATGGTCCGTCCGCTGTTAAGGGCATGAATAGATTGGCCGTGATTGTTAACGCCGGTGTGCATACTTCGAATCAGGCAGATTTCATCAGCAATTTCACTGAAGCCCGGCAACAATGATGAAAAGTCCATACCGCATTGGCCATACTTTTTGAAGGTCCACGCGCTGGGCATGACTTTGCTGCTGGCTTGTGCAGCGTTGTCATACTTGATCTTTTCTGGAAAATCTTTTCCGGCCCATTTATTGAGCATTGGCTTTGGGTCGCACAAATCCATTTGACTCGGCCCACCCTGCATAAAAAATGAAACCATTGCCTGGGCTCGTGGTTGGTGATGTGGTTTTTTGGGCGTCAAACTATGTGTGTTTGCCCCTAGATCAGGTTTAGCAGGGCTGGCCATTAAACCTTCATGTTTTAATAGCCAGGCTAGGGCAAGACTACCTATTCCCATTGCATTCTGTGCGAGAAAATGTCTTCGGCTGGATCTCAAAATGTAGTTGTCAGTAGACATAAACGAAACGATTAGAACTCATCAAAGCCTGACAGTAATTGGACAGAGCAGTGAGTTCAGGGGTCTTGTCTTTACGCTCTTTAAAGAGAGCGGTTTGGCGGAGGACGAATTCGCGCGACTGTGAGAGCTGCTCGGGTGTGGTATGGCAGCCGAACGCATACTCCCAGCCAGTAGCGAGTTGAGCATCTAGGTCATCCTTTGCCGCTGCCTGAAGCTTTTTTGCCATGGCCATGCTTTGGTCGATCACGAACGAATTATTCATGAAAATTAACGCTTGTGGTGCAACGGTTGAAACTGGCCTCTTAGCGCAATTGGGTTCCATGGTTGGCGCATCAAAAGCGTCAAGAAAGGATAACTTAAGAGAGCGGCGAGCTTGGATATAAATACTTCTTCGGTGTTGTTCTCCTTTCATATCAATTTTTTTTCCCGTTGGCCGATTTGCGCTATCTGTTGTGTTTACCCCTATGATGACTTGTCCTTCATCATTCTCGGTCACAGGAACAGGCTTGCCATGCAATTTTAGGTTTAAATTCTCACTCAGTGAAAGAACTGCATCTCGGATAGTCTCAGCTTCCATACGCCGGACGTTCATCCTGCCAAGCAGGCGATTGTCCGGGTCAATCGTGTCTTGTTTTTTATTTCTAATGGAAACCTGACGGTAAGCCTGACTGGTCATAATAAGCTTGTGAAGGCGCTTGAGTTGCCAGCCGTGTTTCATGAAATCGGTGGCGAGCCAATCAAGCAATTCGGGGTGACTTGGTGGTTCACCGAGTTTTCCAAAATCACCGGGGGTGTCGACAATTCCTTTTCCAAAATGATGTAGCCAAAAGCGATTTACCAAAACCCGTGCGGTAAGCGGGTGTTTGCCACTTGTGAGATGAGTGGCGAAGGCCGTGCGGCGGCCGGTGGAGGGTAGTGCGGGATTGTTGCTGTTGATGATCGGAGCTGAGATTACGGACAGTCCTGCCGGTTTCACAGCGTCCTTGGGTTGGTCGAAATTGCCTCTGAAAAACACGTGTGTTACTGGTGGTGCGCCGGTTGGCTCGGTGAGTGCGCGTATGAATGGCTCCTCTGGCTTGGTGGTACGAATGTCGCTGGCCTTTTTAGCCATTGCATCAAGTACTTTTTTGCTTAGGGCACCCTTGAAGAATTTTATTCGGTCATCAATCCGTTTCAATTCGGAAGCTGCGTGTTTGTCGTCTTTTTTGTCGGCAAACTTCTTTCGCTCGGTATTGAGCTTGCTAATCTCTGTGTTGTATTCCCGGTCGTAAAGATACAAGGAGCCAGCACTAATTTGACGTACGCTGGGGTATTTCTTGAGGATTGCTTTTTGCGAGTCATTACGTTTTTTGGAATCAGTTTGGTAGGCTTCGCGAAGCTCCTTACGGTCTTTTTCTGGGACGGCTTCGAGTTTCCAAGTGAGTGTTCGTTCGATAAAGAATTCGATTTTCTTTTTACGTTCATTATCTGCTTTAATCGCTTCGGCTTCGATTTTTGCTGCTTTTGTGCGGTCGGCATCGGTATAGAGTGTTACGCGCCGGCTGTTGGGTACACGCCAGATCTTGGGGTTGAGACTCGGCTCGAAAATGGCTCGCAGTTGATAGTAGTCCTTTTGTGGGATGGGGTCGTAACGGTGATCGTGGCATTGGGCGCAGCCAACTGTCATGCCCATTAATGAAGTGGACACGATCTTAAGCGTTTCGACCATCACTTGATTGCGCGCCTCGTTGTTGTTGACCGAGCCAGTACCATCAGGCGCCATGCGCAGAAAGCCAGTGGCGGTGAGGCGATCAATTTGCGTTGGCTTCAATTCCTTATAAGGTGGCTCTACCATCTCATCTCCGGCGAGTTGTTCGGCGATGAATTGATTCCACGGCATATCTTGGTTGAAGGCGTTAATAACATAGTCGCGATAGCGCCACGCCCAAGCGCGCTCAGTATCCTTTTCGTTGTAGCCTTCGGAATCGGCGTATCCGGCGACGTCCAGCCAGTGGCGCCCCCAGCGGACACCGTACTGTGGTGAGGCGAGCAGTCGGTCGATGAGTTTTGCATATGCGTTAGGCGATTTATCTTCTACAAAGTTTTTGATCTCCTCGAGTGTAGGCGGTAACCCGGTGAGGTTGAACGTGGCGCGCCGAATCAATGTCCGTTTGTCGGTTTCCTTGGAAAACTGTAGACCCTCTGTCCGCAAGCGGCGCAGTAGGAAGGCATCGATAGGGTTGGACGCGCCCTCAGGTACTTTCGGGTTTCGAATCGGTTGAAACACCCAGTAGTTGCGTTCTTCCTCGGTGATGTACACTGTATTTGGATCTTCTGGTTCTGGTCGTGCGGTCTTGGCGCCTTGGATGATCCATTCTCGGATCAGTGCAATCTCTTGTGCTGGAAGCTTGGCTTGCTCCTTGGGCATCTTCCCGGAATTGACCATTTTAAATAGCCGACTCTCTTCCGGCTTGCCTTTCACCACCGCCGGTCCGTGTTCACCGCCTTCAAGGAGTAGCTTCACCAGTCGAACATCAAGATCACCGCGCTCTCTGCCGTCTTCGCCATGGCAATGAAAACAATGCGCCTTCAGGATTGGTCTTATATCCTTTTCAAAAAGAATTGGTTTTGCGCTAAGGTTAAAAACGGCGCTCAGCAATAAAATGGCGTTAAAAACTCTCATTTTTAAACAACGTTTAGACTTTAATCAGTTTTTGGAAATTCGACAATAATCAAACCGATTATACATAATTGATTAACCTTGCCCGTTATTTAAGCTGTGCTAGATTTTCTTGGAGGAGTTGGCGGCAGGGTTTGTCGTCCGATTTTATCTTTTTTTGCTTATGTCTGCGCCGCCTGCACCACAACCGCCGCCGGGAACTGCTGCGCCAACGCAAAAAAAAGCGACTGTACGCATTGGTTTGCCTCCAAAACCCGATGCCAAGCAAACTATTCGAATTAGTTTACCAGGCAAAGGGGGAGGCGCACCCGCACCAGGAGGCGCACCCGCACCAGGAGGCGCACCCGCACCAG
>CAJWKQ010000059.1 GCA_913041895.1 uncultured Verrucomicrobiales bacterium
CAACGGTAAGGATCTTACCGGGTGGAAGGAAACCGACTACGCAGGACGAGGGAACGTAAAAATTAAAAATGGTGAACTGCACATCGAAAATGGCCTTGTCATTACCGGTGTTACCTTTACCAACAAGGCAATACTTCCAAAGACGAACTATGAGATTGAATACGAAGCAAAAAAAATCAATGGCACTGACTTTTTCGGATTACTCACCTTCCCTGTGGGCGATTCTCATGCTTCGCTCGTCACCGGCGGCTGGGGAGGTGCGGTCACAGGTATTTCCAGTATCAACAGTATGGACGCTTCTGAAAATGATACCACAGTTTACCTCAAGTTTAACAAGGATCAGTGGTATAAATTCCGTCTACGCGTCACACCTGAAAACATGAGTGTATGGATGACTCCCAAGGAACATCTCATTCCGCTCAATGCGACCGTTGCCAGCATCGTTAAGGCTTATCAGGAAGAAGCAGCTCAAACCGGAACCCAACTGAGTACTGAAACCGCCGAGAAAGCACTACGCAAACTAAACCCTGATCTGGATAAAAACATTCCCGCTCGTGACACAATTTATTTCCCCGGTGAAGCCCAGATCATAGATGAACCTATCAAAGACAAGGTCATCAACATGCGAGTGGGAGAAATCGAACTCTCAGCCCCCCTTGGCTTTGCCACATTCCAGAGCTATGGAGTCATTCGCAATGTACGCCTACGTAAGCTGAAATAGTTATAACCTTTGGGCGTAGTGCACTTGCCGGGCAATTTCTTGAAAACCGGTTTGTGGATACAAAGTTTGTCCGATTGGGTTGCTTTCCATGGTTTCAATCACGGCATACTCTAGTTTTTCACTCCGGAAGTAATCCAGTACGTGCTCAATGAGCGCACGGCCTATACCTTGACTTCGCGCCTTACTGGCTACTGCCAGATTGGGAATTCGACCTTTCCCAGCCTCTCGATCTATCGTGGCGCTAATATACCCCAAAACCGCCCCATCCTCCTCCTCGGCCACAAAAATGCCTTCAGGATTGGTTTCCAGATCATCATCAATATGACGGGCCTTACGCCAACGCCAATCGTGACCTGCAAAATTACCGCCCAGTTTTTGCTCCAATGAGTGATCCAGTGATACGCCAACAAATCCCTCAACAGTAATCGCCTTGATCGGCTTCAAATCCCCTTCCTTGAATTTTCTGATGCTCCATTTCATTTGAAATATCAACACATCAGCAACCCCTCTGGCCAATCAGAAATTATTCCACAACTGTGTGCTTTGCTCGACCACCTATAGTGCTGCATTATCGCTCGTGCACTTAGAGCATTTGCGATTACGAGATTTTAGGAATTATCAGCTCCTGGATGCCGATTTTACTCCGGGTTTCCACCTGCTCTTGGGACCCAATGCACAGGGAAAAACCAATGTCCTTGAGGCAATTCATCTACTGGCCAACCTACGTTCCTTTCGCGGCGTGGGTAGTTCAGCTATGGTCCAGCACGAAAAATCGGGCTGGTTTGTTGGCGGGAAAGTCGTAGGAACCGGTTCCCATGAAGTAAAGATGTATTGGTCACCAAAGGAACGTCAGTTAAGTCTTAATGGACAGACGGTCCAAAAACTTTCTGATTACCTGGGAACGCTCCGTACTGTTGCTTTCACCAGTGAAGATTTAGCATTGGTAAAAGGAGTCGGCCGAGGCCGTAGACGGTATATGGATTTTCTCCTTGTGCAAACAGTACCAACCTATCTTTCCTTACTACAACGCTATACCCGAGCTTTGAAAAACCGTAACGCTTTGCTCAAGAAAAAACCGATCGATAAGAATGCACTAGATAGTTTCACAATGGAACTTGTGAAAATTGGAAACGAAATCATTAGTTATCGAGCAGAATTAATACCCCAAATCAGCCCTAACGTAACTGAAGCACATCGCCGCATAGCTCCTGCAGGCGAAGATTTAAACGTAGAATATATTCCAAGTGTAAAGTCTGATTTTTTTGATGAACTCAGTCGCACACAAGACCGAGAACTTAAACTAGGTTCCACCACTATTGGTCCACATCGCGATGAACTAGCCCTCATGCTAGACGATAAGCCTGCTGCAGATTTCGCTAGTGAAGGCCAAAAACGCGCCGTAGCTATTGCCCTAAAAATTGCCCAAGCTGAACACCTGACAAACTTTCATGGTTCCCCACCAGTATTATTAATCGATGATGTCATGGGCGAACTGGATATCGAAAGGCGCAAGGGGTTTCTCCCCCTAATGGAATCCTGTAGTGAAGGCCGTGGTCAAATATTTATGACCTGCACCGAGGAAAACTGGCCCAGTGAGCTGAGCTCCTCTATGCATAGGTGGGATGTCATTAACGGAACAATCAACCTCACATCTTGAAACAATTTTTGGCCTACAATAGGGAAAATTGTCTGAAAGAGTATTTTCAGCCTTGATAAGCTGAAATATTATTCACCAATACTGGACAAAACTCCTATGGCCAAGGAGACTCGTAGAGTTCTTAGGAAGCCATGAATGCACGCACCATATTGCAGGATAAAGGATTCTGTGTCCGCTCCACTTCACCGGATACCACGGTGTTTGAGGCATTACAGTCCATGGATGAATACAAAGTTGGAGCTTTGATGGTTGTGGAAAACGACCTACTCGTCGGTGTTATTTCCGAACGCCACTGTGCTCGCAAAGTAATGCTTAAGGAATTGCCCCCCAAGACTACCCGTGTTTCGGATATTATGGCCAGAGAACCTGTACAGGTTAGCCCGGAATCTACCCTCGAGGAGTGCATGGCTACGATGGGAAAACACCGCGTGCGACATGTGCCTGTCACCGAAGAAGGTAAGGTGCTTGGGGTTATCTCCTCCAACGATTTACTTAACCTCGCACTCACGCAAAAGGACCATATTATTAAGCAATTAGAGCAATATATTGCTCCGGGACCATAGAGCCCGCGTCATTGTGATGCCTAAAGTTTTTTGAATTCTTGTCGGTTGCCTCTGGCAGATAAAGGCTAGCCTAAAAAATCAAACACCCTCGAATATACTCGATTAAAGGGCCGGGCCAAACCCCCAAAACGAGTGTGATCAAAGACAAGATCAAAATCACCACACTCGAAGGCCATCCGATAGAATCCTCTCTTGACTCAGCAATGTCCTCACTCACAAAAACTGCTTTTAAAACCTTCATATAATAATAGAGCGCCACAACGCTGAAAACCAAAGCAAGGGCTACAAGCCAATACAGGCCCTCACTCCAGTAACTAATCTGGGGCTGGGATTGGATCGCCGCATAGAAAAGATAAAATTTCCCAACAAACCCGGCCAATGGTGGAATGCCTGCCAAAGATAGAATAAATATTAGCAAGGCCATAGACAAACCCGGACGGTTTTTCCAAAAACCACGGAAATCATCGATTTGAGCTTCACGCCCTAACCTGTCACCAAATACCGAAACCACAGCAAAAGTACCCAGCGTGGCAATCGCGTAAACTACCGCATAGTATATTGCTGCAGCACGACCCTCTTCGGAAAAGGCCAAAACCGCCACCAACAAATACCCCGCATTGGCAATCGCACTATAAGCCAAAAGCCTCTTGAGGTTTGTTTGCCTTAATGCCCCCAGATTGCCCACTGCCATACTTAACACAGCCAGTACTGCCAACATCGGGATAATCGTCGTATTTGCCGAAAGGGTGGATACGGGTATCAAAAGAACCAAGAGCAACACCACACCTGCTATTTTTGAACCACTCGCTATCCAAGCTGCCACAGGAGTAGGAGCACTCTGATAGACATCTGGAGACCACAGGTGAAAAGGCGCAACCGCCACTTTGAACCCTAGTCCAACCAGAATGAATAAGTAGGCCACACTCACCAGCATCGGCGCTCCAGTCAAAGCCTCTGACATCGGTATAGTTTTGGAAATATCTAATGTGCCAGTTAATCCAAATAAGTAACTGATACCAAAGAGAAGAAAGGCCGAAGACACGCCCCCATAGGTAAGATATTTTAGTGCCGCTTCCGCTGAAGTACGACTAGTTTGATGCAAGACCGTAAGAGCATAAAGACTCAAGCTAACCAACTCCAGTGCCACAAAAGCACCCAGTAAGTTGCGGCTAGTAACCATAAATCCCATCCCAAGAGTAGCCAAAAGCAACAAGGCAAAATATTCACTCACATGCCTTGTCACCATGTGACGGGCAGCCAAGGGTAACACTGCCAATCCCATGGAAAATAACAGGCATTTCAGTGCAAGAGTCCCGGGACTTAAAGCCAGTTGACCATGCGTAGCAGCCAATAACTGGGCGTAATCCATCGGCAAAGAACCTTTCATCTGCAACACCAACAATACCATTCCCACAAAGAGCCCTACGCTACTTATTTGTAGAGCTCTAACCGATCGATTCGCCAAGCTTGATTTACGTAAATACCCGTAGTCTATTCCTAACGCGATAAATAGTGCCACAACCACAATCAGATCGGGCAGCAAAGCATAAAATATAGCCTGATAATCCATGTTAGTTTGCCATTCGGTCTATCAGCAGCTGTAAACTGCCACTAATATGGTTAGTTAAAAGCCACGGACATATTCCAATAAGGATTGATGCACCGAGTAACAATCCCACACCCATCTTTTCAGGCAGTGTCATTGGAGGATAATCGGGTTGCTCTACTCCTATGTTATTACCGGAATCCTCGGCAACTCTTTGAAAAAACGCCTCATGAATTTTCACCAAGGTGTAGCCGAATGTCGCCAGAACACCCAAGCCTGCCAAAGCCACAATCCAGCCCGACAAACTTTCCCACGCTCCCAGCAGCACATAAAGTTCTGATACAAATCCGCTGAAACCGGGCAATCCCATAGACGCCAAACCCACAATAATAAACACCCATGCAATACCTGGCATCCGATCAATCAATCGGTGCAATTCATCAAACATCCGAGTTTTGGTTCGTGAATAAATCACGGTTCCTACCATTGCAAAAAGTAGAGCCCCTATGACTCCATGTGAAAACATCTGCAACACGGCCCCAGTCATACCCGTAAGATTAAGCGTGGCAATCCCGAGAAGGACGAATCCCATATGACTGACACTTGAATAACCAATCACAAATTTAAAATCCTCCTGGCGTAGTGCCACCAGCGCCCCATAAATGATATTTACCACAGCAAATATCGCTATAATTGGAGCCCATACTACCGCTCCCTCGGGCAGCAACCCCACAGCTATTCGCAAACAGCCGTAAGCACCCAACTTCATCACCACCCCAGCAAGCAACATCGAAGCTGCCGTAGGCGCAGCGGCGTGACCTGTTGGCGCCCAAGTATGGAAGGGCCACATACCTGCCAAAATAGCAAAACCCAGAAAAAGGATGGGAAACACTACCGCCTGGAACGCCCCTGAAAAGTCTGCCGACATCAACTGCTCAAGCCCGAACGTATTAAGACCTGAACCAAAATAAAGTGCCAACATTCCCAAGAGAACCAATGCGCTGCCTCCAAAGGAGTACATCACTAGCTTCATTGCCGCATACTCACGTTTATCACCGCCCCAGATAGCGATCAAAAAATACTTTGGAACGATTGCAATTTCATAAAACACAAACAAAAGGAAAAGATCCAAGGAAAGAAAGACTCCATAAACCCCTCCTATGAGCGCAAAGTAAAAGGCGTAGAATTGATTGGCACGATGATCAAGATTCCAAGTGAATAACACCCCACTTACAGCCACTAATCCCGTAACCAGTAGCAAAGGCAAACTAATCCCGTCATAGCCGGTAATGAATGACACCCCGATCCAAGGAATCCAGGTCGAACTAAATTCATCTTCAAATCCAGTACCTTGATATTCTAAAGCACACAGGAAGGCCATCGTTAAACCAAGAACAGCGGTTAATAGCGCAACCCAACGAACTCGCCGGTGTGAATCAGGAGGCATCAACCCACATACCATTGCTCCAACGAAACTGATCAATACTGTAGAAAGCGCAATCATATCAGTTGAGTAACGAGCTAAAAAACAACCATGTACCGGGTGAAATACCTGCCCAGAACACAAGTATCAATAATGGGGCCACAATCAAACCTTCACAATATGTTAGGTCAGCCATGGCATTATGTCGTTCGGGTGTAGGGCCCGTGAACACCTTTTGCAACATGGTGAGTAGAAAAACTGCAGTAGCCAACAAGCCTAATGTGGCGATAACAGTTACTGCGGGAGCAACTGCAAAGCTACCACTGAAGATTAAGAATTCGGCTGCGAAGCCCGCCATGAACGGTAACCCCAGTGAACAAAATGTGAGGATAAAAAACGCAGCAGCAAACCGGGGCGTCACCGAGCTCAATCCACCAAAGTCTCCAAGCCCACGTGACCCTGTTCGATTCTCCAGCAAGCCTGCCAAATAAAACAATCCTGCTGCGGCTATACCGTGGGCAAATATTTGCAGAATCACTCCCTGCCTTGCCAAGGCATGAGCGTCTATTTTTAATCCCTCGGCTGTAATTCCCAACGCCCCTATCCCAAGCACGCAATAGGCCACGTGGTTGAGCGAAGAAAAAGCCAACATGCGCTTTATATCTGTTTGTCGTAATGCAAGGAATGCTCCCCAAAGGATCGTTATGAGCGCCAATCCCATCAGGGTATGCGCATGTTGTTCCAATTGAGCAGGGAATACAGGCACTACCAATCTCAAGAAACCGTAAATACCCATTTTGGACATCACCCCAGTCAGCAACATAGCCACTGGTGTAGGCGCAGCAGCATAAGCTGGTGCCTGCCAAATATGCAGAGGAGCTAGAGGCGCCTTAACCCATAAACCACATAGGACAGCGCAAAAAACCATCGGGTGCACATTCACTCCCTTTCTTCCCAGCTCAATAAAGTCGAACGTACCAGCTTGCTGGTACAGGAATAGGAAACCCAACAGCATCGCAATGCTTCCAACCACAGTGAAAAGAAAAAAGTTGAGTGCCGCACGGTCCCTGTCCTCGCCCGATCCAAATAGCTTGATAAGGAAAAAGGCTGGCACAATCGCCATTTCCCAATAAAGAAACCAATGGAAAAAATTGAGTGCCGTGAAGGTTCCAAAGAGTCCTGTGAACTGTAGGCACAACAAAATAAAATAGGTGCGAGGCCGATCTTGATGCTTCCATGATGCCAATACAACCAGAGGCGCTAACAATGTTGCTAAAACTAAGACAAGGGCATTAACCCCGTCTAATCCTACAAAATAATCGACTCCTAATCCGGGAATCCAAGCTACTTTCTCCTTAAACTGTACACCATCGATATCTTGGAAATTTGCGAGCATGTATACCATTAAACCCAATGACACCATTGAGCCTGCAAGTGCCACCACTCGAGCGCGCCGCTCGGGCATAAAATAAATCACCAAGGCAGCCAGTACCGGCGCTAATGTAAGTGCAGTAATCATGATATCCAGAACACAAACAGCCCCAATATCGCTGTCCCAATCGCAATGAGCCGCAGGTAGCCGGGGAGAAATCCATTTTGAAGCCGGGTAACTGCATAACCCATTGAACGCAGCCAGTTACACAGTCCGTCAAAGGCCATCATATCAATCAATCTACGATCACCACCGATTGCAAAGGCGCTACTTAGTACACGAGCAAACTCAACAAACGTATCGCGCGCGAAAAGCAGTAATTCATTAAGCTGTTCCCAAATAATTGAAATCAAGCTCCATAGCTGCTCAACGGTATTGGCGTAATACTCATCAAACCAAAATTTTTCCCTCAACGGTTTAATAGCCAAAGGATCCGCATCCACACCAAGTTTACGTCCACGATAAATCACCCAACCCAGCACAATACCCCCTAGAGCAACAATAACACTAACAGCAATGATAATCGCCTCATGTTTAGCTGCTTCTCCGGGCAATTTATCAAATACAATCCCACGAGCCAGTGCCCCAAGTCCCAGAGCGAACACGGCGAGGATGACTAGCGGTACGGTCATCACTTTAGGGCTCTCATGTGGCGCATGGCCGGCGCGATACGAACCGGTAAAAACATAGAGGCACTGCCTTGTCATGTACACCGCCGTGAGCAGTGAAGCGAAAGCAGCAATCCAGAAAATGGGTTTGGAGGTTGCCCATGCGCCAGCAAGAATTTCATCTTTGCTAAAAAAGCCACTCGTAAAAGGAAATGCAACCAACGCCGCAGTACCACAAAGATATGCAATAGAAGTAAGGCGCATGGATTTCCACAAACCACCCATTTTTCGGATATCCTGCTCCTCATGGCACCCGTGGATAATAGAGCCGGCCCCAAGAAAAAGTAATGCCTTAAAAAATGCGTGGGTGAGCAAGTGGAACATACCAATTGCAACTCCCCCCACACCGAGACCCACCATCATCAATCCGAGTTGACTAACGGTGGAATAGGCAAGGATGCGTTTGATATCGTATTGACCAAGTGCAATTAACGCTGCAACGAGCGCAGTAATTGCACCCGTCCATGCTACTACTGTTAGAGTGTCTCCAGCCTCAAAAATTGGGATCGTACGTGCTACAAGAAACACACCAGCAGCTACCATAGTAGCCGCATGGATCAAGGCACTAACAGGAGTAGGGCCTTCCATGGCATCCGGCAGCCAGACATGCAAAGGCAATTGACCTGATTTCCCTATTGCCCCGAGAAATAATAGGAGACTAACAATTGCAGCAATCTCATAGTTAAAAAGTATACTGCCCGTTCCTGACTCCAAAAGACCATTGCCTCCATCGTAAAGCGTCATAGTACCGGTGGACTTAAATGCCAGTAGAATGCCTATTAGAAACCCAATGTCGCCAATGCGTGTAACAATGAAGGCTTTCTTGCCTGCTGCAGCCGCCTCGGGCTTGTGATTCCAGAAACTAATAAGCAAATAGGAAGCTACACCAACGATCTCCCAGCACATGAATAGCAACAACAGGTTGTTTGCCAATACCAAACCGAGCATTCCAGAAGCGAAAAGAGACAAGTAGCAGAAGAAACGTGCCATGCGCTTGTCACCCTTCATATAACCGATAGAGAAGATGAAAATGAGTAGCCCAACAAAGGTGACCATTGCCGCCATGACCCCTGTAAGCGGATCAAGCACAAAACCGAAGTCAATAATCGTGCCACCAACAGTGAGCCAAGGGATATCGAAGGTCTTAGGCCCGTCAACAGCATGACCCCATGTTTGACCAAATGCCCAAAGTGCTAAAACACAGGAACCACCCATGGCTGCTATTGCAGTTGCTGCAGCACGACGTCCACATTTCATGCAGCTGGTAATGAGGGCAGCCAGTAGCGGCAAAAGAGGAATAAGGGCCAGAGTTGCGGTACTCATTCTTCTTTCAGGGTATCGAGTTGTTCGAGGTCCACTGTCTTAAAGTGACGGTAAACAGCTATGATTAATGCCAAACCGACGGCTACCTCGGCTGCGGCTACGGCAATGGTGAAAAGTGTAAACAAAGGGCCATGTAAGGCCTCTGGGTTGGAACTAAAACGCCAAAAAGCGATAAAGTTCAGGTTAGCTGCATTAAGCATAATCTCGATAGAGAAAAGAACTACCACAGCATTACGCCGGGTGAGGGCACCCAATAGTCCTATACAAAAAAGCAACGCACTCAGGATGAGGTAATGTTCAAGAGTCATCAGATTGCTCCTCCTTATTTTCCCTCGCTCCTTGGGCTGCAGCCACAGCCCCAATAAGTGCAGCAGTCAGCAATAACGCCAATACTTCCAGTGTAACAACGTAGGGATTCATCAACTTTTTTCCAAGCGCTTCCACTGAAGGCTTAATCGGCTGGGCAGTCTCTGGGAGATTTGCTTCCTGAATGGCTGGCAACAGCAGGTAAACAAATATGACAATTGTTGCAACTAAGCCCCAGAACCAACCACGTGAAGTAACACGGCGCGCATCATCACCGGTAACACGCTCAGTGAGCATAATGGCAAATAACAACAAAATGCCTACTGCACCGATGTACACAAGAATCTGAACCGCCGCGATGAACTCTGCCAGCAAAAGAAGAAACAATCCGGACAACGACGCAAAGAAAATCATCAGAGCAAATACGCCGTGAATGAGATTGCGTCGTCTCACCGCAACCAGCGCACCCAGCACAGCAATAACAGCCAACACCCAGAATGTGATTTCTTGAGTCATTCGGCGTATTTGTACTCGCGCGGTTTTACATCCGCCCGGTTAAGTTTATTCAGCCCCTTCGCCACCACATAAAGGATCATCAAGCTAGCTACCCACACGCCGGCGATAACGACGGGATTTTGACTTTTCAGATGCCAGGTAATGCCACTAATAAAAATATTTAATATCGATATAGGCAGAAGGAACTTCCATGCGAAACCCATTAGTTGATCTACCCGGAGGCGAGGCAGCGTTCCTCGCAACCAAATCATCACTGCAATCAGGGCAAAGATTTTTGCCAAGAACCAAACAGCCGCAAGCCATGGAAGTGCCCCCACGCCCGGGCCTGCACCACCGCCAAGGAATAACACTACGGCCAATCCACTGATGGCAAACATAGAGATGTATTCTCCCAGAAAAAACAGTGCAAACTTGAATCCACTATACTCGGTAAAGTAACCGGCTATAAGTTCGCTTTCGGCTTCCGGGAGATCGAAGGGAGAGCGGTTGGTTTCCGCCAACGCGGAAATAAAGAAAATCACAAATGCAGCTAAACCCCATGGTGTGAATACGAACCACCTCCAGTTCTCCTGCGCATTGGCAATGTCCGCAGCATTTAAACTCCCCACATGCATCACGACAACAACAGCTGAGAGCACTAAAGGAATTTCGTAACTGACCATCTGGGCAATAGCGCGCATACCGCCCAGAAGAGAGTACTTGTTGCGTGAAGCCCACCCAGCCATGAATACTGCCAGTGTGTTAAGGCCGGTAATGGCAAAAAAGAAAATGACTGCAGAGTCCAACAAGAAAGCCTGAACGCCGGACTTCGCAGACATCAGTCCACTCCACGGGAACTCCAGAGGAAGGAAGCACAAAACCAGCATCGCAGGAATGAGCGCGAGAATGGGGGCAAGCAAGTGAAACAAACGGTCAGCACCGGTGGGAACAATGTCTTCCTTAAACAGCATCTTGATGCCGTCAGCAGCAGGCTGGCCAAGCCCGAAGAGGCTGAAGCTGCCGCCGGCGCGCGTGCAAGGGATACCGACTTTGTTGGGGCCGATGCGGTTTTGGATGCGCGCAAGGGCCTTGCGCTCTATCCATGTGGTAAAGGCAAAGAGCGATGGAAAAATTACCAATAAAGGCACTGTAGCAATGAGGATATCTATAATTAAATTTAGATTCATTTAAGAGGCCTCCTCTTTTCCAGAGTCTTCTTCCTTTCCTTTTTCTCCTGCCTCTTCCAGCGCCTTGGCTTCAGCCTCAGCTTTGGCCTTTTCTTCAGCTTTCTTTTTGGCAGCTTCTGCAGCAGCTTTTTTCTTTGCCTCCTTGGCAGCTTTTTCATCAGCCATCTTCTGGTCGCGCGCAGCGGCTTCCTCTGGATGAATTTGGTGATAGTAATCGTTACTCTTGAGCAAATCATCACGACGCAACAGCAACCCACCAAAGCGATCGGGCGTGGACAATTCGAACTGGCTGTTCATCACAATGGCATCAAAAGGGCAGACCTCCACACAGATTTGGCAACTCATACAAACCGATACATCTATATCGAACTTTGCCGGGCTCTTAATGTACTTACCATTTTCGTCGTATGCCTTCTCGATATAAATACATTGCGGAGGACATTCCCGTTCGCAAATCTGGCAGGCAACACAGCGTATGGTATCCATTGGGTCATCTCCGCCATCGTGCAATAGCATGGGGAAGTTTCTGCTGTAGTTAGTAACAGTCGTCGTGTCACTTAACTGCTCCCCTTCCTCTTTGGGATATTCGCCTGCACTTTGAGGCAGCTGATCTTTCGGCTTCCAGGAATAATCGTTTGTAGTCAGCCGGTTCGAATCAAAATAGGAACCCACAAAGTTACGCAGTGTAACCATCATCCCACTAAAAATGCCGCCGCCTAAGATGCTCACCTATCCACCTCCCCGAGAACGATGTCGATACTTCCGAGAATGACGACTGCATCGGCAATTTTTTGGCCGAGACACATATCACGCAACACCGTGAGATTTATAAGGGAAGGAGGCCGTACTCGGTAGCGATAAGGCTTGGGTGTTCCATCGGCGATGAGATAAAAACCAAGCTCTCCTTTTGGCCCTTCTATACGACCATAGACCTCCGCCGGCTTGGGCTTAAACACGCGCGGCGCCTTACCCATTATGTCACCTTCAGGAATATCAGCCAGTGCCTGTTTAAGAATCTGTATACTTTCCCTCATTTCAAGCATACGCACCATGAAACGGTCGTAGCAATCCCCCTCCTCGCCGTAAGGAACGCGAAACTTGAAGCGATCGTAAATGCCGTACTTATCGACCTTACGCAAATCATAGGCAACCCCACTGGCACGTAGCATGGGCCCGGTAATCCCTGCACTAATGGCCAATTCGCGCGAAAGCTTACCAATACCTTGCGTACGGCTCAGGATAATTTCATTTTCACAAAGCAGTTGCTCATACTCATCCAGAAACTTGGGGAAACGATCGGTCACCTCACGGGCGCGATCCAGCCAGCCCTCAGGTACATCACAACGCAATCCTCCAAAGCGGAAATAATTACACATCATACGCGCACCACTTGCCTGCTCAAAGAGATCAAGTATCTTTTCGCGTTCACGAAAGGCATATAGCAACGGTGTTCCCAGCGCGCCAAGGTCATTCACAAAAAACCCCACCAAGGATACATGATTCACCAACCGGGTTAGCTCAGCCATTATCACGCGCAAATATTCAGCACGCTCAGGCACCTCAATCTCCACCAACTGTTCAGCGGCCAAGGCGTAAGCCCAGTTGTTGGTCATGCTGTTAAAATAATCGAGCCGATCAGTGAAAGGCATACTAGCGAGATAACTCATATCCTCGGCGAGCTTCTCGTGATTACGGTGCAGATAGCCAAAGACAGGCTTCAAATCCACCACCGTTTCTCCATCCAACTTTACGTCCATCCGAAACACCCCATGGGTGCTGGGATGGTGTGGCCCCATGGAAACCTCCAACAGGCTGGTCTCCAAACCGTCCCGCTGAATAATCTCGTAATTAGGCGCAGAGACGGTGCTCAAACAATCACCTTTCCTTTTTTGTGTTTCTCCAGAATCTCATCATGCGGGGTGGGTTCCCATTCATAGTCGAAAGGCTCAACAAAATCCTTACGCATCGGATGCCCTTCAAATTCATCCCACATTAAAATTCGCCGTTGGTCAGGGTGCCCCTTGAAATCCACTCCGAATAAATCAAACACTTCGCGCTCCTGAAGTTCACAACTACGCCAAAGAGGCGTAAGTGACTCGACTTGCGCGTTCTCCCGACTGGTCCTTTGCTTGATTACCAGAGGGCCGGTCTGATCACGCATCGAATACAAATGATACACCACATCAATACGACCGGGTTCGGTACGTGTAACGGTTTCCTCCTCCCCGGCTTCGTTGTTGATTTTCTCCTTAACCTCGCTCTCAAGGTAATCCACACCTGTAACGTTGCTGCAGTAATCGACGCCCTGCTCCAGCAACCATTCAGCAACCGCACGCGCCTTACCTTCAGGCACAATCACCGCACACGCAGCCTCATCCCAGTGCGCGTCAGAAAATTCCTTTAATAAAGGTTCGTGGGAAATCTCGCTCATGCAGCAGTCTTCTTGGGGGGCACAACTGGCTCGCCGTTTGGATTTTCCGGAGGCGACCACACTTCAGGATTGTAGGGAGGCTCGAGGTCGGTGCCGGTAAATTCAGGCACCGGATACTGACGACGCCCTTTCGTGAAAGCAGGGTCGGCCTTGATATCCTGATCGTTGATTTTATTTTGCAAATAATTGAGTGACTGCAACACCGCCTCAGGCCGAGGAGGACATCCGGGTAAATAAACATCCACCGGCAGATACCGATCAATTCCCTTGAGTACATTATAGCCCTGCTTGAAAGGACCGCCGGATATCGCACAGGCACCCATAGCAATAATCCATTTGGGCTCAGGCATCTGGTTGTAAATACGCACGACTTGAGGTGCCATCTTCTTGGTCACCGTGCCCGAGACAATCATCAGGTCCGCCTGTCGAGGAGTTGGGCGAAAAACCTCAGAACCAAACCGCGACATGTCAAATCGGGAAGTTGCCGAGGCAATCATCTCGATAGCACAACAGGCCAACCCAAAAGTAAGGGGCCATACCGAATTGCTACGGGACCAGTTGTACAAAAAATCCACGCGCGTTACGATCACCCCAGCGCGTTCGAGCTCTGCACGTGTTTTGTCATCCAGATCCATTCCGGGCGATATGTTTTGTGTCGTCATTTCCAGGTCAGCACTCCCTTCAACCATAAATAAATCAAGCTCTCAGCCAGCAGAATAATAAAGATACCCATGGCCATGAACGCACCAAAAGAAAGCCCTGTAAACGCCACCGCCCAAGGATAAATGAAAACGATCTCGATATCGAATATCACAAAGGCCAACGCATACAGGTAATACTGCACATTGAACTGCACCCAAGGATCCCCCTTTGATTCCAATCCGCACTCAAAGGTGGATTCCTTAATCTCACCGGGTTTTTTGGGCGCAAGAATCGCCGATAGAATCAGCGGCCCACAAGCGAAGCCCACTGCCAAAACAATCATTACCCCCAGTAGCAGATATTGAGCGTACGGTGTTGATGCGGCCACTTCAGCCAATAACAAATTGGTTTGCACTCTTTTTCTGGTTTAATCCCCACGGCCTGCTTTACGCCATAACACTTCGCCCCCGGCAGACGAGGGACCTATACCATGTCAGGTACAAATTAAAAGACAGATTTGCTCACCACACTTGAATGCCCGCTCTGCCCTTGCTAGGTTCCTCAGCCATGCGGATTCTCTCGGGCATCCAACCTTCAGGCGCACTTCATGTCGGTAACTACTTCGGCATGATGGAGCCGGCTATTGAGCTGCAGGAAGAGGGTGAAGCCTACTACTTCATTGCTGATTACCACTCGATGACCTCGGTGTTTGATGCAGAAGTACGTCGTAAAAATACACAGGATGTAGCGCTGGATTTTCTGGCATGCGGTCTGGATCCGGCTAAATCCGTATTTTTCAAACAAAGCGATGTGCCTGAAGTAACTGAACTTACGTGGC
>CAJWKQ010000060.1 GCA_913041895.1 uncultured Verrucomicrobiales bacterium
AAAGGCAAAAGTAAAAAGGGATTGCTTGCACTCACTGAATGGGTCGTTACAGTTGCGCGTCCAATTTCACCCCTATGAAACAAATTCTCATCTGCGGCATCATAGTCCTGACCACTTTCGTCTCCAAGGCGGCTCAACTAGAACTCAATAAAGGTGACCACATCGTGTTGATCGGCAACACACTAGCCGAGCGGATGCAGCATCACGGCTGGCTGGAAAGCTACGTACAAGCCGCCTTACCCAAGCACCAACTAGTGTTTCGAAACCACGGATTTTCAGGTGATAAAGTAAATAGTCGGCCTCGCAACAAAGGATTCATCAACCCGCATGATTATCTGAAAATATCCAAGGCCGACGTCATTATCGCTTTCTGGGGATATAACGAATCTTTCGACAATAATCCTGCATCTTTCGCACAGGAATTAATGAAGTGGATTGATGATACCAGAAAACAAAATTATAGCGGTAAAGGAGCCCCAAAAATTGTTCTGTGCTCACCCATTATGCACGAGAATTTAAACACCCCCAACTTACCCGATGGCAAGGCAAACAATGCAAGATTGATGCAATATGCCGGATCAACTGAAGCAGCTGCCGCAGTACGTAAACTCCCATATATAGATTTGTTCCATCACTCCAAGCATTTGTACGATAAAAATGAGAAGCCCTTAACCATCAATGGGATACACCCTAATAGCCTTGGCAATAAACTCATTGCCCAACATCTCGTAAAAGAACTCTTTGGGCTAGAAGTATCTAAAGATGAGAAAAAAATCGAAAGCATCCGTTCGGCAGTACTGGATAAAAACTGGCATTGGCATAATCGTTACCGGGCTACTGACGGCAACGATGTATGGGGAGGTCGTTCTGGCCTGAAATTTGTTGATGGCCAAACCAACCGCGAGGTGCTCATGCACGAGTTGGATATGATTGATGTAATGGTAGCCAATCGTGATAAAAAAGTTTGGGCACATGCCAATGGTAATACTTCCTATAAAGTTAACGATTCCAACGTACCCCCTCCGGTAAAAGTAAAATCCAACGTGGGCGGAAAGTCCCGTAGCAGTAACACCCAAAAGGAAGGCAACAAACTTTACATGTCTGCAAATGAAACTGCTGCACAACTGCAGTTGGCTAAAGGTTTAAAGGTCAATGTGTTTGCCTCAGAGGAAATGTTTCCAGAGATGGCTAACCCTGTGCAAACAGCAGTAGACACAAAAGGGCGCCTCTGGGTTGCGGCCTGGCCCACCTATCCCAAATGGGAACCACTAAAGAAAATGGATGACCGACTCCTGATTCTTCCCGATGAAAACCGTGATGGCGTAGCCGATAAGGCCATCACCTTTGCCAAAGTACATAACCCCACCGGATTTGAGTTCTGGAATGGTGGTGTGATTGTTGCAAGCGTGCCAGATATCCTATTTCTCAAAGATACTGACGGAGACGATGTAGCCGATGTGCGCATTCGGCTGTTTCACGGTCTGGATTCTGCAGACACTCACCATAGTGCCAATGCTTTTACCTATGGCCCCTGCGGCAATTTCTATTACCAGCGTGGAGTATTCCACGTGAGTAACGTGGAGACTCCCTGGACCAAGAATCAGCAGCACGGCAATAGCGCAATGTACCGATTTAACCCTCGGACTTTTGAATACAGTTTTCACGCCAACAATAGCCCTAACCCGCATGGAGTAAGCTTTGATTATTGGGGATATCACTACGCCACCGATGGCACAGGCGGCCGTGTCTATCAAGTGCGTCCAGATGGAAAAGGCGGCTTTCGGATGCAAGCCTTGCTTAACAAAACCGTGCGACCTGTAGCTGCCAGTGGGATAATATCCAGCCCACATTTTCCCGATAAATATCAGGGTAACTTTATTCTCTTGAATACAATCGGTTACCTCGGGATTAAAAATTACCAACTGGTCCGCTCAGTCCAAGGTAATGATAGTGATGGTGACGGGTTTAGTGATGACTACGAAACTGTAAAAAAATCGGATAATCAGAATGCAAACTCCAAACCCAAGGGAGCAATAGGAGATGTTTGGGGTGTACGTGGTGATCTTAGTGACTCACCCAACACAGAAAACTTTTTGCAATCGCCCAAGGACCGCAACTTCCGACCAACCGACTTTGAAATCGGCAGTGATGGCGCGTTATATGTCGCCGATTGGCAAAACATCATTATCGGTCACATGCAACACAACGTGCGTGACCCCAGCCGTGACCACGAGTATGGCCGCGTTTACCGCATCACGCACGAGGGCCGTAAGCTTATGGCCCCCGTGAAGGTGGACGGCGAACCCATCGCCAAATTGTTGGACCTACTCAAGGAGCGGACCAATCTCACTCGCCACCGTGCGCGCATAGAGCTTAGTGAGCGGAAAACTAAAGATGTTATTTCCGAGCTGAAAAAATGGATCAAACAATGGGATCCAAAAAAGGCTGAACATGCTCATCATCTGACAGAAGCCCTTTGGCTCCACCAACAACATAACATTAAAAACATGGAACTATTGGGGCAGATGCTTGGTTCCCCTAACGCGGATGCCCGAGTTGCAGCTGCAACAGTACAACAGTTCTGGGCTACCTCTGCAGCAGCAAATAATCAGACAGGAGAGAAAAAACCCACTGAAACAAAAAAATCAGGAGTTCTCTCCGATACCCCAGAGCTAACAACCATAAGAATCGGCACCATTGTCGAACAGATGAAGTACGATACCAGTGAGGTAACAGTTAAGGCCGGAAAAAAAATCAAACTCATTTTTGATAACCCCGATTATCTGCCGCACAATATTGTGTTGGTCAAACCTGGTAAGCTGGAATCGGTTGCCACGGCTGCGATTGCTCTGGGCGCGGAAGGTTTTAATATGCACTTCGTGCCAAAGACCGACGACGTGATTTGGTCCACCAAATTAATCGACCATGGGAAACAGGAAATAATTAATTTCACCGCGCCAAAAAGGCACGGAGACTACCCATACGTCTGCACTTTCCCAGGGCATCATATCCTGATGCGTGGCGTGATACATGTGAAACAATAGACGATCTTGGCACCTTCGATACACCCTGTTGTGCTTTAACCAGCCAACAGGGTGAATCTTTTCTTGCTTCGATCAGCCCCTCGCTCACAATCCAATCGCTTCCAATGAAAAAAACTCAACTCTCCCGTCGCCGTTTCCTAGGTACCACCGCGCTAACTGCAGTGGCTGCTCCAACCATCGTTCCCGGTTCCGTATTGGGTCGAGCAAAGGTCGCGCCGAGTAACCGCATTACCGTGGGTCTGATCGGCTCTGGCAGTCGTGGAACCGGAGTAATGGGTTCCTTTCTCCGTGAAGCTGATGTGCAGATGATCGCCACATGTGATCCTTACGAGACCCACGATGGGGGTGGCCGAAACCGTAAACTTGGCCGCAAACCTGCGGCCGAAGCAGTCGGTAAAAAGTATGGCACTAAACCTTGTAATACCTACGACGACTTTCGGAAGCTGTGCGCCCGTAAAGATCTTGATGCGGTTATCGTCGCCACTCCTGACCATTGGCACGCGCTGCAAACTCTCGAGGCACTCCAAAACGGCAAAGACGTTTATTGCGAGAAACCCGTTACCCATTTCTTTTCTGAAGGTCAGGCTGTTTATCGGGAAGCAGCCAAGCAGAAGGCGATTTTTCAAACCGGATCACAACAGCGCTCTGACCGACGTTTCCGCCACGCAGTGGAGGTTGTCTTAAACGGCGTGATTGGCAAGGTGAAGGAGGTTCAAGTTGGCTTACCCACGGGTCACGACAAGGACAGAGGTGATTCAACCGAGCATGACTATTCAAAACACGCCGACTACCAAATGTGGACCGGCCCCGCACCGTTGCTTCCCTACGTAGCCGCCAGGCATCATTGGAATTGGCGGTGGCATCTGGCCTACGGTGGCGGGCAACTCATGGACTGGATCGGACATCACAATGACATCTGTCACTGGGCCTTAGGTGAGGACAAGGGTGGCCCCACGCGCGTAGAGGCCAAAAACTTTACCAAGAGCAAGGCCAAAAGCTACGACTCCCCGCCACGTTACGAGGTGCACTGCGAATACGCCGGCGGTATTAAGACGAGTATCGGCTCGCACAACCGTATGGGTGTAAAAGTGATTGGCGAGGACGGCTGGGTCTACGTAACCCGCGGCAGAATGGAGGCTTCCAATCCCGCGTGGACTAAACTCGACTTTAATGCCGGCAAAATAAAGGCCTACTCATCACCTGGCCACACGCGCAACTTCCTTGATGGAGTAAAGAACCGCAAACAGGCCATTTGCCCAGCTGAAACCGCACACCGTTCGATCACCCCCGGACACCTAGGCTATATTTCCAATGCCTTGGGACGAGCACTTAAATGGGATCCTAAAAGAGAGCAAATCATTGGCGACAAAGAGGCCAGCGCGTTGATCAATAAGTCAGATTACCGCAAACCGTGGGTGCTTGGGTAAGCATGGAGGCTCAGCCCTTCACCCTGCCTGGCCAACACGAATACCACGGGCATCCTTTCCCATTGGCTTTAGAGTTAAAGACTGAATCGCTCGAGGCTGCCCGCCAATGGATCACTGAAAACTCTGATCAGTTGGGTCAGCAGGCTGCTAGGCACGGAGCAATACTCCTACGTGGTTTACCTCTCACTTCACCAGAGGATTTTGATGCAGCGGTTAGGGCGTTTAAATTTCCCGCTTTCTCATATGAGGATTCCCTTTCCAACGCCTACCGCATCAATTACACGCCACGAGTATTTTCTGCCAATGAAGCACCTCCGGAGGTCACAATTTTTCTTCACCACGAAATGGCACAAACCCCGATCTATCCTAGTAAACTATTTTTCTTCTGCCAAATTGCCCCCGATGAAGGAGGTGCTACGCCTATTTGTCGTTCTGACATCCTTTGGGAACGGCTCACTGAGCAGTTGTCTGATTTTGCTTCCACCTGCCTCAAAAAGGGGTTGAAATACTCTTTGACCATGGCGGGTGAATCCGATCAATCCTCAGGAATGGGCCGCAGCTGGCAAAGCACCTTCAGCGTCGAATCACGCGAAGCAGCTGAAAATCGCATGTACGAGCTGGGCTATTCATGGCAATGGCAGGATAACGGCGACCTGCGCGCAACTACTCCAGTGTTGCCCGCCGTGCGAGATCTGGGCGATGGACGATCTAGTTTTTTTAATCAATTGATCGCTGCTTTCAAGGGCTGGAAAGACAAACGTAATGATCCAAGTAAAGCCATTACCTTTGGTGATGGAACTCCAATAAATCCTGATGATGTAGCCAAAACCAGTGAGTTGGCTGATAAAGTTACTTTTGATATTCCTTGGCAGAATGGCGATCTGGCACTGGTGGATAACTACACGGCCATGCACGGCCGCCGCACTTTCTCTGGCACTCGCAAGGTCCTCGTATCATTGGTAGCTAAGTGAAGTCCCATTTTTTTGTTGAGCAAATCGATACTACGAACGATCTACTGAGAACTTACACACTTGACGCATCCCTTTTGCATCGAAAAAGTCACGACGAATGGAAGGCCCCAATGCCAACTCCAGCAGCTTTAATGTCTTTCTTGACCCTGCGCAAGCGGAGTCTTTAGACAGCTATGAAGGGGTATCAACCATTACCCCTCCGCAAACATTACCAGGCGAAAAGCAGCTGACCTTCGGTTGGCAAAAAGCCCTGCACCGCCAATTTCATTCGCTCGGGAAATTTGCTCCGGGCATTGCATTGGCCATTGGACTGGCTGCACTGGGTTTCTGGATAGCAAGCCGATTGGGTTCGGCAGTGTTCGGCATGGAACGAAGCCCCGTAAGTCCCATTCTAATAAGTATCCTACTCGGACTACTCATTCGGAACGTGGCTGGACTACCAACTGCATTTGAGGAAGGCTTGCGTATTTGTGTGCGCGTCATTTTACGAATCGGAGTCGCACTGTTGGGGTTGCGTCTTAGCCTCGATGCGGCTGCTCAAATTGGAGCACAAGCTTTGCCTTTGGTGCTGGGATGCATCACTGTTGGCCTTACCACAGTACTGTGGTTGAGTAAAAGACTGGGAATCGGATCCAGATTGGGAAGTCTAATTGCGGTAGGCACCGGTATCTGCGGCGTATCTGCCATCGTTGCTACTGCTCCGGCAATTAAAGCCAAGGATGAGGAAGTGAGTTATGCAGTTACTGTCATTACCTTGTTTGGCATGATGGCGATGTGCATATATCCCTTTCTTTCCCACTTTATATTCGAAGGTAATTCTATTTTGGCGGGCTATTTTCTGGGGACCGCCATTCACGATACTGCACAGGTCGCTGGTGCAGGGCTGATGTATGAAATACAGCATCAGAGTCCTGAAACACTAAACGTAGCTACCACAACCAAGTTACTTCGAAACATATGTATGGCTGGAGTCATCCCGCTGATGGCATGGCTGCATTATCGAAATAATTCTAACAGGCCTGATGATACGAAATCTGAGCTCAAATGGAGTCAGTCAATCCCGTTCTTTGTGATTGCATTCATTTTTCTGACAGGAGTGCGCACTGCGGGTGATCTGATGGGTCTTAAGGAAAATATAAATTGGAATGCCCTGCTTGCTTGGGCCAATCAAACGAGCGTTTATTTCCTAGCACTAGCCATGGCGGCTGTAGGTTTGGGAACCAATCTAAGTCAAATGAGACAACTTGGCTGGCGTCCTCTTAGCCTTGGTTTTGGTGCCGCTATTTTGGTCGGGGCAACGAGCGTACTGCTGCTCAATTTATTGGGGAGAATTATCCCATTCTCATAGAGCCCCGTCCTTAATTTATTCGAGTATTGTCTTTTCAGTTGAGCAAATTGGTTTACTCCACTGTAATTACCAGCGATGCGGCTTTCCCTTAAATTTTTCTGGCTCGCAGCTTTTCTATTTACAGCCAAGTCATGGGCCGCTCCCTCTGCAAATCAGATCGAGTTCTTTGAAAAACATATTCGCCCTGCTCTTGCTGAGCACTGTTATGAATGTCACAACAGTGTAGGAAAAGCCAAAGGAGGTCTGGCTCTAGACTGGAAAGGCGGGATTACAGAAGGGGGGAACAGTGGAGACTTAATTGTTCCGGGCAAACCCGATCAGAGTCTTTTGATCCGTGTGATCACGCATGAAGAGAAGGATTTTAAAATGCCCAAGGGAGGTGCGAGGTTTTCACCAGAGTTAGTTCAGTACTTTGAAAAATGGATTATCATGGGCGCACCGGACCCGAGGATTAATAAACCCACTAAGGAACAAATCGCAAAAGCTACATCTTGGGAAACTATCCGTGAAAAGAGAAAGAAATGGTGGAGCTTCCAGCCAATACAAGCCTCCCCTCCACCCAAAGTAAAGGGTGATTGGGCCACGAGCAACATAGACAAGTTTATTCAAGCTAAATGGGAGAAAGACTTTCTTCAGCCTGCTCCAGACGCCAAGCCTGAGGATTTCATCCGCCGTCTGTCATTTATCCTAACCGGTCTTCCTCCTACCCCAGAGGAGAATGCGGCATTTCTAAAAGCAGCTGCAAACAATCGAAACAAAGCAATTATGCAAGCCGTCGACCGACTGATCGCCTCACCACATTTTGGGGAACGCTGGGCCCGGCATTGGATGGATTGGGTGCGCTACGCCGAGTCATTGGGCAGCGAGGGTGACCCACGTATCCCTCATGCAGCTCAATATAGAAACTACCTCATTAGAGCTTTGAATCAGGATATCCCTTACAATCAGCTCCTACGAGAGCACATCGCCGGAGACCTGCTGGCAAAACCCCGGATCAATGAATCACTGGGCCTTAACGAATCGGCCATTGGTCCAGCTCATTATCGATTCTTCCTTCAAGGTTTTGCCCCGACCGATGCACTTGATGAATTAGTACGCACCTCAGAGGATCAAATCGATGTAGTTTCCAAGGCATTCCTCGGTCTGACCGTCTCTTGTGCACGATGCCATAACCACAAATTTGATGCGATTAGCCAGAAGGATTATCACGCGTTTTACAGCATCATGACCAGTACGCGACCAGCAACGATCAATGTAGATTCTCCGACTCGCCAGAATTTACACAAAACGCAAATGCAACAACTTAAGAAAGAGATTCAGGCGATCCTCGCCAAACAATGGCTTGAGGAAGCTGACAAGTTCTCAGATAGGCTTATGCGACCTGATAACCGTTTACAAAAGGCAATCAACAACGCCAAAGGTAAAGAGAATCCTCTACACGCCTGGCATCAGCTCCACAAAACCCAAGGTAATGATTTCATTAATGGTTGGAACCGACTTGCTAAGGATTTCAGTAGTAGTGCCAAGCGACTAGAAGAACAAAAAAACCGACCCTATGCCCAACACTGGAAGTTTGATAAAGGTGGCGCATCAAAATGGGTACAGAACGGCAACGGATTAAACGGGAAAACTGCAAATCCCGGATCATTCCGCATTCTTTCCAAAGGCGAACAAATCGTGGAGGATATTCTTCCAGCGGGAATCTACTCTCATCTACTTTCAGATAAACACACCGGCTGGCTCGGATCACCGCGCTTCCGGATTGGGCCCAATGAATCTCTCTGGGTTCGAGTACGTGGTACAGGCAACGTAATGGCTCGGTACGTCGTGCAAAATTATACGCGTAGTGGAACGGTCTATCCAACAACTCGACTCAATGACAATAAATGGCGATGGCAACAATGGAGCTTAAAATACTGGGAAGGCGATGACGCACACCTTGAAGTCACAACCGCCGGCGAGCAGGCTATTCTTACTTCTGGTGGAGCTAATTCCTGGTTTGGCGTAACTGAAGCATTGGTTCTCAAGCCCGGGCAACCCAGTCCACGTGAAGAGGCCGCCCTAAACGTAAGCCCTCTATTTACACTAGATTCGCCCAAAAATCCCGAAGCACTTTCCAAGCAATATGCGCGAGCATTACGTGAAAGCATCAATGCTTGGAAGCAAAAAACAATGAATGATTTTCAAGCGAACTTTCTGGGATATTTCATCCGAGAAAATCTATTACCCAACACATTAGCAAGTGCCCCAGATGCAGCGAAACTCACTTCTGATTACCGAAAGCTGGAGACTGAAATTTCATTACCCCAACGTGCCCCGGGTGTTGTAGAAGGAGATGCTCAGGATATGCCTCTTTATATCCGCGGCAGCCACAAACAACCGGGAGAAAACGTTCCCCGTCGCTTTCTGGAAGCTTTTGATCCCAAACCCTTTAATACAAAACAATCAGGCAGACTGGAGCTGGCCGAGGCAATGTTGCGCGAGGACAATCCACTCGTTGCACGCGTGATAGTAAACCGTGTATGGCATTATATTTTTGGGCAGGGCTTAGTAGTCACGCCGGATAACTTCGGTAAGCTTGGCACGCGACCCAGTCACCCAGAATTACTCGATTATCTGGCGACCCGGTTCGTTAAGGAAGGTTGGTCCATCAAGCAACTCATCCGAGAGCTAACACTAACCCGAACCTTCCAGCTGAGTGCCGCAACGACTCCGACTATGCAGGAATCTGACCCGGATAATGCGCTCCTTGCCCGTGCGCACCTTCGCCGATTGGATGCCGAATCCATACGTGATGCCATGCTTCAGGCAAGTGGAGTACTGGATCGAAACCCATTCGGCGGTTCCGATGCGTTTAACACAAAAAGGCGTAGTATTTATGTGCGCATTATACGCAATAACCTCGACCCATTCCTTACTGTCTTCGATCAACCTGTCCCAGCTACAGTCAAAGGGCGGCGAGATAAAACCAATGTTCCTTCGCAATCGCTCACTCTTATGAATTCACCATTTGTGGTTACAATCGCAGACCACTTGGCCAAACGCATTCGAAATGACGCAGCGCTCACTGATCAACAGGCTCAAATTGAGCACCTCTTCCAACTTACCTTAAACCGAACACCGACGGTAACTGAATTGGACCGAGCTAAGGCTTTCATAAGCGCAACCGATGATCAGCAACAAGTAGCGCAGAATAAAATAAGGGCCATTAAATCTCTAATTAAAGAGGTCAACCACAAAATCGACAGCCTCACTGAACCAGCGCGCAAGCGACTGCTTGATTCACGTAAAAAGAATAATTCTAAGACTACACCTATCGGCCCTAAACCTTTCGCGGCTTGGAACTTTACAAAAGGAACTAAAGATCAAATGGGTAAAATGGACCTCAGCCTTCAAGGTAAGGCAAAGATTCAAAACGGTGCACTCGTCCTAAATGGCCAAACTGCTTTTGCCCGCAGCAAACCAATAACCAAGAACATCACTACCAAGACACTTGAAGCATGGGTAGAGCTCCGTAATCTTAACGAACGAGGTGGTGGCGTAATTAGCCTACAGACACGTAATGGTGTATTATTTGACGCGGTCGTTTTTGGCGAACAACAAGCCGGCCATTGGATGGCCGGAAGCAACAATTTCAAACGCACCCAGAGTTTTGGCGGGACTGCTGAACAGGAGGCCGCCAAAAGACCTGTACATGTTGCAATTGTGTACGCTGCCGACGGTACCATCACAGGTTATCGAGATGGAAAACCTTATGGCCGCTCTTATAAGGCAGATATTCAGAATTTTATAGCCGGCGAATCTGAAATTATATTTGGCCTACGCCATGGAACAGGTGCGGGCAACGGCCGCATGCTCTCTGGAAAAATCCTCAAAGCACACTTATATGACCGCGCACTAAATGCTGAGGAAATCCTTGCTTCAGGAAACGGCAATCCGAATTATATTTCTGAAAAGGAACTGCTCGCCAACTTGCATAAAGAACAACGAGAAAAATTAGAAGAACTCAACACGTCACTTAACAAGCTCAATGAGCAAATGAGAATATTGGATAAAGTCGGAGCAACTGCTCCGGATCCTTGGCGAGACCTAGCCCAAGCTATGTTCAATCTGAAAGAATTTATATATTTGCAATGAACACCTCTCTCTCTCTTACCCGTCGCGAAATGCTCGCACAATGTTCCACCGGTTTTGGACTGATGGCACTACAGGGATTGATGTCCTCACCGGCTTTTGGTGGCACAACCAAAAAGCCTCATTTTAAACCCCGAGCAAAACACGTGATTCTTTGCTACATGTCCGGCGGAGCGTCTCATGTAGACACGTTTGACCCCAAACCCAAGCTCAAGGAAATGCACGGCAAGCCGATGCCCGTGAAAGTAGAACGCACCCAGTTCAACAACAACGGCAACATCATGGCTTCACCCTTTGAATTCAAGAAATACGGCCAAAGCGGACTGCCTGTGAGCAGTCTCTTCCCGCATGTTGCAGAGAGCGCTGATGAACTGGCAGTCATCCGCTCTATCACCAGCAAGGTAAACGAACATGCTCAAGGCAATTATGCCTTCCATACCGGCTTTCCCTTTATGGGCCACCCAACCGCAGGAGCATGGGTCACCTATGGGCTTGGCACTGAAAATCAAAATCTTCCGGGCTTTGTAGTCTTACAGGCTGGAGGAGCACGGGTTCCACATGGCGGTGTGGGCCTTTTTAGTAACGGTTATCTGCCGGCAGAAAATCAGGGTTCCATTATTGTGGGAGATAAACAACCAGCTGTACTTAACATTAAACCACGAGAAACGGATACAGCTCAACGATCGCGACTCGACTTTATAAAAGGGCTCGATACTGATTTTGTAAACCGGATTGGTGGCGACACTGACGTAGAAGCAGCCGTGCGTAATTATGAGACGGCCTATCGGATGCAAACTGCAGTTCCGGAACTATGCGACCTGCGTAATGAATCTGATGCTACAAAAAAAATGTACGGCATGGATTCCCCCAATGGGGTGACACGTGCATATGGCCATCAGGCACTACTGGCACGTCGGCTAGTCGAACGCGGCGTGCGATTTGTGGAACTTAGCTGCCTTCCTGAAAAAATGGGCGGAGGACAAGCTCCCAACCCTTGGGACCAACACGGAAATTTAAAGAGTGGCCACGAAAATATGGCGCGTCAGGTTGATCAACCCATCGGCGGATTACTAAAGGATCTCAAAAGTCGCGATCTCCTCAAGGACACACTAGTAATTTGGGCTGGTGAATTTGGACGCACCCCTTTCTCTCAAGGCCGAAACGGCCGTGATCATAACCCCTATGGCTATAGTGTCTGGCTGGCGGGAGGAGGTGCTAAAGGCGGAACGATTTATGGGGCAACTGATGAGCTCGGTTATCATGCAACCGAAAATAAGTGCGATGTGTATGACCTCTGGGCAACCGTATTGCACCTACTAGGCGTCGACCATGAAGAACTTACTTACCGTCACGGTGGAAGGGATCTCCGCTTGACCGACGTGCACGGCAAAGTGATTAAGGAAGTTATTTCCTAGCGATCACTAAAAATTCGGGGAAAGAATGCATCTTGCAAAAAGAGGTGAATAACGGGCATTATTTTCCTTCAAACATAGGGGTAGCATCATGACGATCAATAGACGTAAATTCCTGAAGGCCGGCGGAGCTACCATGGCACTGCCTTTTTTGCACTCGTTACCCGAAGCCATGGCTGCTACCCCAAAGGCAGGCGAGAAACCGGACAAGAAACTGGTCATCATGTATATTCCCAATGGGATCGTGCGCCGGTGTTTTTTCCCTGGGGAAGATATGGCCGAGCTACCTGCCTTCATCGGTGGCTTTAATGCAGACAAAACCAAGGAACAGCGACGATTTAAGAACAACCCCGGCATATATGACTTGGAATGGACGCCAACCATGGAGCCTCTAAGGGCGCATGCCAAAGACATCACGATGATCACCGGCTTAGACCGAACATTTAAAAATGGCCAAGACGTTCATGCGCAAGGAGCTTCTTGCTACTTGACCAGCCTGTCTCCCCTACAGGCTGCCGAACAGGGCATCAAGCACCCCAATGGCCGTAGTCTAGATCAGCTCATAGGAGACAAGGTTGGCCATAAAACTATTTTGAACACCTTGGAAATCAGCTGCAACGGATTCCGAGCCCCCAAGGAACCGATCGAGTTTGATAATATTTCGTGGTACGGCCCGGGTAAAATCGCACCCTCAATTCGAGACCCCAGAAAGCTATATGACAGGTTGTTTTCCAAGGACAGTTTTCGGGCTCACATTTCTGATGTTTCGGATTTGGTTTTGGCGGATGCAAAGTCTCTCTCACAGAGATTGTCCAGTGAAGACAGGTCGACCATGGATGAATTCATGACCATGGTTCGCAATGTTGAAGTGCGCATGGCCAAGCTTGAAAAACTGTTGGCCGACGCGGACGTTACTCTGCCCAAAGAGGAAATTCTACCGCGCGGCGAATACATACGCTTACAAGCCGACCTCATGCTGCTGGCCTTCCAAACGGGCATCACCAACGTTTCCACCTTCATGATTGGCCCAGAGCGCTGGGATGCCACGTTGATGTATGAGGGTGTGTTTGACAAACCGGTCCAACACCACAACATGACCCACAATCAGAAAGGCAAAGGTTATCTTGAACTTGCGAAGATCGACCTATTCCACATGCAGCAGTACGCTTATATGATCAAGCGCATGAGGGAAATCAAGGAATCTGATGGAACCACCATGCTCGATAATTCCATGATCACTTATGGAGCTGCCCTAGGAGATGGCTCAACTCATCAGTACTATGATTTGCCGATGATCATAGCCGGCGGAGCACAGGGCCAAATCAAGCAAGGCCGATTCATTAAGATGAAAAGTGGCACGCTCAACTCCAACCTCTGGCTTACGTTAGCAAAGCTTATGGGGCTGGAAATGGAATCCTACGCCGATAGTCATGGAGTAATCTCCGATCTCTGGACCTAATTCAACCATGCCGCTTCACCGGTTTACTAGAATCACTGCAATACTTCTTGCAGTTATGATTTCCCTCGCAACCGAAGGAGCCGATGCGTTCGAAACTATAATTAAGCCATTTATTTCAAACCACTGTGTGAAATGCCATGGGGAGGGAAAAGTAAAGGGCAAGATAAACCTCAAAGAGATTAGTGCCCACAAGGAACTTATAGGAAAACCTGAATTAATCAGAGACCTTATTGGAGTCTTGGACGCAGGCGACATGCCTCCTGAAAACGAATCTCAGCCTGGTTTCAAGGAGCGCGAAGCCATGCTCGCTTCACTCAAGACGCTCCTTCAATCCGCCGCAGGTGGCAAAAAATCCAAACCCAATTCACCGCAACGGCTTAACAGGTTTCAATACAATAATACGGTGCGAGACCTGTTTGCTCTCAACCGTAACGTGTTTGCATTGCCAGAAAAACTAATGACGCGAGAAACCATTTACCTAAATGGCCCAAAGATGCCTGAAAGTGTTAAAGTGCGTTCTTTAGCAATGAACCCAACCGCAGGGTTAAAGGATGCAAAGCCATTTCCACAAGACCTTAGAGCTTCCCATGGTTTTGATAATCAAGCAAATCAACTAACTCTTTCCCCATTGCTATTGGACGCATTCTTGAGGCTTAGTGTTTCGATAGTAGAAAGCCCGGATTTCAATGAGAATACTGTGGGCATTTGGAATTCTTTTTTTAAAGCTCCCGACAAGCAAGTCGATATTCAAACTGAAACTCAGAAACGAATTGAAATTTTTCTAAGCATGGCGTTCCGAGGACCTGTAGAACCCTCTGTTGTGAATCGGTATACCGTATATGCCTTAGGCAAAATGGAAAATAAACTACCATACACTGAGGCCATGAAGAAAGTCGCCTCAGCTGCATTATCATCACCACTCTTTCTCTACCGACACTCCACAGGCGACAAGAATCTTAATTTAGCTTCAAATCTTTCCTATTTTCTCTGGGCCAGCACACCCGATGAAGAATTACTCAGTCTCGCAAAATCAGGAGATCTAATTAAGCCTGAAATACTTAATAAAAGTATTCAGCGGATGCTTGCAGACCCTAAGATAGAACGTTTTCTGGACGCCTTCCCGACACAGTGGATGCAGTTGCAAAATATACTCGCAGCGACACCAGACCCCAAAAAACACCGCTTCTTTACCTTGGACAAAAACCACCCAGCCAGTCTGCAAATGGTTTGCGAACC
>CAJWKQ010000061.1 GCA_913041895.1 uncultured Verrucomicrobiales bacterium
ACCACATACTCCGGCCCAAAAGCACTAATGATGGCTGCAATTCCAATACCCGTGTCCTCGGCAGCCTGTTTGACAATTCGCTTTATCAACGGATCTTGTTCAGCCAAAGCCACTCGTAAGTGGCTGCTTCGGACTCCTATTAGATGAGGGCCTAACTCATCCTGAAGCATTGTCTCTTCCCCTTCTAGAACCGCCTTGCGTAAAGCGCGCACAATGCCAGTTCGGCTGGCAAGCGACTCCAAACTACCTCTAAAACTGTGTGCGGTTTTGAGACCGTTCTTATCGATAGTAATCTGTCCAAATTCTCCTGCGGCAAAGTTATGCCCTCGAAATAATTCTCCATTAATAATCAGGCCCCCGCCAAAGCCTGTGCCAAGAAAAGCCCCAGCCATGGAGCTGGGCTTGCTTCGGTATTCCACGCGATGAATTCCAAGAGTGAAAAGATTGCAGTCGTTGTCGACAACCACAGGCACGCGAAAGCAACGGCGAAGAATGGATTGAATAGGAACTTCATTCCAGCGAAGATTATAGGCATTATAAACACGACCCTTGATCACTACGCCAGGAACCCCTAATCCCACTCCACGAATATTGCCCATTCGCAAGCCATTATCTTCCACCAACTCACGAGCCGCACGCACGATGCGATCTATGACAACATCCCCTCCGCGTCCGGCCTTCGTTTTGATTTTCCATTTTTCCAGCAGTTTAAGCGAACTATCAAAGAGCCCTGCAAGAATCTTGGTGCCTCCTACATCGATTCCCAGATAGTAATGCCCTGTAGATTTGGCGGCCATCTGCACGAGATGAAAGTGGCCAAGAAGATCAACGTCAACGGCCAGTTATCCGCAAACTCAATAGAGAAGGCCCTTATCGTTCCTGGGCCTTTGGGGTCTCAAAAGTAGCTATAGAAGCTCCATTAGCTCCATTCCATATACGCAATACAGCATCTGCACCGCCGGCAGCCACGATATTTCCATCTGCTGAAATAGAACCGGAATAAACGTAATCGGTTGCCCCTGAAAAATCGCGTATGTTTTTCGGGTTTCCCATCGGGATGCTAACTCGGCGAACCCGATTATCGCCCGCAGTAACCACTGCATTATCTGTGTACCCGACGAATTGAATCGACGTCACCTCTTTGCCTCCCACACCAAACTTACCAGCCCGTTCACCAGTCACTACATTCCACACTTTAATTTCGTTATCGGCCCCTACACTTGCCAAAACTCGGCCATTGTATTGCCATGCGACCCCAAGGACGTGGTGAGTATGCCCTTCAAAAGAATGAAGGATTTTGCCATCAACCAAATTAGTTATCTTAGCAAACTTATCGGCCCCTCCGCTAGCAATCTGTGTGCCTCCAGCATTGAACTGTAACCCCATCACTGTATCACTGTGAACTTCAAGGAGATTCTTTGTGACTTTACCATCAGCTATATTAAAGACATGAACCGTTCCACTGCGGCTGGGCTCCCCGCTGCCCACTGCCAATTGTTTGTCATCGTAACTGAAGCTCAATGCGGTAGCTCGATCAACAATCGGAGAATCTACTCCCCCTGTTCCCAGTGTTCGTTCTAGCTTCCATTCGTCGGTTAGATTCCAGAATTTTGCTGTTTTATCCGCGCTAACCGAAATCAATTGTCCTGAAGGGGTCATTCCCAGCCCATTGACTGCCCCCTTATGTCCACTAACGCTGTTAACCTGCTTTCCGTCAACCGTATTCCAAATATGGATGATCTTTTCAGTCGATCCAGTAACCAGCCTCTTGCTATCTACCGAAAAGGTAATCGCAACAGTCGGTGCAGTCGCTTTAGCTAAAGCATCCTTCGCCAATTTCGCTGAGCTGTCGGCGTCAGTCTGCTGCTTGTCCGCAACTGCTTTTTGCACTTCCGCCTCCTTCTTTGCCGACTCAGTTTTCACCAAGGATTCTTTGGAAAGTTTGACTTCGTTAGCCGCCTGTTGACGAGGCTCCTCCAATTTTTTGTATTCGCTCTCGGCTGCAGTAACCTTCTTGACCGATTCATCCAGGGTTTTTTTCGCAGCCGCCTGTTTTTTGTTTAATTCATCACGTTTCTTCTGTGTTTCAGCAGCCAACTTTCGTTTTTCAGTCGATACTTTGGCAGCCGCATCAGCGTTTGCCTTTACTTTATCTGCCATAGGCTTTGCAGCAGCTGCAGTCTTCGCAGCAGCCGCAGCCGCTTTATTAGCTGCATCAAATGCTTTTTGTGCGACAGTTACTCGACCCATCGCTGTAATCACAGTAGCATCTGCAGCTTTCTGAGCTGCTTGTGCTTGTTTCAATTTATTGGCGGCGGCCTCGACGGCAGTACCTGCCGTCTTTTCCTTTGCTTGCGCCAGCGTCAGCTCTGTTTTTGCTTTGTTTGCAATATTCCGTTTTTCGGAAGCCGCTTTAGCTGCAGCTTCTTTCTCTTCAGGTTTTTTATTTGAATCTCCCGCTGTCTTCTTGGATTCTTCCTCAGCAACCTTTGCCGAATTATCTGCTACAGTGAATTTTTTCAAAGTGACTGCCACTGCCACCTTCGCCGCAGCCAGCCCTTTATCTGCGGCAACTTTTGTATCTATAGCTGCCCTAACTGTAGTTTTCGCCGTTGCAGCTTTAGCCTCAGCAGGTTTCACCTGTGTTTGTACCAAGTTATCCAATTTCTTCTTTGCTGTCGCAGCAGCAGCCATCTTTGTTTTGGCGGCCTTATCCTTATTAGTAAAATCGGCCGTGGGTGCTTTTGCCACATCAACAGCCTTTTTGGTGACGGCCTCAGCCTCCTTGGCGGCCTTATCCTGTTCTTCAAAAGTCTTTAGGATGGCATCATAGTCCGCCTTGAGTTTGGTGTATCTTTCTTCCTCGCTCTTTTTCGTAGCTTCGGCTTCATCAAAAGCCTTTTTCTTTTCAGCAATCGGCATTGCTTCGGCTTTCTTAAGTGCTTCATTCGCTTTCTTCACCCGATCATCAGCTTTTTTATGATTATCCGTTTTAGTTTTTAGATTTGCTGTGTAATAAGTCACTTCAGCTTTAGCGTAAGCGGCAAAACGATCTTTATTTGCTGAAGCTTCCATCATCTTTCGATTGCCCTTTAGATCTGCAACCAATTTGCCATCAGCCGCATTGAAAAGTCGCGCATTCTTATCCTTCAACACACAAGCAAAGCGTTTACCATCCGGGCTTGCAGCAACTGCAGCAATAACCCCTCCAGCCGCGATTTGGCGCACCATTTTGAAACCATTAATATCCCAATGGCGGAGAGTGCTGTCGCCCGCGCCTGAGATCAACTGTGTCGGCGCACTGCTCAACGGAGCCAGAGCTGTTACCGACGCAGTGTGCCCCTTCAGCTCGCCGGCAATCACAAGCTTATCGGTAACATTGTAAATTGTTATAAGATTGGTCTCCCGTGCAACAGCCAATTGCTTGCCTTCAGCGACAAAGGTAACGGCATTAATTTTTATTGGAGGCCCCCCTACAGGTTTTTCTCCCTCCTTAGGTGGAACAGAAGAATCTATAGTAAAGGATTTACCATCAGCTACATTCCACACCAATAATCCTCCACCTTCAGCACCTGCGGCTACTTGAGCACTGTCAGGAGAAAAGGCAACCGAGGTCGCTGCTCCTTTTAGTCCTGATAATCCTTTAAGGGCATTCCCTTTAGCCATATCATAGACCTTAATTGAATTTCCTTCAGCTAATGCCAACCATTTGCCATCGGGGCTTATGGCATGAATGCCCTTATCAGAACCAAGGGTAAATGACTTGGCGGCGTTAATGGGCTGCCTGCGCCAGAGTTTTACTTCTCGATATCCACCGCTTGCGAGCAGATCTCCGGTTGGATTAAAAGTCAACGAATGAACCAGATCCTGATGGCTAACTCCCTCCTTGTATTTTCCATCCTTAATCAACTCTGGATCAGTCAATCGCGTGACCAGCGACTTGCTTGGAATATGATAAATAAATATTTGATTTGCCCGGCCTGCAGCAGCGTATTGTCCGTCAGGTGAAACTGAAACAGAATAAATTGGGTTTAACCCTGGAGGAAGAGGCTGCCATTCAACCTTTCGGGCTGAACGAATTTCGCCCTTTGCGCCTTGCTCAATCCACAGTTTAAGCAGGGCCAATTCCTGAGGGCTTAGGTCTTTGGCCGAAGCTTTATTTTCTTTTGGAGGCATGACGGGATCCTCAAGATGCGCTGCACTTTGAAACAGCAGGCTTTCCGCCGGCTTCCCGGGAACAACAATATCCGCTTCAGCGATGTCCTTAGGTGTTTCGAGGATAACATCGGCCTTTGATTTAGTTTGGTTATGGCACGCCAAGCAATTTGCACGAAAGATTGGCAGAATTTCATTCTGAAAATCAACCGGCGTCTTCCGGGCTAGGCTGGCGATCGGTAGGCCGGCGGCCTCCACAGCCATTAAGGAAGAAAGAAACAATAAAATAAGGGAGACAAATTTAGTGATCATTTTGAATTTACTGGGCTGTAGTCACCTTAATCGCAACAGGTTGTTTAACGGTGATGTTTTGTTTGTTGAGAGTCATCTTTGCAGTAATTTCAAATTTATAATCACCAGGCTTAACGTCCTTGGCTGCCGTAAAGATTAACTTTCCACTACTCTGATCCTTCAAGATTTTACCATTGGCAACACTTATGCCACTAGCTGTCTTCGAGCTAATGGTAATCTCGTCCTTAAACCCATACTTTCTGGCAACATCCACCACTACTTCCGCTTTCTCACCAGCCTTTACAGAAGAAGCTTTGATGGGCTTGAGGTCAATCGGTGCTGGAGTCACTTTCACTCGAATAGGAGCACTAAAGAAAGTGGCTGTAACGTCACTAGCCTTGTTTCCTCCAGTGAGTTTCTTGACCAAAGCATCCGCTGACTTCTTGGCAGTCGCTGCCTCATCGCTCTTCTTCTTGGCAGTCGCTTTCTCTTCGGCTTTTGCATCCTTATTTTTAGCAAGCTCATCATAAGATGTTTTGGTTTCTTTCGCAGTCTTGTCAGCAGCAGCGGCTGAGTCTTTGGCTTTTTTTAGCTCAGCATCACTTACACGCTTATATTTACCTTTTACCTGTGAGCGGAAATACAGCGTGTAATCCCCTACACCCAATTTGTATGTAGCAAGGTTTAGATCAATATTTGCTTCAGTCTTATCCTTTCCAACCTTTACGGCCTTGAATTTTGCTACCGTGGGATGACCGACAAGTACTACATTTTTGTCTACGCTCTTAAAGCCCGGATCAAATGCAATATTGATAGGAATCTTAATGCTACCAAAAACCGAATGCTCCCATACCTTCTCCTCCTTGGATTTTATCGTAAGGGGAACTTTTTCACGGTCCGTTACCGTCACCAGCATGCCTCCGGTAAGGCGAGCGCGAACCTTGGATTTTTTCGACTGAGTATCGTAAGTAACGGTGGTGACATCAGCAGTACGCGCCTGATGCGTGATGACTTTTCCATTAACCATCGCTTTTCCAGACACATTCACGTTGCCTGACCAAGCTCCCGCATCATCCTTGGCTGCAAGCAAAACCAAGGCAGAATTTTGGCCCGAATAAATCGTCGCCTTGCTTGCAGAAATATGATCAGGCAGCCCTTCCAAATTTATTTCAATAGGCTCGTTGAATCCATCCCGCTTAAAGGCCATCACCTTAACTGGCAATACCTGTCCGCGTCGTAAGAATGCCGTGGGAATAGGCAACGCCTTGTTTGGCATCGCCGGCGGACCTTCCACCATTGCAACCAAACGAAAATCCGGGGCTTCCTTGCGAATGGAAAGCCGGTACAGACTATTGGCTGCTCCCTGATTATACATATCATATGTCACCAAACGGTAAGCGCCATCCTCAGGAACAGAAAAACGGAATGTTGGATCTACAGACGTAGTGTTAAAAGCGGTGCCTCCAATATTGACCGGGCTTTCAGTGACTTCTTTAACTGTGCTCACTTTTTCTTCGCCCTTGTCACTCTTTGTTACTCGCTCAACTCGAAAGTAAGGATTTGTAGGAGCACCCAATCGGTCACTCACAACTTCCACCCAGTAAACATCTCCTTTTTTGGCGTCAAACGTCACCCAGTCTCGATCACGGCGCGGATAAAAAAGTCCCGCGTAATCACACGGCACAGTAATTTTCTGCGCCTCCGTAGCCTTTTCATTAGGTGCCGATACCTCGGCAATGACTGGAGCATCTGAAAAGAAAATTCGAACCGGATTCGAACTCCCCTTGGAGCTCAACAAACGATATTCAATCCCATCAAAGCCAGCCTGATTGGGCCCAACAGGAGAAGTCCCTGCCAAGCTAATCCTGGATTTGGCATCGCCGGGAAGATTGATGGTCACTTCTTGTTTTTGCAAAGGCTTGCCTTCAAGAACCATGCCGCTATCGACTCCTCCAGGGAGATTGCGCCCATACAATGTAAACTTCCCTGACTTGCCAGGCTCACCGGCAGGAGGAATCACAAAATCAATATGCGGACGCTCAGCAATGGATAACCTGTAAACATGACCTGCTCCACCTCCATAAATAAAATCATGCAACCCTATGTAATAGTCTCCATCTGCTACAGGGGTGAAATCAATCGGCTCACCTGAACGACTGCGTTCTAACTCCAAGCCGCTAGAGCTCTTTACGATAAGGACAGGCTCAAGTTTAGAGTCCAATTCTCGAGCTAGGCAGCTAACGATTACCCTCTGCCTTTTTTTAAGGCCCACCTTGTAGTAGGCATAATTTCGTGAAGGAGCCTGCCCATTGACAATTGTGCCTAGCTTTACTTCCGCTGCGTTCTCCAGCCCCGTGCCTCCATTGGACACAATCTCAGGCAAATCGCCCACTGCAAAAGAACGCACATTGGTAACCCCAAACCGTCCACCGCTCGCCCGGACATCGTGAAAACCAACCGGAACATTCTTAGCAATTGTAACGTTATACTGATTTGCCACGGGCATTCCCGAACCATCTAGTTTCTGTTTAGCCGTGATGCCTGGATGAGAAAATGTGAGCTTATTTGAATCATCCAGATCGTCTCCTGAAACGGTCACATCCAAAGTGCCGCCTTGTTTCCCGCCGGCTGGAAACACACTACTCAGGGTCGCGCGCGGCAGTTGCTGAGCGGCTACATGCGATAAAGTTCCGAAAATAAGTGAGAGAAGGGCAATCCCGGTTAGAGGGAAGTAGAATTTTTTCATCAGTCTATTTCGATTATACCTATGGTAAGAGATTCTTCGCTAATTAAAAAAGTTATTTCATTGGACCGCCCATATGGCAACATTATGAGGAAGCCCAAACAATTCAGATCCTCTTGTTTAGTGATTAAAGAGGAATTCCTTCGTATTGAAGAGTGCCCAGATAATATCCTCATAGGACTCCTTGGCAGCAACTGGCTTTTTGTTTCCCTTATCATCTTTGACCTCTCGCTCAAGATGTTGTCGGGCCAAGAGCACTTCGCTGCCACTCGGTTGCCGTGAAAAGGCGAGCAGGAAGAGCTCCCGAATCTTTGCCTCAACCTCGCGAGTGTCCTTGGCGTTACCCAACTTGGCCGCGCGGCCACTCCCGCTGGAGAGCTTGCCTTGGATATCCTTGGAATTTAGCAGGTGCAAACTCTGTGCTAAGCTCGCATCACTGGAACGCTCACACTCACATGAACTGGAACTGTCAGGTCGTCCAAAGACAGTTAGGAAGTAGGATTGGCTGTTAAAACTGTTGTCCGGGAGTTGCACTGCCTTGGTTCCTGCAGGCAAGCCGCTGAAGCTGGCCTTTGAGTCGGTCATTTGATTAATCGCATCATACAGCACCTCGGCATTCAATCGCTTGGGGTAGTAACGGCTGAAGTAGGTCTTATCCTTTGCATTGAATTCATTCGGTATTGAGCTGAGCTGATAAGTCTTGGACTGACAGATCGTGCGAATCAAATCCTTCATATCGAAGCCGTTTCGGATAAAATGCTGAGCCAATCCTTCAAGTAATTCGGGATTTACCGGCGGGTTCGTCTCTCGCATATCGTCTTCAGGCTCGACGAGGCCGCGGCTAAAGAAGTGCTTCCAATAGCGGTTCACCAGTGTGTGTGCAAAAAACTTATTGCTGGGCTGAGAAAGCCAATCCACCAAAGCATGCCGAGGATCATCATCAGCCGTTAGATCTAGAGGCTCATCGCCCAGACCTGCAGCTTTTACTGTGCCTCCATCTTTCTTATTTGCTGTTTGCGCCACTTTACGCGTGTGGTAGATGATTTCTTCCCCGGGGTTTTGCCCAGGCTTGCGCCCAACGGTGGAAAAGAAAGCCGAGAAACTATAGTAGTCCTTCTGGCTCCATTTCTCAAAGGGATGATGATGGCATTGTGCGCACTGCATGCGCGTACCAAGGAAAAGTTGCGCAGAATCTTCCATTTGGGTCTGCATAGTTTTCACTTCCCGATACCAGGTTGCAGCAGGGTTTTTTGCCATGTCGCCTGAGGCAGCCAAAACCGCGCGCGCAAACTCATCATACCGAACATTCTTATGGAGTGAATCACGTATCCAACCGTGGAATGCATAATTGCCTCTCATCGCTTGTGCATTGGAGCGCTTGTTGCGCAACAATGCTCCCCACTTGTTTGCAAAATAATCGGCGTAATCTGTGCTTGCGAGTAATCGATCTATCAATTTGTCGCGCTTGGCTGGATCAGTACTTTTAAGAAAGTCATCCGCCTCGCTTGCAGCAGGCAGACGTCCAGCGATATCGATTGATACACGGCGGATAAAGGTCGCATCATCAGTAATCGCCGAAGGCGGCATACCCACACGCTCGAGTTTCGCGAAAACCATCTCGTCAATGAAGTTTCTTGGTTCAGGGGTCTTTTCTACAGGGGCCCCAAGCGGAACACTGGCTTGGTATACCCCTACAGAACCCTGATACCGGATCATAACAGACACATCACCTGGTTGCTCAAAAAAAGTTACGTGACCGGTTTCGTCGACTTCTGCGATTTCTTTATCATTGGCTTCATAAGTCGCAATGTGCGTCGCGTCTTCTGTGTGCCCATCACTATAGACAGCCGTAACGCTGATCTGCTGTTCAGCATTCGCGCTTACAAGCCGGTTCTTAGGGTACACTTCCACAGCCACAACCTTTGGGTCCGTTTCCGCCCCACGAGGCATTCCCATGCCCACCCAGCGTGCTATGAGTTTAAAATCGTGGCTATCAGGATCGATCCGTGATCCACCGCCATGCGGGAGAATGGCCGCACCCTTGAGAAGCAGGAGGCTGTTCTCCGGAGAAGCCGGACTCAGCCGCCTTCCGCGACCCTCTTTAACGAGGTACTCATAGTCTTCATGTGGCTCAAAGCCCAAAAGCGATAAACGGAACCCATTCTGCCCTCCGCTCTTTCCATGGCATCCTCCTCCATTACAGCCTGCCTTAGTAAAGATAGGAACGATTTCATTGGCGAAATTAATTGGCTGTACCACTTCATATTCCACAACCTTTACCTTTACCTCACTTTTTAGTCCCCCTGTTGCAGCAGTGATAGTCGCCTCGCCGTCTCCTAGCGGCGTTACAAGCCCCTTTGAAGATATAGCCACTACGTTTGCCGGGTTGGCGCTATATTTCACAGAACGCGTCACATCGACTTCCTTGCCTCCTTCAGCTGCAGTAGCCACCAGCTGCTGTCGTGCGTGTTTACCTTTCAGCTGAAAAGCTTTCTTTGCTTCACCGGTCTGCGCCGTAAGCTCAAGCGCACTCGGAGCAGCCCAAGCCACTCCTGTCACAGCCAGTACGGCAATTGTTAGAAAAAACTTTCTCATAATTTTATTTCTGCTTTTGTATTCGTTTAAATTAGACGAGTTCCCGAAGAGGCTTGCGACCGTGATCCACAAGGTAGCGGGGGCGGCCCTGCAAATCTGGTATGGTTGCTGTCTCAACATTGATTCCCATGGAGGTGTACAGCGTGGCAAATACATCGCCAAAGCGGACAGGCCGGTCCACTGCCTCGCCCGCGTGCTTGTCGCTGGCCCCAATCACTTGACCATGGTTCATTTGGCCACAGGCCAATACCGCTGTGGATAGTCGGGGCCAATGGTCGCGACCAGCCTTGTCGTTGATCTTTGGCGTGCGCCCAAACTCACCCCAACACACGACGCTGACATCTTTATCCATTCCTCGGTTGTGCAAATCCTCAACAAGTGCGGTGAGCGCCTGATCAAGCATCGGCATATCTTCTCGGCCTCGCTTAAAGTTCCCCCCATGCCAGTCCCACCGGCTAAAAGCCAGCGTCACACAACGCGCGCCCGCTTCGATCAGGCGCCGCGCCATAAGAAAATCATCCAACAACCTATGAGACCCATCGGCTACTTTCTTGGCGGAGCCGCGTCCATAGCGATCGCGTAGTTTTTGGTCTTCCTTTTCGAGGTTTAGCGCCTCGGCCAACCGGCTGCTCGTCAACATCGCCAAGGCCTGTTGATTGAAGGCATCGAGACCTTCCATCATGTGCTTATTGTCAATGTCTCGACGCAGGGTATCAAAGCTTTGCAGGAGAGTCTTGCGTCCACCAAGACGATCGACCGTCAGACTGCCGAGTTTCATGTCCTCTTTAGCTCCATTATCTTTTGCCGGAAGGAAAGGGCTGTGCGCTGGCCCAAGAAAGCCCGCAGCACCCGGATCACTCCAGCGTTTCTCTCCTGTATTAGGCTGCAGGCCCATGAACGGAGGCACCCCAGCCTTGGCAGTACCATGAAGTTTAGACAGAACGGCCCCCATGCTCGGCCACCCCCCCGGCGGCTGTTTTGACTTGTGAATACGACCGGTCATGCACTGCCATGCGTCGTGTCCGCCAAAAGCGCCGACCATCGACCGAATGACTGTGAACTTGTCCATCATTCCGGCCATGCGAGGAAAGAGCTCGCCGATGCGTATGCCGGGAATATTCGTCGGGATCTCGTTAAACTCTCCCCGAATCTCCTTGGGGGCGTTGGCCTTTAGGTCCCACATATCCTGATGCGGAGGACCACCCGGGAGGAAAATATTAATAATGGCCTTATGATTTCGACGAATGCCCTGGCTCTCTTCGGCCTGTAGAATTTGGGGGAGAGAAAGGCCGCCCAAGGCCAATCCACCGACCTCAAGAAAACTACGACGAGAAACTCCGTCGCAAAATTTTCCAACTGAGTTCCCGTAAATTTTTAACATGGCGAACTTCTCTTAAGTTAACTGATTAGTTCCTTCAACGGCTTGGTGCCTTCATCAACTAAATACCGTGGACGACCCGACAAATCCGGTATTGTAGCGGTTTGAATATTGATCCCCATTGCAGTGTAAAGTGTAGCGAACACTTCACTGAACTTAACCGGGCGATCAACAGCTTCGCCGGCCTTCTTATCGGTGGCTCCAATCACTTGACCATGATTCATCCCGCCACAAGCCAGCGCAGCGCAGCTGACGCGGGGCCAATGGTCGCGGCCTGCATTCTTGTTAATGGTCGGAGTACGCCCAAACTCCCCCCAGACCACCACGCTAACATCGCGATCCATGCCGCGCTGATGTAAATCCTCCACTAGTGCCGTCAATGCCTGATCCAGCATTGGCATATCCTCACGGCCACGCTTGAAGTTGCCCCCATGCCAATCCCAGCGACTAAAGGCAAGGGTCACACAGCGAGCTCCAGCCTCAACTAGGCGACGAGCCATGAGAAAATCATCGAGCAACTTATGAGAACCATCAGCCTGCTTCTTGTTGTGCCCACGTCCGTAACGGTCGCGCACTTTTACATCTTCCTTCTCTATGTCGAGCGCTTCAGCGAAGCTCGCAGAGGTTAACATCGAAAGAGCCTGCTGATTGAATGCATCGAGACCCTCCATATGCCGCTTGGTGTCTACATCACGGCGAATTTGATCAAATTGTGTAAGCAATGACCGGCGATTATCGAGACGGCTGAGGTTGATGCCATTAAGCTTCATGTCGTCTTTCACTCCACCAGCCTTAGCTGGGAGGAATGGGCTGTGAGCTGGCCCGAGAAAGCCGGAGGTTCCTGGGTCTCCCCAAGGCTTGTGTCCTGTATCGGGAACTAATCCAACAAAAGGCGGAACTCCTTTTGCAGCAGGGCCATGAAGTTTTGACAAAACCGCGCCCATGCTCGGCCACCCTCCAGGAGGCTGGTTGCCGAAATTACCCCGACCGGTCTGGCACTGCCACGCATCATGGCGTCCATTCGCCCCCACCATTGAGCGAATGACAGTAAACTTATCCATCATCTTAGCCATGCGCGGGAATTGGTCGCCTATCCGGATGCCGGGAATATTGGTGGAAATTTCGTCAAACTCTCCCCGCACTTCCTTTGGCGCATTAGGTTTGAGATCCCACATATCCTGATGGGGCGGGCCACCCGGCAGGAAGACATTAATGATGGCTTTATGACTCCGCTTGATACCTTGCTGTGCCTCGGCTTGAAGTAGCTGCGGCAAAGTCGCCCCTCCCAAAGCAAGACCTCCTACCGTAAGAAATCCACGCCGAGAGAGTCCGTCGCAAAATCGATATTTTTGACCGGTAATTGTGAGCATAATTTAGCCGGGTTTTCTTCCGCAATATTAGACGATTCCACCCCAAGCGTCATTCAGCTATGTCATAACATTTTTGAAACTTATTGTCACTTGGAATTTCACGGTTTTTTCACGGTTTTTTCACGGTTTTTTGCTCTTTCAAAGCCGAGAAGAAAACTGGCCCAACAAGGCCTAGAGCACTGGATTCGAAACATTCTCAGGCCCTGTATTGAGAACAGATTCAGGGCAAAGCCGATATAGAGCCTGAAGATCATGAAACCCCTTTATTTCCATGGGGGGTAGGGGTTCAGCCGAGCGTCCTTCCCGAGCCGCCTCGCAAGTAGCTTCATCAACCAAAATATCCATGGGCCCAGCCACTGTGCATAAGCGGCTAGCCAGATTGGCTCCTTTGCCAATAACCGTAAAATTCAACCGATCCTCAGAACCCATAAAGCCTGCCAACATCTTTCCTGTGGCAACTCCCACCCCAACACTGATCTCCCGCCCTGTCAGCATATTGAGTATTTTTCTTTCAGAAATCATAGACCGAGCACAGGCCACGGCCCGTTCTGCAGCTGTTGGATCGCTTTCGATAGCCCCAAAAACAGCCATGACCATGTCGCCTACAAATTTATCTACTACTCCGCCATGCTCATGAACCACGCGCGTCATGGCCGTCATGTGCTCATTGAGCATATTAACGGTTTCTTCAGGCGACAAATCTTGGGTGATTTCGGTGTATTGGCGTATGTCACAGAATAATACCGTCATCTGCCTTGTCTTACCCCCCAAAACCACCTTGCCTTGAATCAACCTCTCAGCCACCACCTTATCGGTAACCTTATTCAATACATCACGATATTTATTTTTTAACGACAAATCCTGAGCCGTTTCATTAAATGCTTCGGCGAGCTTACCCAATTCATCGTTACTTCTCACTGGTATACGAACATCATAGTCGCCATCCCTTAGCCGCATCGTAGCCCTGTAAAGCCGCCTCACCGGCCTGAAAAGACCTAGGGAAATCAGCCAACTTAGCCCCATCGCCAAAAGACCCATAACTGCACCAATACCCAGAATTTCGGCCTTGATGCCCTCTTTTACGGCAAGTGAATCGGTCCAATCGTACAGGCCCACCTTGTAAGCCTTGGGTAAGGCGGGGTGAGAATCCATAGGCGCAACAAATACTTTGTAGGGCATCCCGTTGAGATCAAGAAACGTCTGATTATCCGCAGGATTATCGTTTAATGCCTGTGCATTATCCTCGAGCCATTTAGCAACTTGCGCCTGATTTATTTCAGGAATGGCAGTGGAAAGCAGGGTTCCGTCAACCCAAATCCCAGAGTGAAGATCACTGACTTCATTCAAGGTCTTTTCCCCGCGTCTATTTATCGCCGGAAAGCCCATGATTAGGGTGCCCACCTTTCGCCCGCCTCCCATTTGTTCCACCGGCAGACACACCACTTCCAGTAGCCGCCGATTTCCGCCCAAACTGCCTATGGACAAATAACCTGTGGCCAGCCCATCGAGCTCTATCAATCCAGTGGCCAGCTTATCAAGCTTGTCACGAAACTCTCGCTGATTACGGCTCTGGAAATATCCATTTACTAGCCCATCTGGCAGTAAAAATTCCCCCTGTTCACCCATAAACATCAAATGTGTAGCTGCCATCCTAAAGCGCCCCTTGGGCACATGTATGACAGCCGGCATAGGCGGGGCTTCCTTTTTTCCAATCCTCTGCAGAAAAGGTTCTGAGAGCACAGGTGCTATGTGTTGCCAAGCCAGCTCGTACAGTCTATTCCCATCCCTTTCCTCTAAAGCAATCTGAACCGACTCGCGCCGTGTAAATTGCCCGGCCCATTTTTGCACATCACTCAGGCGATCCGCTTGTTCCTTAGGCAGATATCGCAACTGCTCTTCAACTCGTATGCGGAACAGCTGGTCATTGGCCTGTGCCGCTCGCTTCAGTGAAACCATCAACGAGATAGCCGTGGTAAGCCCCACTACTGTCAGCATCGCTAAGAGCAATTTTAACCTAAATCCAATCGAAATCATCTTCGTTTAAGCAACCAGTTCTTGTAGACGCCAGTTAGTTATAAAAAGATTCAATGAAAAGGCAAAAAAAGGCGCCCGGGTTACCGGGCGCCTGTCCTTAACAAGGGGTATGGTAGAGAAAAACTCCTTAGTCCCAAGATCCGCGACTTACTTGACCGCTAATATCGAAGTTATTATCTGCTTCGCAATT
>CAJWKQ010000062.1 GCA_913041895.1 uncultured Verrucomicrobiales bacterium
CCGATAGCGGCAAAAGAAAAAGAAACCTGACGGTGCATTTGTACTTTGAAAGGTGTTCGATCCAATGCAAAACGGTCTCCTGAACGGATACTCCCGTCTAATATTTCTAATACCAGTTTGGTTTCTTGGATTTCACTTCCTCGCTCGTTACTATCTCCTAACGTTAACTCTCCAGTGAAACGGGCTCTTCCAACACTTTTGCCTTCTCGAAGGATATCAAGTTCCAATCCAGCATTTGGAAGATCACGGGTTGCACAAAAGGCATATGCCACCGATCCATTGCTTTCTACATTAGTCACTTTTCCGTGACGCTCTAATTCTCTCTGTAACTGGCCAAAGGTAAGATGGCTGAGTTTGGGTCTATAAATGCGATTCTCTAGATCCGATAAAGAAACGGGTAAAATAATTTCACCACCAGCCATGGGGATCCATTCTGGGCTTTCTTCCTCTTTGACGGGTGCAGTATGTTCGTTTGCTTTCTCGGGGTCATTCATTTCACCGAAGAGAATCGAGAGCTTGTCAGATCGTACGTTTACTTGCGCTTCAAACAGTCGGAATGTGAATTGTTTCGTTTTTTTATCGTAACCGACTTCTCCTCTTGAAGCTCGGGTACGTTGAATGAGTTCGCCATTTTCAACACGATTAATCATTATGTTTTGCATAGTCCACTGATTTGGATCGGCTTTATCCTGACTAAGCTGTCCAATGTAAATTACGTGACCGGGAACCTCGGTAACAAAGGTGTTTTCAGCGAGTAGAGCCGTTGGGTTAGCCTTGGCTAAATCATAAACAAGTTTCTTGTAGGCAGTGCGGCATTGAGGGGCAACTTGAAGGTTTATCCAGGCTGAAAGGCCCGCCAACAGAACGCTGAGAAGAATTAGCGGAGTTACAAGGCTTAATAGACTAATGCCTCCCGCTCGGGCTGCAGTGAGTTCTTGATCAGCACTAAACCGTCCAAAAACCAGTAACATGGCTGTAAGCAAGCCCATTGGAAGAGAAAAGGAGATAACAAAAGGAATGAGCAGTGCAAAAGCTTTGGTCACTCCCCAAAGAGAGGCTTGGCCTTTAACCACCAAAGCCAGCACTTCTTTCATTGCGTTGCCCATGAGGAGGACCGCAGTGAAGATAGCCACCGTGAGTAGCAATGTGGCAAGCACCTGTGAGAGCAAGTACCGATGGAGTGTTTTCATGCCTGAAGGTGGACGCAGCCCCTTGGTTCTAACCTACGACATCAAGCCATTGGTGTCACGCCGTCACAGAAAAAGAAATGGTGGCTGGACCCAGGTTCGAACTGGGGACACACGGATTTTCAGTCCGTTGCTCTACCAACTGAGCTATCCAGCCACATCGCCATCATTGCGGCGAGCGGGTTACTATGCCCAAAACAAGTGCTCCTTCAAGTCCTTTTACCAGTCATGATCTTGCTTTTGGCACTGGTTTTCAGTCACAATAGCCCTTATGCCGACCTACGTTTACCAAACTATACCGAAGAAAAAAGGCCAGAAGCCCAAACGCTTTGAATTGGTTCAGTCGATGAAGGATAAACCCCTCAAGAAGCACCCGGAAACCGGTGAACCGGTTGAACGGGTGATCACAGGTGGTTGCGGGGTGGTATTTCACGGGCCCAGTATCATGAGTATGAATGTGCCCCGCGGAAGGAAATAAGCCCCCTTCCTTAGTTCTCTTTTTCCTCCTCAGGCGGTTTGGCAAAGAGGTTAAATATTTTCAGGTTGGTTCCATTTGGGTCATACTTTTCCCTGTGCTGTTTTCGAGCACCATTACCGCTGGCACCTCCAGAGACGTAGGTGGGAACAAGCAGTTGCCTGCCATCTGGGTGCAGGCTTAGGTCATAGGCCGAGCCGTTTGTGATAGAGTGCAGAGGATTTGGTGCATCCATTTTCCAGAAGGTCAGTTCAGAATTGGCATGTAAAATCTCAGTGTGACCGATCAGAGTGCCATCATCAAGGAAACGTAGCGCGTTAAAAGGGCCGTCACTCTTGCCTTTGATGCCAAGTTCGTTTTTCTGCTTCCCGCTGGCCCAGTCAAAAATCAGTACCGTGGGTTTTCCCGGGCAGAAGGCGTTACTCTTCGCTTCCTTCATACCGCCTACTGCCAACAGCTTGCCGTTTTTGCTGAAGGCCAGGCTGCGTACACCTCCCACATCGGCAATGAAATTATCCAACCGCGTATGCAGGATCTTGGCATCGAGTTTGCGTACTGGTTTCCAATCGCCAATGTTCCATTGAAGAACGGATCCGAAGAGGTCGCCACTGACCAGATGTTTGCCATCAGGAGATACGGCAAGGCTGAAGATGCATTCCTTGTGTCCTTCGAGCTGGGCGACGGGTTTTCCATTGGCAGGATTCCACACCTTGATGATGGCATCATCACCGGCACTGATTAAATATTTACCATCCGGGGTAACAATCAGTGCACGCACATTGTCTCGGTCGGCATTGGAGATGGTCCACTGCGGCTTGCTATTGGCCTCATAATTCCAGCAATGGATGACTCCAAGGTAATCTGCGGTAAACAGATGTTTTTCTCTTGGATGAAAAGTAAGCGAAGATACCCAAGTTTTATGGGCGTTGAATGCCGTTTTCTTTTCGCCTTCCAACTCCCAAACATACACAAGTTTGTCCTGTCCGCCGGCAGCAATGAATTTGCCATCGGAGCTGAACTGAGCGCGAAACAGTTGGCGATCGTGCTTCAATTCACGTGCCACCCATGATTCTTTGATATTAAGTGAGGGGATGTTCACATCATCACCTCCTTGATTGGTTCACATTCATCATTCGCGATAGCGAGCTTCTGCCCTTTGTGACGGTAGTTTGTTTTACGTGGATTGATATCAAGGAGAGTAAAGATAGTGTGGAATAGGTGGCCAATGTCATAACCTTCTCCGTCAACAAATGCTCCATCCTTTGTTGTTTTCCCGATAACGGCCCCATGCTTTATACCGCATCCAGCCAATCCAATGCTCCAGCAATCAGGCCAATGGTCACGCCCAAGGCGTGAGTTAATGATGGGTGTTCGGCCAAACTCACTCATCACGATGACTAGTGTGTGATCTAGCATGCCCCGATCTTCGAGGTCATTGATGAGTGCGGCGAAGGGTTGGTCAACCTGTGGTACAAGTCGCTGGGACATGTTGAAATTATCTCCGTGCGTGTCCCAATGATAGCTATTGACCTTCACAAAGCGTACACCTGCTTCGAGTAATTGGCGTGCACGTAATATGTGTCGACCCAAAGGATGTGACCCGTAACGATCCTGATCTTTGGCGCTGAGTTTGGTGTCGTCAAATATGTCTTTGCGCGCCATTAGCTGACGAGCCAGATCAAAACTCGTTTCATAGGCATCAATTTCAGATGCATGGCGATATGCCTTAAAACGTTCGTTAACCTTTTGTCGAAGGACGTTTCGGGCGTCGTCAATTTCAGCGGATATAGAATCTGGGCGGTGTATATGAACTGGAGGTTTTCCGTCACCCAAGGCGAGCGCCCCATATTTTGAGCCAAGGAAACCTGCTTCCCGGTGAATAAACCCTCCGTTACCTGGCTTGATCCAAACATAGGGGGGCAGTTCCGGATTGGCCGGGCCGGCTAACTTAGCAATGGCTGAGCCGAGATAAGGATAATCAACTCCGCGGTCTAGAGGATCCCCCCTTTGGACGCGAGGTACTCCGCTTGAGTGATTGGGATCCTTCGTTTCCATTGAGCGAATCACAGAAATCTTGTGAGCAATTTTTGCGGTGTGCGGCATCAACTCACTAAAATGAATACCGGGAATACTTGTTTTAATGCTGCGAAACGGGCCGGCAAACTTGCTTTCAGGCAATGGATGCCAGCTTTCATATTGACTAACGCCGCCATCAAGCCAGATGAGGCAAACTCTTTTCCCATGATTGCGTATTTGTTCGGCGATGGTTGGTTGTAACAGGCTGCCAAATCCGATCGCGCCACCGAGGGTGCCTAGCATTCTCCGCCGCGACATTCCGTGTTCTGAGCTGCCACAGGCATATGGAGGAAGTTTTTCCATTAATGGTTTATACGGAATTCAATCGAGGTTAGAAGTGACCAGACTAGTTCGCCTAAAGCTTCAGTTCGCCGGCTGTTTTGTTTTTCGAGATACTCGGAAACGATGTGGATTTCCTCCTTCACTGGGGGTCTGCCAAGTACATTAAAATATAATTCTTCTGAAATCGATTTGGGGTCTTTTAATTTGTTCACCCGGGCTACCAGGTTTTCTCCTTGGGGGTGCAACCAACTTAGAAGAAGGCGGTCATTCATGAGAAACAATGCTTTGTTTAGTCCCGGGAGAAACTCCACCTCTTCCTGGCCGGCAGGTTGAGCAAAGGTCTCCATGAATACGGCTTTTATTTCTTCATATGAGGAGGGGAGTTCTCGATGAGAGCCAGTGAAGTAACCGCGCCGATCAAATTTTTCTGCATTGGGGTCAGCCTTTAATGCTTCGACCCGTTTTGTGTTTCCCGTGGCTTTGAGAATAGCGCGCAGCAACTGTTCGGGGGTTAAGGCCTTGGGGTGAGCAGTGATATAAAGTGCTGGATCGGGCTGCTTCGCGTCTTGAGGGAGTTTGCTGCTGCGTTGATAGCTCTCACTTAGAGCGATTTCACGAATGAACCATTTCACATCAAACTTGTGCGCAGCAAATTCCTTCATAAGTAGTTTCATTAATTGGGGATGCGAAGGTGGGTTTTGTGCATGTACTTCATCCAGAGGGTGGGACAGACCTCGACCCATCATTAGATACCAAAGCCGGTTGACAGCATTGCGGGTAAAATAACGATTGTTATTGGATGTCAATTCTCTCGCCATTAATTCCCTTGGTCGGAATTTTGGTACTGCGGGTAGTCCGTCAGCGGCTGGCTTTTCATATTCCTGACCTTTCTCAAAAGTTGGTATATCAATTTCCTTTCCTCCCGGCAAATAAGGTCCAGTACTCTTCTTTTCTGCTTCAAATACGGATTGGAATTCGACTTTCTTAGTGGCGAGATTTTCGACGAAGTAGGGTAATTTGTTTTTTGAGTGTGTTGCTGACTTTGTTTGGTTGAGGTAAGCGAAGAGTCCCCAAAAATGAGCCTGTTTCCATTCATCAACAGATGGGTGGTCATGACACTTCGCGCATTGTAAATCCATGCCAAGAAATAAACGGGCTATATCCTTAGTCATCCGTTCATGATTGGCATTTCCCAAGAATCGCATGGCGGCTCGCGTATCACCTTTTCCGTCGGCCGTAATCATTTCGTATGCCATCACATCCCAACGAGGTTCCTCTTTGAGTTGTTTGATTAGAAATGATCTCCAATCCTCATCATTTATCTTGCCCAGGTTTTGCCGTTCAAGAAGCATGACTGACAATCGGTCGGTCCAGTGTTCGGCGAAGGTGTCGTTTGCCAGTAATTGATCGATTAGTTTGGCACGTTTATTTGGATTCTTATTTTGGATGAAATCACGGACTTCTTTAGAAGTTGGAATCTGACCAGCCAGATCCAATTGTACCCGGCGGAAGAACTCTGGATCGTTGGATTTCCCAGCTATCGGGCCGCCGGCCTTCGTCTTGATGAGTCGATCAATCGATTGATGCAGATGTTCCGCAGACCACCCTAGGCAAGCACACTGCAGGATACAGATGGTAATGTAAGCACGCATTGGCTGTCACATTGGGCGTTGAGACACGGGTTGTGCTTTAACGGGAGACTTGCTATGAAGATTATTCTTTTGCTGGAGCCTGAGTAGGTACTTCTTCTTTTTTTGCGCTCTCCAGCTTGGCTAGAAACTTTTTGGGTTCCTTTTCAAAATCTTCCATACAGCCCTCACAACATAACTTGATTGTGGTGCCATTCCATACTTTGACATAGGGCTTGCCCATACTGGTTAGCTCTTCGTCAGTTACCAGACAGGTCTTTAGGGGATAATTATCATCTGAAGAAGAGGTTTCCTCTGGTTTTCCGTGATCATGATCGTGGTCATGGTCGTGGTCATGGTCATGGTCATGATTGTGGTCGTGGTCGTGGTCATGGTCATGGTCATGATTGTGGTCGTGGTCGTGGTCATGATCATGTTCACCACAACCCATAAAGAGCAGGCCGATAGTAACAAACATAACAGCGTAAAGTTTAGTTATAAGGCTCATTTTCATGAACGAATGGTGCCTTGGCATCAAGAGTTCGGCCAGTACTTTTTGACCGCAAAATCGGTAGATTAGTCATTAAAAGAATTTGAATTATTTCTCTAAGCATGCGTTAATTTGGTCACGTGAGAAATTTAATGACTTTTTTGACTGGAGGAATCACGTCTGGATTTCTGCTTCTCGGGTGTGGTCAGGCTGGTGATGCGGGATCAGCTCAAGGTTCCGCATCTGCTGAGACTGAGGAAAACATCCCGGAAGGTGCTGAAATGGTATCCCTCAAGGTGGAAGGGATGACATGAACAGTTAACTGCGTACCGGCTGTGCAGTCTGCACTGGCCAAAGTAGATGGAGTGAAGGACGTGAAGGTGGAACTTAAAGACGGCAAGGCTTCCATCATAGCTGACAAAGGCAAAGTGAGCGCAGATCAGCTGATCAAGGCTGTGGGGGGTATTCCCGGAGGTAGATACAAGGCTACCGCAAACTAGGATTCTTCATATTTATTGAAAGCGGGCTTTAAGCCCGCTTTTTTGTTGGTGTGAAATTGCTTTTTTACGGAGGGGTGTGGATGATGTCCGCCATGAAACGCATGCTTTTTATCTTAACGACTTGCCTCATGGTCATTTCGGGTTATGCGGAGAAGACGCTGGATATTTACTGGGTGGATGTTGAGGGAGGAGCGGCAACCCTGATGGTGACTCCTGCGGGGCAATCGATCTTGATTGATACCGGCAACCCGGGTACGCGCGATGCTGGCCGCATTCACGAAGTGGCCACGAAGCAGGCTGGGCTGAAGAAAATAGACTTCCTAATCACCACACACTTTCATGGTGATCATTTTGGAGGGGCAGCACCTCTTAGTCAGTTGATGCCAATTGGGTATGTATATGATAATGGTATTCCCGTCCGTAACCCTGACCGCAACCGTCAGGATCCAGCGTTTGTATTAAAGGTTAAACCTTACAAGACTATGAAGGTGGATGGACGGGAGGTCGTGAAACCGGGAGGAACACTGCTTTTGCAGCAAGCAGATGGAACCGCAGAAGTGAATCTTACCTTTGTTGCTGCTGCCCGTAAGTTCATCAATGCACCAAAGGGTGCAAAAAAGAATCCACTGGCCGGATCGGTACCACCCATGAAGGAGGATCTTTCTGATAATGCCAATAGTGTGGCTTCACTCATTACCGCGGGAAATTTTCGCTTCCTTGATTGCGGTGATTTAACCTGGAACATGGAAGCAAAGCTCGTGGAGCCGGTGAACCGTGTAGGCACGGTGGATGTGTATCAGGTTAATCATCACGGTTTAGCAACCAGCAATAATCCGGTCCTGATCAAGAGCGTGGCTCCGACCGTGAGCGTGATGAATAACGGCCACAGGAAAGGTTGCTCTCCCTCTGCCTTTGCGGCACTCACCTCCACCAAGTCTATTCAGGCCATGTATCAAGTGCACAAAAATCTCCGAAAAGATGGCGTCGAAAATAACACCTCTGAGGATTACATCGCCAATCTCACCGAGCCCGAGGATTGCAAGGCTCTCGCCCTCAAACTTTCCGTTGCGGCTGATGGTGAAAGTTACACGTTGTTTAATCCGCGCAATAAACATCAGAAAACGTTCAAGACTCGGAAGCACTAATGACGGGCTATTCTTTAGACAACTACGAACGGCCACAGCTTCAAACGCCCAATGGCGCAAAGAAGATTCTCATGCACTCGTGTTGTGCCCCATGTTCAGGTGAGGTGATGGATGCGATGGTTGCCAGTGGAATTGAGACGACGATTTTCTTTTATAACCCTAACATCCATCCTCGAAGTGAGTACGAATTGCGCAAGGAGGAAAACATTCGATATGCTGAAAAGCTTGGCATGGAATTTGTGGATGCAGACTACGACACGGATAACTGGTTCGAACGGGTGCGAGGTTTGGAAGAGGAACCCGAGCGCGGCGCACGTTGCACAGTGTGTTTTGATATGCGCTTTGAACGCACTGCACTACATGCTGCAGAAAACGGATTTAACCTAATAAGTAGTACTCTTGGCATCTCTCGCTGGAAAAATATGGACCAGATCAATTCCAGCGGCACCCGCGCAGCTGCACGCTGGGATGATATGATCTATTGGACCTTTAATTGGCGAAAACAGGGAGGAGCGACGCGGATGATTGAGCTCTCCAAGCGCGAGGAATTTTACCAGCAGGAATACTGCGGCTGTATCTATAGCCTGCGCGACACCAACGATTGGCGAAAACAGAATGGACGCGAAAAAATAGAGCGTGGTCAGAAATTCTATGGTCAAGAAGGAGTCGATTGTGCTCCTTGTTCAGACTAATACCACATAACAAGAACTACAGCTTCGCTTGGTGTTATCTATTCTCTTCATCAAAGGGGTGAGGGCGTGTAATAAATGATAAGACTAATGATGGTTGGCCAAGTAACGAAGTGAACAAAAACGAAGCCAAGGGCTTTAAGGGCCCCTCTTTCCATCTTGTTGAAACCCACGAGATTCAGGCCCCAGCTTACAGTAAGGCTCAAGAGTGCCACTAGAAGCACAATATACAGATTTTCAATCAACAGGAGTATCACTTTGCCTACCCCTATGCCTGTACTCTTGGCGATCCACGGCAACGTGAGTAATGCGGCCAAAGCGAGGATGCTGGAAGCAACATAGAGGGGTATTCTGTTTCCGATAACGATGCATCCTATTGTTATGGTAAGAAAAATATTTATTAAGGTGATAAACAAATTAGTTATAGTCGGGGGAATACCAAGTGATAAAAAAACAAATGTTTCCGCCGCAACAAAAAAATAGATAGGGAAAGCAAGAATCTCTTTTATGAAAGAGGGTGGTTCCAGAGTTGTTTGATTTAAAAAATTTAAAATAAATATAAAGAGGAGTCCCAAGCAAAAAGTTAAGGTGAAGTAGGGGGGTGATTCCGTTTTGAAGGCTGTGGAGTCTTCAGATTGGGCGGTATCAGGGATTTTGGTGGAGGCGCTATTTAATATTTTTGTTGCCTCATCCAAATCCTCCTCTCTAACAGCCAGTCGACATCTGATTGCTCCTTGCTCTCCGTACCATAAACAGCCATCAGAATCCCAGATCCACGATTTAATTCCGTGGGTTTCAAGTACTCCCTTTTCAATCGAAACCGAAGTAAAGGATTTATTTTTGGAGAGAACAGAAAGCATATTACTCTAATAGTAATGCTCCCATAGGGACCGCATCTTCACTTAATTCGGCCAGTTTAATTTCAGGCCCATTGCCATAGATTTCCATCAGGAACTGCGGGAGTTTTTGTTCAATACCTTTTCGTAGGGGTGCCCCGACCATCGACAATCCCCCGCCTAGAATAATTACCTGTGGATGAAATAGATGTGTCACATGGGAAAGGGCAAAGGCAAGATTACTTGTGACCGAGGAAAGGATATCTTGAGCGACGGCATCGCCTTGAGCCAAGGCATCGGCAAGATATTTGGCCTCTCCACCCGTTTTATTGCCGATGATTTGCCCAAGTGGACAATCAGGGTTGGTTGTGACCGCTTCACGAATAGCTTTGTCTACGGCCCAGCCTGAACATTGATCTTCTACAGTGATGCCGTCGGGGGTTAATCGTAAGTGACCGAATTCCACTTCCCCGGGCGTGTCACCATGATAAATCTCTCCATCAATCACCAGCCCTCCCCCAACACCGCTCCCCATATTCATATAGAAAGCTGGATTAAAACCACGTCCTGCACCGCGTAAACTTTCAGCTAGGGCAGCAGTATTGGAATCGTTTTCAATTACTACGGGAAGCTCGGTTAGTGTGCTTAACCAATCATGCAAGGGAAAGCCGCTCCAGCCCTCTATCTGATGGGAGGTGGCAACTTTGCCTGTGGCCATATTAACCGGACCTCCAAAGCCCACTCCAATGCGGTCCGGTTGATGAGTGGCGATCACTTTGCTTAGTTCTTCTTCGATTCTTTTTTGAATATCTATGGCATTGGCATTGGGCTCCAGATTAAATCGGTGGCGTTCAATGATATTGCCTTGGGTGTCTCCAGTAACGATCTGTTGTTTAGTGCCGCCGATCTCGATGCCAATACGAAGAGATTTGTTCATAATCAAATAAGTTGAAGAGATTTTTCGGCTTGTTCACTGAGAATGGATTGTCGGGTAGCTAGGGCAGTATCGATGAGATTTTCATCATAAGAGGGAACCATTTTCTTCATCCGTTGACGCCCTTCTTTAGTCTCCAGTAAGTGGCTGAAGGATTCCTTTACGATCTCGAGAATAATATTTACCGAAACCGACGCGCCGGGCGATGCGCCGAGTAACGCGGAAATTGTTTTATCTTTGTCAGTCAATACCTCGGTGCCGAAGTGGACAATGCCCGCGTCACCATCCTCCTTTTTAATTGCCTGCACACGGATACCTGCATCAATGAGTTCCCAGTCCTCAGTTTTTGCTTCTGGATAAAAATTACGAAGTTCCTTCATGCGCGTATTCATGCTTTGGAGTCCCTGCTGAATAAGGTAGTTGACCAGCGGTATGTTATGCAGGCCCACTTTGATGAGCGAAGCGAGGTTGTCGGTTCGAATGGAGCCGGGCAAATCCAAAAAGCTACCGCCTTGATGCAGGAACTTGGTCGTCCACGCGGCATAAGGTCCAAAGAGGAGGGCCTTTTTCCCATCAATAACGCGGGTATCCAAGTGAGGGACAGCCATGGTTGGCGCTGCACCAGGAGACATCCCATATACCTTTGCTAGATGTTGATTAACGATTTCGGGTTTTCGGCACACTAGCCACTGCCCACCAATTGGAAATCCACCAAACCCTTTGCTCTCTGTAATTCCCGATTTTTGTAATAATGGCAGACTGCCTCCTCCTGCGCCGATAAAAACGAACTTGGCTTGGTTTTGAAATTTACGTTTGCCTTTTAGATCTTGAATCTCCACCTCCCATCCATCCCTGTTTTGCGTGAGATCAGTGACTCGATGTTGGGTGGCGTAACCGCAGTCGTGCTGTTGGCCTAACCATTGGATCAATAAATCTGATAATGCGCCGAAGTTGACGTCAGTCCCACGATCCATTTTTGTTGCGGCAATGGGTGTGTTATCCCGACCGTTTACAACCAAAGGTGCCCAATTGCTAATCACATCACGATCGTCGGTGTATTCCATGCTGCCAAAAAAATGGTGGGAACTCATGCCTTCATATCGTGACTTAAGGAAATCTACCTGTTCCTGCCCGTAAACAAAGGCAATGTGAGGCAACGGGTTAACGAATTTTTTGGGATCATCAATCATTCCTTCGCGAACGACATATCCCCAGAAGTATTTGGATTGCTCGAATTGATGGAAAATTTCGATTGCCTGACTTACGTCTACTTCACCGTTTTCCCCCCGGTTCGCGGTATAGCTCAATTCACAAATTCCTGCGTGGCCGGTACCGGCATTGTTCCAGCCGTTGGAGCTTTCCTGAGCCAAATCTTCAGTCACTTCATAGAGTTGAATTTTCAGGTTTGGCTGGAGGTTTTTCAGAACGGTACCCAAAGTGGCGCTCATCACTCCGCTTCCGATTAAAATGATATCGGGATTCTCAATGTGCTGGGAACTAGTCACAAAACTCGGTTTAAAATGCGGAAAAATCCAGTTTAAGCCAAGCAAACCATGCATTGATTTGTTAGCCTGTAAGATTACAATATAGCCAATGAGTGCACGCTCCGTCTTATCCGCAATTTTTTTTACCGGAGGAATGATCTCTTTTGGTGCGGATTTTTCAGCACAGGATTTGGATTTCTTCGAGAAGAAAATCCGGCCCCTGCTTGCTGAGAATTGCTATAAATGCCATAGCTCTAATTCGAAGAAATTAAAAGGCGGGTTGCGGCTCGACCATCGTGCTGGCGTGTTGAAGGGAGGCGATACCGGTCCGGCAATCGTTGCCGGGAAGCCAGACCAAAGCCTATTGATTGAAGCAGTTCGCTATAACAATGTGGATTTGGAAATGCCACCTCGTGGCAAGCTAAGTGAGTCTCAGATTGCTGATTTAACTCAATGGGTGAAACGAGGTGCTCCGTGGCCGGAGGAAAACAATATCGGTGGGGGAGGTGCGGCCAAGGAATTTAATCTCCAGGAAAGGAAAGCCAAACATTGGGCTTGGGGTGCTCTTAATAACAATAACCCGCCAGCTGTTAAAAGGAAGGGTTGGGCTTCCACACCCGTTGACCAGTTTATTCTAGCGAAGCTTGAAGGTACAGGCCTTGAGCCGGCAGGTCCGGCTGCCAAGCGCACATTAATCCGAAGGGCTTACTTCGATCTGATAGGGTTGCCGCCTACGCCGGAGCAGGTGGATATTTTCCTGAATGACAATTCACCCCGTGCCTTTGAAAAAGTGATTGATGGGCTATTGGCCTCACCTCATTTTGGTGAGCGTTGGGGTCGGCATTGGCTGGATCTGATGCGATACGCCGAGACGTTTGGTCATGAGTTTGATTTTGTGAATCAGGATATATGGCGTTATCGCGATTATGTGATTCGGGCTTTTAATCAGGATGTTCCTTATGATCGGTTGATTCTGGAGCATATTGCCGGTGATCAAATCACTCCACGTTATGCAAAGGAGGGAGGATGGAATGAAAGCCGTCTGGCTACCACCTGGTGGTGGATGAGTCAGCATTGCCACTCACCGGTTGATGTTCGCGCTTATCAGGCAGAGATCATCGATAACCAGATTGATGTGCTTACCAAGACCTTTCAGGCTATGACCGTTGCGTGTGCCCGTTGTCATGATCATAAGTTTGATGCTATTAGCACGGCTGATTACTACTCGCTTTATGGTTTGGTAAAGAGTAGCAGCTTTTCCCATGGATCAGTTGATGGACAACAGGCCTTTAGCAACAAAAAAGCGGAACTCACTGTCATCAAAAAGGAAATTGCTGCTGCACTGAGCGATGCCATCAAGACCCAGCCTGCCGCCAATTCTGAAGTTAAAACCGATGGCTACACTTTAATTTCTGATATTCGCCAAACCAAGGGCAAGGACTGGTTTGCTGATGGCACAGCCTGGCATGATGCATTTACCGCTTCAGATGACTTCACCATTGAAGGTCAGTCGGTTCGTCCGGTGTTGGCAGATTGGTTGCATGGCGCTCTTGTGAGCCGGAAGTTTCAGGGTACCTTGCGTTCACCTACTTTTACCATTGCGCAAAACTTCATCCATATTCTGGCATTCGGCACTGATGTCCGGTTTAACGTGGTGGTGGATAATTTTAAAGTCATTCGTAATCCGATTTACGGCAGCCTGACCCGTCATATCAAAAACGATAAGCCCCACTGGGTCACCTTTAATCTGGGTATGTGGAAAGGCCACGATTGTTATCTGGAAATTGTTGATCTCTCCAGTAGTGATCCCGGTGGCAAGGGATCAGGGCCTGATGCTTATGGTGCGGTGCAGCAACTTTGGTTGTCGGATAACAATCGGCCTCCATCGATTCCGGTTCCAAAGCTGCCGGAGCCGGTAAAGATAACCCAAGGAGATGCTCCCAAGCTATTGGATGAATATAATAAACTGGCCGGATCCATTGCCCGACCCGCAGTGGTTCCGGTAATGCTGGAGGGTTCTGGCCGCAACGAAAACCTTTTCATTCGGGGCAGTCATAAAAATCCTGGAAAAGAAATTCAACGAGGATATCTCACGGCCATTGCCGGAGAGAATCAGGCATCTGTCGAGGGAACAGGTCGGTTGGAATTAGCCCGACACATTGCCGATCCCAGCAATCCTTTAACGGCGCGAGTATATGTGAACCGGATATGGCATCATCTTTTTGGTAGAGGCATTGTACCCAGCACCGATAACTTTGGTGTTTTGGGGGAAAAACCGTCGCATCCGCAGTTACTGGATTGGCTGGCCAACCGGCTTATTGAAAAGAAATGGTCCACCAAGCAGCTGATACGTGAAGTAATGCTGTCTCAAACCTACCAGATGAGTAGCAAACCTGTTAATGCAGCCAGTGAAGCCAAGGATCCGACTAATATATTACTTCACCGTATGCCGGTGCGCCGCCTACAGGGCGAAGCCATTCGTGATGCCATTCTCGCAGTGTCTGGCAGGCTGGATAAGAAAATGTATGGGACGCCTGTGTCAGTACATTTGACCACCTTCATGGAAGGCCGCGGAAGGCCGGGACGATCAGGTCCTCTGGATGGGGCCGGGCGTCGTACAATTTATCAGGAAGTGCGTCGCAATTTTCTTTCCCCTATGATGTTGGCTTTTGATATGCCCCAGCCTCTCTCCACTTTTGGTCGTCGCACGACATCCAATGTGCCGGCCCAGTCGTTGATCATGATGAATGACCCCTTTGTGGTGGAGCAATCCAAGCTTTGGGCCAAGCGGATTCTGGGCATGGGTAATGGTGATAACCAACGCGTGAATATTGCTTATCAATTGGCCTTTGGCCGACTACCGGATAAGGAGGAGACACTTGCAGCGCAGACATTTCTGACAACACAGGCCAAGGCCCATAAAGAAGCTCAGCCGGGAGAGAAAGCGTGGAGCGATCTATGCCACGGTTTATTTAACGTAAAAGAATTCATTTTTTTGCATTAAGCGACG
>CAJWKQ010000063.1 GCA_913041895.1 uncultured Verrucomicrobiales bacterium
GCATAAAGAAATTGTAGCGTTGGAATGAGTCCTGTCACGGAATTCTATGATATTGATTATGTAGCTTAATGTGCTTCTTCCTGAATTAATTTATTAAGCAATCCCAATTTCAGGATTAGTCCGCCAATCAGTCCGCCGGTTAAGGCGCCAATAGTGATATCCAGTGGTGAGTGCACTCCCAATGCCACGCGTGAAAGGCAAATGGCTCCGGCCCAAAGAAAGGGAACCCAGACCCACCGTCTTCCATTAGGAATTAGTTCACCAATCAGGTAGCCAAGGATCATTGCGAATAGGAAGGCGTTCTGCGAATGACCTGAAGGAAAGGAAAAGCCTGTTTGAGCTTCCCAGTGCCTCCTAACCAATGGATGAACGGATTGAATAAGCGGGTGATTCGCATTTTCTTTGAATAGTTTCTCGAGAAACTGGGTGCGCTCGGCTTTGCCGTCTTTACCGTAAAGTTCTTCCCCTGCAAGAAGGCCTTCTTTTTCCAGTTTAATAACAAAGGGCCGGTGTTTGCCTGCTGCTGGTTTGGTTACAAACTCGTTAATCAAGGCAAAGAAGAGAAGCATCGCAAAAAGCCCGGCGAGAAATTGGATTGACTTAAGAGTTCTGACTTTGAGTTCAGTGTGTTTCGAGGCGACTAATGCGGTTGCTAGTAGCAGAGTAAACCCGATTCCCCATTGGGCTCCACTGGCTGAAATCAAAAGCCAGATGCGGCTGAAGGGCTGTTCGGTTTGAAAACCACTGAAGGACAGAGAGGGGATCCGTGCCGCCGCTGAAGTCACAAGAAAGGCGATTATTCCGTGGTACAGGACTCTTCTTTGGGAATTAGTATGGGGATTCTCCCTCGATTGTTCTTCTTCTGTGGTAGGTGCCGACACGGACGCAGCACACTTTACGTATGCAGGTGCCAGTGCAAAAGGTTTTTTCAACAACTTGCCTCGCTGCTTCAGCTCAGTATGATCTGGCCCATGAAATCCATGTTTCTCTTTTTTCTGTTTTGCTTGTCGATTACTGCAGCTCCAACACAAAAGGATGTGCGCGATTCAGTAGATAAAGAGTTTTCAAACCTATTAAAGCTATATCAACATCTCCATGCGAATCCGGAAATATCCTTTCAGGAAGAGAAAACCGGCCTGCGGCTCGGCGCGGAAATGAAAAAGCTCGGGTTTGAAGTGACTCAGAATGTAGGTGGATTCGGTGTAGTGTGTGTATTGAAAAACGGGAAAGGACCGACAGTGCTTGTGCGAACCGATACGGATGCTTTGCCAGTGAAGGAAGCGACTGGTTTGCCTTTTGCCAGTACGCGTACAACTACTGATGACTCGGGAAAGACAGTGCCAACCATGCATGCTTGTGCGCATGATGTAAGTATGACGTGCTGGAACGGTGTGGCCCGTGTGTTGACCCAACTGAAACAGAAATGGAAAGGGACTCTGGTCTTTATTGCCCAGCCAGCTGAGGAGCGTGGTGCGGGGGCCAAGGCTATGTTGGCTGATGGTTTATTTAAAAAGTTTCCTGTGCCTGACTATTGTTTGGCTTTGCATGTGTCATCAGATCAACCGGCCGGGACACTTGGCTATACCAGTGGGTTTGCCATGGCCAATGTCGATTCAGTGGATATCACCGTACGTGGAGTGGGAGGGCATGGATCGCAGCCTCAGTCTACCAAGGATCCCATTGTTCTAGCTTCACAGATTGTTTTGGCTTTGCAAACGATTGTAAGCCGTGAAATTCATCCGTTGGATCCAGCGGTTGTCACAGTGGGAAGTATTCATGGTGGAACCAAGCACAACATTATTCCCGATGAGGTTCACTTGCAGTTGACCATTCGTTCCTATTCAGATGAGGTGCGCGAAAAGTTAATTGCTGCCATTAAACGAATTGCCATAGGGCAGGCAGTGGCTGCCGGCTTGTCCGAAGAAAAGCACCCATTGGTGAAGGTTAAGGATGAATACACACCGGCTGCCTACAACGATCCCAAGCTGGTGGCCAGAGTGAATGGGGTGTTTGAAAAATGGTTTGGTAAGGATGTTATGATTGAGCGTAAACCAACCATGGGCGGGGAGGATTTTGGGCGGTATGGTCGCACGGAGCATAAAATTCCAATCTACATGTTTCGATTGGGTGGAGTTTCCCCTGCGGCCATGAAACGGGCTCAGGCACTAGGTCAACCGTTACCTTCACTGCATTCGGCTAAGTTTGCCCCTGACACAGATTGTATTCGCACTGGAGTTACGGCCATGAGTGCGGCGGTTCTGGAATTGTTATCCAAAAATTAGTCGAGATTCACCGCGTTTCATCGTAAAAGCGGGTCTTGGTGGATTTAACCCGTAATCCTTTCCTGCGCTTCCCGATCGTAACGATCGGCGTGATGATTCTTGCCTGTGTGCTATCTCTTGTATTTTCCACCGTGAAAGTGGATTCTGAGATGGACGATCTGCTTGCAGGTGATCAGCGCAACCAGGAGAGTTATGCCATTGCCCGTGAATTACTTGGGGAGACCGTTCCGGTTGTTGTTAGTTTGGATTGTGGTGAGGTCTATAGTCCTTCGGGGATCGAGTTAACTAGGAGTGTGACATGGGCCTTGGGGGAGATTCCCGGTGCCACTTTAACTTACACCAATATTCAATCAGGGCTAACTAATACCTACTCGATGACCAATGTGAATAGCTTGGTCACCGCAACCCGCCCAGTGCGTAGTGGGTTTTCTTTGGAGTGGCAGAGTATTGTGCCGCCAATTCTGGATGAGCAGGGGATGGCCCAGTTGCGACGGTGGTCGCAAAAACATCCGTTTGCTAGAAATATACTGGTAGCTGAAGACGGAAGGCACACGGTTATTATCGCCAACTATATCCGGCCCTTGGCTACGCCTGAAGAGCAGGCTCGATTCCAGACTGAAATTGATAACGCTCTGCAACCTTTTCGTGATGAAGGTATATCTGTTCAGGTCATTAGCTTACCGCTGATTGAGCATGAAATCCGGACTTCCATTAAGGATGATATGCGACGATTTGTTCCCTTGGCGATCGTTGTACTTTTGGTTGTTTTGATAGTGACTTTTCGAAATGTCCCTCGCCTCATTGCTTTCGTTTTGGCCAATCAAATAATGGGGATTGTGCTGCTTCCGGGGCTCTATCAGTTAACCGGTTTAAGGCTGAATATTTTTACCATTTTACTTGTGCCGCTTTTGACTGGGATTCATTTGGCCATGTTGGTTCACGTGGCAACAGCCTTCCAGCGTGTTTGGCTTCAGTGTGTAGATCGGACTTCGGCAATCAAGATGATGTTGAGTGAAGTGATTCGAGCCAGTGGATTTGCTGCTTTAACGACTGTCATTGGATTATTGGCTCTGCTTACAAGTGAAGTGACTCAGCTCCGCGAGTTTGGCATCCTCGGTGCAGTTGGGATGATAATGTTGTTTGCCCTGACCTTTGGGCCTGGCTTGGCATGGTTGGCGGTGCTCTTTGTCGGGAAAATTGATAGCAAAGACGTACAAACATCTTCAAGTTGGGGTGAAGTTTGGGCTGCGCGCATGAGAAAGGCCTATGAGCCGCTACTTATTTTGGCATTCCTGGGTGCGGCTGTAGTTCTAGCTGGAATAAGTCAAGTGAGGACTGATGTGCGTGCCTCCGAATTCCTTAACGCCCAAAGCTCGGCCCGACAGATGATAGAGGAAATGGATGAGGCTTACGGGGGTATTAATATTGTACAACTGGAGGTCGATTCAGGGCTTACTAATGGCCTCAATAATCCGACTTTTCTAAAATATTTACAAAGTGTGCATGATGCTGCAGAGGCGGAGAAGGACGTGACCGCAGTTTACTCTTATACTCAACTAATGTCTGCTATCAACGAAGTTTGGGAAGGAGGTAAGCCCGGATCATTTCAATTGCCAAATAATCCGATTAAGTCGGCTTTGTTCTCAGGTATTGTGAACTCACAAAAGGCTCAATTGCCGTTTCTGACGATGTTGTGTGATACGAATTTTCAAACGGCTCAACTCACATTGAGGACTCGTGATATGTCTAGTGATTCCTATTTGAGTTTATTGGAACGATTGGAAAAGGAGGCACAGTCTACTGCACCCAAAGGAGTTCGAGTGTCAGCTCAGAGTGGTATTCGGAGCATTCTAGAAGCGGACCAGCGTATAGTGAAAAGCCAACAGAAGAGCGTTCTATGGACCGTAGGTTTAATTGGTTTGGTGCTTGTTTTACTTTGGCGATCAGTGGATTTGGCTTTGCTAGCCTTGGCAGTAAACTTGTTGCCAGTTGGGCTGATTATCGCCATGCAGGGACTGATGGGTGTTCCACTTAATTCAATCACCATCATGGTTGCAGCAGTAGCACTCGGGATTGCCGTTGATGACACAATTCACTTTATTACGCACTGGCGGGACCAAATAAATGAAGGGGCCAGTCCCTTCGTGGCGGTTCGTTCGGCAATGCGAGTCAAAGGTCGGCCTATAGTGGCGACTACGGCAGTTTTAGTGGGGATGATGGCGGTTTTTTGGGTTTCTGTGTTCCCTCCTGTGGTTCATTTTGGATTGTTATTGTCAGTCGGTCTGATTGGGGCTCTTGTGGCGGCTTTGGTGCTTTTGCCCGCATGGCTGGGGCGTGCAGGAGAGTAAGAAATGCTCGACGGAACTGGGTTGCTGAGTAGATTTCGGTCACCTGTCTGTAACAGAACCAACGCAGCGGGCTACCCTTTGGGGATCAATTAGCCGGACAACATGAATAAACTCACACCACCGCGGGGTTATGCTCAGGCGGATACCGAGGCACGACAACAATGGCTTAAGGAGCAAACCGGACATCAGGTTCCCGATTTTGCGCTGGATGAGCCGGAAAATCTAAAGGGCCTAATCGAGAATCATGTTGGGTTTGTAGGGTTGCCTCAAAGTGTGGCAGGCCCTTTAAAGATCGACGGAACCTACGCGCAGGGGGACTATTATGTGCCTCTTTGTACGGTGGAAGGGACTCTAACCCTCTCAATGACGCGCGGTTTTTACCTCACACATCGTAGTGGTGGAATTAAGACACGACATGTGAAGCAGGAGCTTTCGCGTGCTCCTGTATTTCGCTTTGAAGAAATTGAGGAATCACTTCAGTTTATTAAGCTGATTGATGAACATTATGAAGCAATTAAGACAGCTGCGGAAAGTACGACACGGCATGGTAAATTGATTCGCATTGATAAGATTCCAATTCATAACCGTGTGATCCTTGATTTTATTTATGACACTGCTGAAGCAGCTGGTCAAAACATGGTGACTATGAGTACTGATGCGGCTTGTAAGTACATTGTGAAAAATCTCTCTAATGGTACTCCTCACCGTTATCTTGTTGAGAGCAACTTCAATGCGGATAAAAATCCTGCTCAACGTAGCCTAATGAAAGGGCGAGGGCATCATGTTATCGCGAGTTTCAGGATTGCTAATAGGGTTTTAAAGAAATTATTACGTGTTTCAGCTGACGAAATTGTCGAAGCACTTGTGGACAAGCATTTGGGCTCACAAATGGCTGGAGTTCTCGGAATGAACCTACATGTTGCCAATGCATTGGCTGCCCTGTATCTGGCTCTGGGCCAGGATGTGGCATGTGTCTCAGAGAATGCGATCGGTATAGCAACTTATGAGAAGCGAGGTGACGATCTATACGCCACACTTAGCATGCCCAGTCTGACCGTGGGTACCGTGGGAGGGGCAACCAGATTAAATGTACAAAGGTCAAACATGGAAATGATTGGGTGTGCCGGCGGGAAACATTCCTCGCGTAAATTAGCAGAGATTATTTGCGCATCTGCGCTGGCTTTGGAGATTTCACTCGCAGGGGCAATCGTCAGTAATGAGTTCGCTGAAGCTCACGCAAAATTTGGGAGATAGGCGTGTCGACCTTCAAGGACATGCTTGAACGGGCAGAGCTCGATTCAGATTACAATTATCTCAAATGTGGGCCCCGTGGCAGTACGGTTTTTTGGCACAAGTGTTTCGAATTATTCTGTCGTTGCCTTTTTAATCTCTGGTGCCCTACCAAGGTGGTAGGCAGGGAGAACTTGCCTTCTGCTCCATTCATATTTTGTAGCAATCATTGTAGTCATATAGATAGTGGGGTTTTGATGTATGCTGGAGGTGAGGATTTCGACCAATATGGTATGGTTGCGGCTAAGGATTACTTTTTTGATAATAAGAGCAGATATAATTTCCTTTCACGAATGATGAATTTAATACCTGCAGACCGGGATGCTTCACGTCAAAGTGTTGTGAAGCTCATGGTAGCTTGCCGGGAATTCACCAAATATAAAAACCGCTGTATTATCGCATATCCTGAAGGCACGCGGTCAGAAACAGGGGAGATGGGGCCAATGAAAAAAGGGGTGGCAATGATTGCTGCGGAATTAAATCTTCCGATTGTGCCCGTTTACATAAATGGAACCTATCGTACCTTCCCTAAAGGCGGTAGTTTTTTTAAACCAACACGTATACGTGTATACATAGGAGAAGCTATTGACCCACATCGTTTTGCTGAGGAGAATACGGCCGGCCGATCAAATTATGGAGCAATTACCAGTGAGATGGAAAAGAGGCTTCACAAACTAAAGGAGACTTATGGCTGAGTATCAAGTCCGTCATATGAAATGGTGGGGCTGGGGTGATGAGGAAGTTACCTTCAGTGATGTGGACAAACCTAAGCTCTGGCCTTATCTGCGTGGTGAGTTGGGCTTGGATGAGGATTGTATTACGCCGCCTGTTTCCTTCGAGGAAATCAAATTGCCTCCGGTTAAAGTTAATGAGCCATTTGTCAGTGTCTTGAAAACTGCTTTGCAGGATGACCAACTCTCAGCTGGTAAAAAAGATAGGCTCATCCATTCAGCAGGGAAAGCTTTCAGGGATTTATTACGCTTGCGAAATGGACAGGTAGACTCTGCGCCAGATTTAATTGTCTATCCGTCCAGTGAGGATGATGTCGTGGCTATCATCAAGGCAGCCAACCAACATAATGCGGTGGTGATCCCCTTTGGGGGTGGCACCAACATTGCCGGATGCCTCGAGCCAAAGGATCGTGACGGCCGTTTCATTGTAAGTATGGACATGTGTCGAATGAACCGCGTGTTGAACGTGGATAAAAAATCTCTAGTAGCAAGAATTCAGCCGGGTGTTTACGGCCCTCACATGGAAGAGCAGCTGGAGGCTGAAGGAGTGACATTAGGTCATTTTCCGGATTCGTTCGTGCATTCTACTCTTGGAGGTTGGGTGGCAACCCGTTCGGCTGGTATGCAAAGTGACAAGTACGGCAAGATAGAGGACATGGTGATAGCTCTTCGCATGGTGACACCTAGTGGGACTATTGTTACCCGTACCGTGCCCAATACTTCCAATGGCATTGATGTCCGTAGTCTGTGTATTGGTAGTGAGGGTATCTTGGGGGTCATTACGGAACTGACTATGCAGGTGCATCGTTTGCCCGAATTTAAGATGTTTGAAGGCTGGCTTTTTCCGGACTTTGAGAAGGGGGTGCGGGCCATTCACGAATGTATGCGTTTAGGAGTAATGCCGGTGATTACTCGATTAAACGATCCTGGGAAGACAGCACTAAGTGCCGCATTCAAAAAACCAGATAGCGGGCTTAAGGCAACCATTGGCGGTCTAATGAAATGGTATTTGCGGTCAGTCAAAGGGTTTGATTTTAGCCAGAGTTGTATGATGACCACTGCTTATGAAGGTGATTATGACACGTTCCATATGCAACGTCGTGAGTCTGCCTATATATTTAGGAAGCACGGCGGGGTTTGTCTCGGGGAGGGACCCGGAAAATCTTTTCAGGAAGCCAAATATGATTTTCCGCATGTGCGAGACTATCTGATGGATCGCGGAGTAATGGGGGACGTCAGTGAAACTTCTACGACTTGGGATAATCTCTTGAATCTATATACCAAAACCTTGGCTAACATTGATCGAGCTATTCGGGATACCGGTGTGGATCCGTGGGTGGGGTGCCATATCAGTCACAACTATCACACTGGTGCGAGTCTTTATTTTACCTTTGGCTGCCGAAAGATCGAAGGGAAGGAGCTCGAACAATATCTTTACATCAAAAAGGCTGCAGAGGATTCATTCATGCAGAATGGAGGAACACTCAGTCATCACCATGCTGTGGGAACTGAACATTTACCTTGGATTGAAGAGGATATATCGCCTGTAGGCGTGAAAGCGGTTGAAAGCCTAAAATCGGGATTGGATCCCAAAGGAGTGATGAACCCCGGAAAAATTATTCCCGGACCCAATCCATTGCAAGAGTGGGGATTGAATAATGAGGTTATTAAATCCTTCGAACGGGCTGATTGATGTTTGCTAGTAAAACCTTCATTATTACTGGGGCATCTTCTGGTCTGGGAAAGCAAATGGCGTGTGACCTTTCTGCCAATGGCGCAAATTGTGTGTTGTTTGGTCGCAATGAAGATAAACTTGCAGAGACCCTTTTACTTTGTGAGGAGTTGGGAGGGCAGGCTATTTCTGTTATTGGAGATGTTTCACGGCCTGAGGATTGTGAGCGGCTTGTCGATGATGCGGTTAAAGGGTTTGGGGGAATAGATGTTTATATTTCAAATGCTGGATTGAGCATGTGGGCTTCCTTTGAAGAGGTTAAAGACCTTGGCATTTTTCGTCAGTTGATGGAGGTCAATTATTTGGGGGCGGTTCATGGAGCGCATTTTGTTTTACCTCATCTGAAAAAGAGTTCTGGTCAGTTTGTGGCCATCGCCAGTATTCAAAGTAGGATGGCTATTCCTCACCACACCGGATACGCTGCCAGTAAGCATGCCCTAGAGGGTTTTTGTCAGGGGTTGCGTTATGATCTGGAGGGCACCGGTGTAAATATTCTCACTGTTCATCCACATTGGATTCGTGGTACGGATATGAGAGCCAATGCATTTTCATTTGATGGAGGTGTAGTGGGAGAAAGCAAACGGTCTCACAACAAGGAATCTATCACCCCGGAGGAATGTTCGCTTGCTGTACTCGAGGCAATTCATAGGCGTAAAAGCGAACTCATTATTCCGAATAAACTGAAATTGGTGCCCTGGCTAAAATTGTTATGGCCGGGTTACCTCCGTTGGAAAATCCGAAGTGTGATAAGAAGGCAAAACAAATGAGTGGCTATGGGTGAGCCGACAAAAAAATCTTTCTCTTACCGTTTATTTCGTTTCGTTTTCGGTTTGTTCTTTCGGGTTTGGTTTCGGATAAAAGTTTTTCATAGGGAGCGTGTTCCAAGGACAGGTCGTGTCATTCTTGCTTCAAACCATGTATGTTATTTTGATCCAGTATTTGTTGTTTCTTCACTTGAGCGCATGGTGGTGGGCCTTGCTCGTGAGTCGGCATTTAAAAATCCTATTAACGGATTTCTATTGCGCAGCTGGAGAATGCTTCCCGTTGATCAATCCGGCTCTGGTCGTGGCCTGAAAACTTTTCTTTCCCGTTTGCGCAGTGGTGATGCGGTGATTATGTACCCTGAAGGAACTCGTTCTCCTACCGGACAGATTCAGGCACCACAACCGGGTATTGGTTTAATCATTATAAAGAGTGATGCGCCAGTAATTCCAATAAAGATTTTTGGCGCTTTTGAGGCATATCCTCGACATTGTTGGCTTCCTAGACCCTATCCAGTGCAAATAAAGTTTGGCGAACCGCTCAACTTCGCCGAACTTAGGGCCGAAGCCCAACAGACAAAGGACAAAGAACGCTTGAAAGAGATATACAAGAAAGCCGCTACTGATCTGTTGCATGCCATTGCACAGATGGAGCCTGGCGAAGATTAAACTAGCTTATGAATATCACTATACACCCCGGAAACTGGGAAGAACTCGAAATCGATGCACTCGCTATCCCCATGTCTGTTAACCAGCCACCCGACGATGTGTTGGACGGTCGAGTCGAAGGTCTGTTGACAGAACTGATAGAGCGCGAGGAATGGTCCGGGAAGTTGGGTGCTTGCACATTGGTGCATCGAGTTGCCGATACATCCGTAAAGCGCTTATTCCTGCTGGGTTTGGGTGAGGATCCTATGCCTCGGCATTGGTTTGCTGCTGCAGGTCAAGCTGTGCGAGAAGCTGCCGAGGCTCAATGCCGGACTGTTGCAATACTACTTCCTGAGAATGCGGATGTTCGTCTTATTGCAGAGGGGGCAGTCTATGGATCGCATCGACCCAGTGGATATACAGAACAAAAGCCATGGGGTGTGGAGGAGGTAGTTCTACTGAGTTCTGCAGATATAGCTGAGGCAGATCGCGGACGTTTAACTGGTGGGGGAATTAACTTGGCAAGAGAGCTTGTGGAGATTCCTGCCAATGATCTTGGTCCTGAAGAATTTGCCATGCGTGCAGCTCAAGAAGGAAACGCTGCCGGCTTGGAAGTGGAGGTGTTAGATGAACAAGCACTGTTGGAAATGGGTGCTGGAGCCTTGCTTGCCGTGGGGCAGGGGTCCGAACGTCCGCCTCGCTTGGTTCGGTTGAGTTGGGAGCCAGAGGAACCGAACAGTAATGATCATCTTTTTCTCGTAGGTAAGGGGATTACCTTTGATACAGGTGGTTTGTCGCTCAAGCCCGCGAATTCGATGGAGAAAATGAAGTATGACATGGGAGGAGCGGCTACTATGCTTGGAGCTATTACCGCCATTGGTCGTTTACGCCCCGGTCTCAGAGTTACCTGTCTTTTGGCTATGGCTGAAAATATGCCCAGCGGTAAGGCAACACGTCCGGGTGATATAATCACTGCACTCAATGGAAAGACAATTGAGGTCATTAATACTGATGCGGAAGGTCGATTAGTGCTGGCCGACGCTCTTACCTACGCCACACGATTGGGAGCTTCACATATTGTTGATGCGGCTACCTTAACTGGGGCTGTGACCATTGCTTTGGGAAATGTGCGTGTCGCTTTACTGGGTAACGATAAAAACCTCAGTGATTCCATCGCCTTGCATGGCCGTGATTGTGGGGAGCGTTTTTGGCCGCTGCCAATGGATCCCGAGTATCTTGATGCTATGAAGGGAGATATGAGTGATCTACGTAATGCTTCTGCCGAACGTTCTGCCGGAACGATTACCGCAGGAAAATTTCTTGAACAGTTTGTTGATGAAACGCCGTGGGCGCATCTAGATATTGCCGGCACCTGTTGGGTAGGTAAGGCCCAGCCTCATTGTGGGAAAGGAGCAAGTGGAGTGGCAGTACGAACACTGGTCCGCCTTGCTGAAAATTGGAATTCTCAATCATGAATACCCAATTTAATTTGATAGTGCGGTTTGCGCATTTGGTAATATCATATTAGTTTTTCATATGAAGTTAGACTCGGGATTTTGCTGCGCTTTTCTCATTTTATTCTTCTTCTCAGGATGTTCCAAAGAACCTGAATTAAAAGAACAGAAAACTAATCCGCGCGCCGCAAAGAGCGGAAAGAAATTGATTGAAGGTGAGGAGGTATTGATTGCCCCAAGTACTTCGGCATCTTTGGATTCAGGGGCAAAGCTTGCAGATTCTCCAAAGAAAGATGGAGGATCTGGCATTTCAGACCCCGCTCAGCCGACGATTCCAACCCAGCAGGAAATGCAGGCGTTAATTCGTCGAGCAAATGCCGGTGACGCAAATGCTCAGGTTGATTTGGGTAATATTCATTTCGCCGGCCTTGGGGTTCCCGTAAATAAAAAGGCAGCTGAAATCTTTTGGAGGAGTGCAGCTAAGTCAGGGCATTCTTCAGCGGTTGCGAACTTGCAGATGCTCTATACCAAGCCAGAAGAAGGAGTGAGTTTTTTTGGGACCTCTAGTAAAGCAACCCGTTTGGTTTTTGTAATTGATAAGTCTGGGAGTATGAAGAGCCGGATAGGTCAAGAAAGTCGGCTCGATAAGGCTAAAATAGAATTGAAGCGAACTCTTAAAACCTTGTCTCCTGAAATGGAATTTTTCATTTTTTTTTACGATACTGTCGAGCTGCCGATGCCCGGCGGTAAACTTCTCAAGGCCACGCCTAAAAATATATCAGAAGCTATTAAATGGGTTGATTCGGTCGAATGTGACGGGGGAACCCGTCCCATGTCAGCACTTTACGGTGCCTTCAATCTTAAGGCCGAGGCAATATGGCTTCTGACTGATGGAGCCTTCCATGAGAGTGTCCCAAATAAGATTCGTACTGCGAATGCTAGGCTCAAAGCTCAAATAAACACGGTTGGTTTTATGGATCGGAGTGGGGAGCAGGCTCTTAAGCAAATTGCCGATGATAGCGGGGGGAGCTACAATTTCGTTGAAAACTAGCCATTAGGCTCATGTAGCGGTATCTTCATCCTTTGTGGATTTCTCTTACAATATCTCTGCCTCTTACCAGGATAATTTTGATCAAGGACCGCAGTTGGGTGCGGTGCCGGAATTGCCTTCCACTGGTTCATTTGAGTTTCTTGGCCAAAAGGTCAGTAGTCCTCTTGGTATAGCTGCAGGTTTGCTGCCTAATGCCAAATGGATATCTGGTTATGCTGCGCGTGGCTGGGATTTACTCACCTACAAGACCGTGCGTTCAATAAAACGTGAGTGCTATCCGGTTCCCAACTGGGTGTTTGTGGATGCAGATGCAGGTGAAGGACCGGTGTATGCGACTAATGATCTTCCTGAAGATCCCTCTCAAATTAGTTCAGCGGTCTGCTTTGGGATGCCGTCCATGGACCCCTCCTTTTGGCGTGAGGATATTGCCACATCGAAAAATTCACTGAGCGAAGGTCAACGGTTGATTGTGTCGGTCGTTGCCAGTCCCGAGGCGGACTGGAGTGCGGCACAGGTGGCTGAAGATTATGCAAAGTGCGCGGCGTGGGCTGCAGAGGCGGGGGCCGATGTGGTGGAAGCCAACTATTCCTGCCCCAATGTTTGCTCGGCTGAAGGTCAGGTGTATATGGATGTGGAGTTGGCTGATTCAGTAACCAAGGCAGTACGATCCGCCATAGGGCAAACGCGTTTACTTTTAAAGGTGGGGGTGTTTCCCGATACCGATTTACAACGGTTATTTCTGAGGGCAGTAGCGGGGGTGGCTGATGGAATTACTTTAGTAAATGGAATTTCACGTGAAGTGCTGCACCGTGATGGTCGCCCGGTTTTTGGTGAGAATTATATTCGGGCAGGTGTTTTGGGTCGTATCATTCATGAGCCTTGCGTGGCGGCAGTGCGCGAGGCTAAGTCCGCGATTGATGCAGAAGGTTTAAACCTAGCTTTAGCGGCAGTGGGCGGAGTTTCTTCAATATCCGATTATCAGGACTTCATCGAGGCGGGAGCTGATGCGGTTTTGTGCGGCAGTTCGCCAATGTATTTGCCTGATTTAGCTGCTGAGATTAAGGCATCACTTTAAGGTTTTCATTGGACAAGGTAGGGAGCCTGATAAAGAGTTTGGCCATGCTTTCACTTCGGTTTCTTTATTGTGTGTCTCTATTTTGTGGCGGCTTACTTTTCAGTGGTTTTGCTGCGGATAAGGGTGGGGTTACTGGGGGCATTCCGGTCATTGATACTCATATTCATTTGTATGACACTGCACGTAAGGGTGGAGTGCCGTGGCCGAAACCTTCGGACCAGGTGCTTTACCGGCAGGTGTTGCCACAAAATTATGATCAAGTCACTAAAGCCAACGGCGTTACGGCTACAGTGATTGTGGAGGCGAGCGATCTGGTTGAGGACAACCAGTGGGTACTAGATATCACGGCGCACAACCCGAAACACTATGTGGGGGTGGTTGGGAATTTACCAGTGGGAACGCCACAATTTGCAAAGCATCTGGAACGGTTTGCGAAAGACAAACGCTATGTTGGAATCCGGCTGCGCAGTTTTCCTGAAGGCGTTACTGGATTTAATGATGCAGTCTGGCGGGATTTGAAGTTGTTGTCTGACAAGGGGCTCACATTGGATGTCTTGATGGCAAATTATGATCTGGATGATGTGATGCTGATCGCCAAGCGCCTGCCGAAACTAAAGATCCTCATTAATCACCTGACAGGTCTTATTATTAATGGAGGGGCGGCTGAAGCAGTTTGGGTCAAAAAAGTAAATGATGCAGCTAAGTATCCGAATGTATCCTGCAAAGTTTCAGGTATTTTCCAGCGCAGTAATCGCAGCCCGGCCCCGAAGAAGGTGGGTTACTATGCGTCCATCTTTGAAGTAGTGTATGAAGCTTTTGGGGAGGACCGGATCATTTATGGGAGCAACTGGCCAGTGACTGATCGGGGAGGGGAATATGGGGAGCAACTGGCAATTATTAATGAATATTTTTCAGCCAAAGGAAAGGATGTGGCTGAAAAGCTCTTCTGGAGAAATGCAGCGAAATTTTATGGGGTTCAAGTTAATTAGTAGCAAAATGTAATCACGCGAATGACCTTGCAAGTGCTGTGGGGTGGGATCATTATTTTTTCAATCCCATTAAATTATGAACTTAAATAGACGTTGTTTTCTGCAAGCCACACTCACCACTGCAGCCGCTGCAGGGGCTACCTGGTTTGATGTGCCCCAAATTTTTGCCAAGTCCGTGAAGCTCTCCGATGCTCGCG
>CAJWKQ010000064.1 GCA_913041895.1 uncultured Verrucomicrobiales bacterium
CTTTCCCAAGATTAAATAGCTCCCACGGCTGATCCTTTGAAGAGACCAGTTTCCAGTCCTTAACCCGAATAGCCCGGTTCCCATCATGGAACCACCACAGGTAGTCACGCTCGATCGTGATGTCTTTGGCAAAGGCAGCCACCAGACTTTTGCCCGGGGCTGGCGGTACATTCTTACTCTGGGCCTGAACTCCGACTCCAGCTAGTTCCAGAATAGTAGGTACTACATCAATAACGTGGCCCGGAGTATGCCGTAACTCGCCACGACTTTTGATACCGTTGGGCCAGTGGACCAAAAGCGGGGTACAGGTTCCTCCCTCATGCACCCATGTCTTGTGCATACGAAAAGGGGTATTGCACGTAGTAGACCAACCCGCACCCAGACATAAGTAGGTATAGGCTGAGCCTAACGGGGCCTTGGAATCATGACCATCACCCCGCACCATGACTTCAGCGCTTGCGCCATTGTCCGATAAAAAAAGAACGAGAGTGTTATTAAAAACCTTCATCCTGCGTAGTTGATCAAGCACCCGCCCGATGGCGCGATCCATCGAGTCCACCATCGCCGCATGCACTGCCATCTTGTCGGCCTGAAAAGCCTGCTGCTCCTTGGTTAAGGTCTTCCAAGGAACAGGATAGCGCACTTCGCCCGGGCCTAATATCTTGTAGGCATCAGGAAAATGGTTATGAGGGCCCACCTCACGTTCAACCGGGGAAAGCTTGCCTTGGGCTAGCCCGAGCTTCTTCTGGTTTTGCCAGCGAGCAGCCCTGATTTTATCCCAGCCTTGCTGGTAGCGTTTGCGGTAGCGTTCAATATCTTTGGGCAGGGCATGCAAAGGAAAGTGCGGGGCAGTGAAGGCCAGATAATGAAAGAAAGGTTTATCGGCATGCTCCTCGGCATGTTCCTTCAGGATAGAAACAGCATGATCAGCAATGGCATCTGTGACGTAAAACTTGGGACTGATGGGGGTAGCCGGTTGTTTCTTGTCATCGAGATAATGGAATTTTAGACGGAAGAAGCCGTGGTTATTAATGTAATAGGAACGGTCAAAGCCAGCGGCCAAAGGTAGGCCGTCAATATGCCATTTACCGGAATGATAGGATCGATAACCTGATGGCTTGAGCTTTGCGGGCAAGAGATGTGCCCAGGATGGACGATTGCCTCTTTTAACCCCGGGCAAACTATCCCGACGCACCTGCTGGGCATAGTATCCAGTCAGAAGAGCAGCTCGGGTTGGCCAGCACCGGGCGGTATTGTAGAACTGGGTAAAGCGCAGGCCTTTCTGAGCCAAACTATCCAGATGTGGTGTTTCAATTTCACCGCCGTAACAACCCAGATCCGAATAACCCATGTCATCGGCCATAATTAATAAAACATTTGGCGGCTTGGCTTGAGACCAAGAGGTCAGAAGAATCAAACTAAAGCAAAAAAGAATTCGCATGGCTGGATTAATGTTAAAATTAAAGATTATAGAGGTCGAGGCTTTGCTTGCTACAAGCTTCAAGCCGTGTATTTTTCAGCGCACACCATGAAGCGCTTTCTTGCACTACTCTTATTTTTTTCAGGCTTATCGGTTCAAGCTGCTGACCGCCCCAACATTCTTTGGATTTATCTGGAGGACGTCAGCGGATGGTTCAGTTGTTATGGCGAAAAACTCATTAAAACACCCAATATCGACAAGCTGGCTGCGCGCGGCATTCGCTTTGACCGGTTCTACACTCCGGCCGGTGTGTGTTCAGCCACCCGATCCTCGATCATCGTGGGGGCAATGCAAACTAGTTTTGGCATCCACAACCACCGCAGTGGGCGTCCTGATTTTCGCGGTAAAAGTATGGGTAAGGACTTTGATGACATCCGCCTGCCCAAAGGCGTGGAACCATTGCCAGTGATGATGAAAAAAGCCGGCTATTTTACATTCAATCAGTCAGGCAAGGATGACTACAACTTCAAATGGAGTCACGAGGAACTCTACAGCCCAAATAGCAAAGCCAACCTCTGGCGCAACCGCAAATCAGGCCAACCTTTCTTCGGCCAAATACAGCTCAAGGGAGGGAAGCTTGGCCGACGCGCACCGAAGAAGATCAACCGCGCCAAGGTGCCTGTGCCACCCTACTACCCGGACATCCCGCTCGTGCGCGAGGAGATTGCCCATCACTATGATTGCCTGCTCAAAACCGATGAACAGATTGGCGAAATCCTCGCTGAACTGGAAAAGGATGGATTGACTGATTCCACGCTCATTTTCTGCTTCAGCGATCATGGCTATAAACTGCATCGCCATAAACAGTTCCTTTATGAAGGAGGCATACAGATGCCGATGATGGTGGCTGGCCCGGGAATTAAGGGCGGACAGGTGCGTAAGGATTTAATTAGCGGTATCGATATTGCCCCGGCCTGTTTGGCAGCGGCCGGCATGAAGATCCCTAAACATATGGAAGGCGCTGATTTTCTAGCCAAAGATTACAAGCCGAGGAAATTTATCGTGGCTGCCCGTGACCGGTGCGACTACACCATTGAACGCATCCGCGCGGTGGTGACTCCCCAGTACAAATATCTGCGCAACTACCTTACTGATCGCCCTTTCATGCAGCCCAGCTATAAGGACCCGTGGCCGGTCTCCAAAAAATTTCGCGAGATGATGGCCAATGGGAAAATGAATGAAACCCAGCTCATTTTCTTCGGCCCCAAAAAGGCCCCGGAAGAACTCTATGATCTGGCCAATGATCCGCATGAAATCCACAACCTAGCCACTGATCCCAAGCACAAGAAGGCATTGGCCCAACATCGCAAGCTATTGGCTGGCTGGATCAAGGAAACCGGTGATCAGGGACTGAAAACCGAGAGTGACGCGGGATTACTCGCCACACTAAAACGCTGGGGCGAGAAATGCGTAAACCCGGAATACGACCGGGTGCGGGCAAAATTGAAAAAGTAATTTCCTGCCCTATAAAAAAGCCGCCCGGTACGGGCGGCTTGGGAATTTGTTTTTTCCTACACCTTCCACTGGCCGCGGTAATTGCGCGTGAGCCACTTGGGATCGCCGCCCTTGGCGAAGGTATTCTTCTTTGGATCCCACGCAATGGCCGTTTGGTTGTAGTAGGTTTGGTTTAAGAGATGACAGGCAATGGAAGTGCGCGCACCGACGATCTCATTAGTAATCGGTTTTTTGCGGGTCTTCATGGCTTGCAGGAAATCGCCAATGTGGTTATTGCTATCATAAAGCTTCACCTTGGCGTCCTTCAGGTACTCAGCCTCAATCCTGTCCAGTTCCTGATTCAGGTTCACTTTCTTCCCTCCCTGATTACCCGCAACATGCTTGTCCCCTAACCACAAACCAAGACGACCACGGTGACATTCCACCCGGCCATCGGTGCCATAGAAGCTCGAGCCCAGGCCCGCTCCATGCATCATGTGGATGCCACCCTCATAAACCAGCTGCGCACCCTTCGATGCCTTGGAATCCTTGGCCGGAATGGTAGCAACCGGTCCGCTGTTATCCTTATCCAAGCCCCATTGGATGATATCAATCATGTGCGCGCCCCAGTCACACACCATGCCTCCACCGTATTCCTTGTAATTGCGCCAATTCGGGAAATGACCGTGCACGCCGCGCGGGCTTAAGACCGAGCTGTAACCACGCATGGGTCCGGGGCCAATCCACATATTCCAGTCCAGACCCGGCTCTTCCTTCTCAGTCTTCAGGTCACAGGGCCTGCCGGGTCCGCCAATATTAACTGCGGTGCGTTTCACTTCACCAATCACCCCATTACGCACCAGTTCGCAGGCAACGCGGAATCCGCGTGAGGAGCGCTGCATGGAACCGGTCTGCAAAACACGCTTGTTGTTCTTCACGGCCTTCATCACTTCCACTGATTCGTGAACGTTATGAGTCAGGGGTTTTTCACAGTAAACATCCTTGCCTGATTCCAAAGCAGCAATGGTCTGGATCGCGTGCCAGTGATCCGGAGTAGCAATACAGAATGCGTCAATATCCTTGCGGGCAATAATTTCACGGAAATCTTCATAGGCCTTGCAGTCCTTGTTCTTCTGGCGACCATTGGCGCGGTCACGCGCGGCATTACGGCGATTGGTGTCACAATCAGAAACCGCTACACAAATTGATTCCTTGGCCCCCATGAACCGGTTCATGAGTCCTCCATTCTGTTTGCCCATGCCTATGAAGCCCACTGCAATTTTATCATTGGGCTTTACCTCAGCTGATAAAATGCCTGAAGGCAGGATAAAGGGTGCACTGGCTACAGCGGTGGATTGTAAAAAACGACGACGCGAAAGACTAGGGGTCTGCATGCCCCAAAGCATACGGACTCACCTGACTTGGGAAAGTGTTTTTTGCAGATGTGCCCTGCTATTTTATTTAACCACCATTACACCCTTCATGATGGTCCAATGACCGGGGAAGGTGCAGACGTAGGGGTATTCACCGGGTTTGGTGGGCGCCATGAAGCGTAGGGTTTCACCGGCTATGGGTGGCACCATCTTGGTATGGAAGAGTACCTTGTCACTCTTGGGAATGTACTGCCCACTCTTGGCCAATTCCGGATCAGCCGCCATGCGGGTTGCTGCCAACCCCACTTCATCTCCAGAACCGGGTTTCACGATCACCAGATTATGGGGCGTAGCATCGGGGTTAATAAATTCCAGCTTCACCGGTTGACCCGCTTTCACTTCGAAACGTGTCACATCATAAAGCATCCGCTCTTTGATTGTCGTGATGCGAACTACCTTTAGATTTTTCTGAGTATCAAACTGTGCGTCTTTAGCTGAATAATTAACGTCGGTTGCGATCTTCGCGTTCTTGGCAAACTCACTAATAAACTTACGCAAAGGCGCGTTGTGCATCGTGAGATGGTGATTAAACTGCCAATGCGGCAACATGGTGGAAGCCCCGAGTGCAGTACGCATTCCATAGGCCAAGTGTCCTCCGTGAGGATGTTTGGTGGTGTCGGCTAAGGCATCCATGGCCTTGGGGGTGCCAATGTAACTGGTGGCAATGGCTGCTTCCATACGCACAATCGGATCCTTGTCATTAGCTGCCTTACGCAAACGTACATCCCCGTCCTTGAAACTCGCATGCCAATAACGCAGCTGATGGGTTGCCGCTGCCCGCGCTTCTGGTTTTTCGCAATCGAGCAACTCAGCCAAAAGTCGGGTGTTTTCAGATTCAATATTGCGATACATCCAAACAGCCTCCATCTGGTGATGGCGATAACGGGCATCCTTTGAATTTAATGCCCCAACCCATTTATCAAGAGCAACTTTAACCTCCTGAGGATCACGTTCACGTAATTCACGTTTGGCCCAGTAGCGATAACGGTATTCAGGACGCTTGAGGATATTAAGCAACTTTGCAGTCGATTCACCCACCATCCTGGGTGGAGTCGCCAACTTTGCGCCCTTAGGCAAGATCCTCCAGATGCGGCCACTCTTACGGTCGCGGCGCTCATCACGCAGCGAATACTGGGCATGCCCCTTGATGGGATTGTACCAATCACATACGTACATGGCGCCGCGCGGACCGTAGCGTAGATCCACCGGAATAAAACTCAGATTGGAGGAGAAAATAATATCGCCCACATATTCCTCATCATAACCGAACTCGGTCTTTTTCCATTTATGAAACTCCACTCGATTAGTCGGCTTGTAACGCACCTTTACGTAACCGCCTTGCATCTCTTTGGGCCATGAGGCGAAGTCCACAAACTCCTGACCGCAAGTACCTGAATAAGCGCGTAATCCGGCAGGTCTTGGATGTTGTTTGGGATAAACCGGATCCAAGGCATGGAATGCCTGTGCATAGATCGGGTGGCTGGCAACGTGCTGGCCCCAGTCATCAAAGGTCACACCCCATGGATTGGTGCTGTGGTAGGTGCCAAAGCTGGTCAGTCGGTGTAGTCGTGGCTCAAAGCGGAACCAACCGCTATTCTGCTGTCGCACCGGGCCATAAGGTGTTTCAATTTGGCTGTGGTGAAAAATTGACTCGCGGAAAATGAGATCTCCATCAGGACTCCAAACAAAATCATGGAGGGCATGATGTGAATCTTCACAACCAAAACCCGTTAAGACCTGACGCCGATAGTCTGCCTTGTCGTCTCCATTAGTGTCCTTAATAAAAGTCATGTGTGGTTCTTCACTGACGTAGACCCCTCCATCGCCAAACTCAAAGGACAAGGGAATGTGCAAGTCATCAGCAAAGACTGTTGATTTATCGGCACGACCATCGCCATCAGTGTCCTCCAAAATCACCAGTTTATCATCAGGCTCATTGCCCGGATATACATGCGGGTAAGTCGTTGAACAACTCACCCACATACGACCACGCGCATCCCAACGTATCTGGATAGGACATGCGATTTCCGGGAACTCCTCTTCACTGGCAAACAGGTTTACTTCAAAGCGTGGATCAACCTTAAAGGCCTTCAATTCATCGGCTGGGCTCATCCATTTATTAGCACCGCGACTAGCCGTTGTTGTAGGCAAGGGAGGCACATTGGAGTCATCAATCTTTGCAGGAACCTTTTTGCCCTGAGCCAAATCCCAAATACGTCGATCCCGGTTTTGCACCATGATATCAAAGTTACGCATGGCCGGCAGAAAGTCGAGGTAGCCGTAACTGCGGTTGCGTCCGCCGGTGTAATAGAAGGTGTTTACCGGCCGGTAACGACGAAAGAATTGCTTATTCTTCTCTACTACGGCTGCCTGCAATGCCTGACTGATCTTGGGAGCAGTCTTACCGAAGGTTTGCTTGAAGAGTTCCTTGGCGAAAATCTGATACCCTTCGGCATTGAGATGACAACCATTGATTGTAAGATCACTTCCCGCAGAAGCCATAGCCGACTCAGTCGCGGTATAAACATCGGCAAACCCGACCTTCTGCTCCTTGGCCACCTCACGCATTACCTTCGTGTAAGACGCAATGTTTTTATTGTTGCGATCCGCTGCCGCCATGCCCTTCACATTCTCATTAGCAATGGGAGAAACGAGCACAATTCGGGGAGCACTTTTCCCATTAAACGCTTTGCGTTTCAGATCCGCCACATATGTACTGAGCTTTTGGCGGAACTCCGGTAACCCTGACTCACCAGCAAACGATTCATTGAACCCGTAAGCAGCAAAGATGACATCGGCCTTAGCAATCGTGAGATGCTGCTCTACATCCGCAAAATTTGCCGGACGTGGTTCAGTTCCCAATTGATCTGCAGCCCAAGTGAGGTTGCGAACCGTTAACTCACTTTTAGGAAAAGCCTGCTGTAAGGCAGCCTCGAAATGGCCGAAATTCTGCGCGCGATCAAGCAGGGTATTTCCGATAAAAGCAATTCGTGTCCCCGTGGGCAAAGCAAGTGGCAACTCTGTATCCACAGCTGTCGTTGTTCCGGGACGTGGGGCGGACTTTTCGAATATGGCATACTTGGCTAATTGAGGATCCTTGGGTTCGGCCTTTTTACCGGTTTGTTTATTTCGGCCGTCATTTGGGTTTCCTCTTGGCTTCTTTTCCTTCTCGTTTGGACTGAGCTTTGCGTTCTGTCGTTTAGCCCGGCCTTTCATCCCGGCTGCCACCGTTTCAAATTTTTTGTCCGCTTTAGGCACCGGCAAACCAGCTGCCCAATGAATGCCATTTACATAAAAGCGAACAAATTTTTCCTCAGCAAAACTACCGGGATGACCAAGAGATGTGGCAAATACCCGTCCTCCCCATTTATTCTTCCAGGTCCAAGCTACTTCATCGGTCATGACCGGCTTAATATCATGAGTGCCAAAGCCATTGGTGATCTTCCCAGTACGAGTAAAGTTACCGGTTCCCATCAGTAACACCTTGGCGTCCTTGGGTAAGTCAGCCAGATATAGAGTTCCGGGAGCTTTAAGTGGCTTGGAAAAATCGATGCCCTTTAGAATCTCGTGGTCCTTTGCCCCTTCAGCCAGTTTTACCTGAGTAGGGCCTTTTCCATGGATGAAATACTTTGTTCCCAGAGCATTAATGCCAAAGCCGTGGTTCCACTTGTATAAGGCATCCTTTTTGGAATAAGCAAAGCCATGAGTACTGGTCCGAAAACCCACAACGGGTTTACCTGATTTAAGGTAATCTTCGATGTGTTTCATCTGCTCAGGTGGCAGTGTTAAAAAGCGCATATAAAAAACCGCAACATCCGCTGTTGCCAAAGCCTCCAATCCGGGCAAGCCCTTTGGGTTTTTCTCCGGATTCTCTTCAGACCTAATAAGCGTTGTCTTGAAACCACATCCACGTAATTCGCGGGCCAGAGCCGGAATGGTTGCTCCAGGGTTATAGTGGGTCGTCCCGATCACCAAAACAGCATGCGGTTTGGCAGCAAAAACAGAGAAACCAAGGGATAAGGCTAGTGCCATTAAAATCTTTTTCATAGGAATGGGTAGATCAAACGGGATTCAAACCCAATTTTCAAGGAGGTAAAATAGACCGGCTTGACCGAATTGAGTAGTCAAACCACAGTAGTTCATCAAATGCGGCTATTTTTTCTCTTCATAGCTTTAGGTTTGCCTACATTCGCTCAGAAGCCGGGACCAGATCTGAGGAATTCACCTGATGCAACAACCCGGTTGCTAATTGATCTTTTCAAAGGAGATGCAAACCGGGATGGCAGGATTACTAAAGGCGAATTTAACTGGCCAAAGGTTTTGTTTAGCTCCATCGACCAAAATAAGGATGGGTACATCACGGCCAACGAAATTGAGTCTCTCCTATCACCTGCCAGAACTTCACGTTCATTGGGCTCCACTCGATATAACCCTTCAGCCCCAAGACAGGGCCGCAATACAATGCGCCTAGATCAAAAGCAATTGGTCAGCTTACCGAATATTACCCATTTTGCCGTGAACAAGTCCGATCGGTTTCTAGTGGATATGGACGTGATTTCTGCCGGCCATCCTTACCTTGGTAAAAACTTCTACCGACCTCATACCGGTTGCCACGTTTACTTCAAGCAACCCGGAAAAGAGGCGACTCCTAAGAAGCCCTCCAGTTACGCGGCCATTTACGCCGTCGCAGATGGTTTTATTACCAGTGTAACGCCCTGGTTTCAATTGCGCCCCATCTATGATTCTCGCCTCAAAAAGATGACGACCAACTACCGGTATGGCCTGGGTCTGACTTTTGCCCATACTGACGGTCAGCCGGTGGTGTTTCATTATAGCATTGAACCGATGATTGATCCAGGGGACGAAAATTTTTACCGCCCTTTCCTAAAGGTAAAGCTTGGGCAACACGTGAAAAAAGGCGATGTCCTTGGCTGGATGTACACGCCCCCGCGACCTGAAACCGATCTGCGCACCCACATTCACTTTAACCTTATGGCCAAGAGCCAGTTTATCGCGCCCACCATTTTCACCAAGGAAGTAACTGAAGCATTTCACAAACGCTGGGGTAAAATGACCGAGCGCTACATCGAAGAATTACCTGCCTGCATGGGTTACAAGTTGAGCGAAGGAGAAAACCCCTTTGGCACCGGAGCTAAAGATTTGCTGTACTAATATCTACTGTCCCCGCAATTCACCTAGGGCTTCAAACATGGACACCACATCCGGATAGCGATCCTTGGCATTCTTTTCCAATGCACGAAGACAGATTGCCTCAAGTGCAGCAGGAATATCATTATCCGGAGCTGCTTCACTCGGCTTGGGAAAAGTTTTTTTCAGGAGATTATCGACAACTTCCTGAGTAGTCTCACCGTTTATAAGCCTTTGATAGGTGAGAATTTCATAAAGGATCAACCCAAGACTAAAGACATCGGCGCGACCGTCAATGTGGGCATCGCCTCGAGCCAATTCAGGAGCCATATAAAAGGGCGTACCATAGCGGCGCCCGACAGGCGTCAGGGCGGGGTCTTCATCGTGGCCCATTTCAGGATGCGCAATATCTGGCTCACCCCAAACCTTGGCCAAACCCCAGTCAATCACGTAAGTAACACCAAACTGTCCCGTCAAGATATTCGCCGGCTTGAGATCACGATGAATTACTCCACGCGAGTGGGCATGCGCAATTGTTTCACAAGCGCGAATTAAAATGTCCACTAAAACAGGCAGAGGAAAGGCGTCGCAAACTGCGGAATCTCCTGCACCAAGAGCGTCGATAATACTGCTCAAATCACGGCCTCGAACATGTTTCATGGTAAAAAACAAGTTCCCATCCCGGTCCCGACCCAATTCATAAAGTGGAACGGTTCCTGGGTGAGCAATGTTGGCAGTCACCCGTGCTTCACGAAGAAAGCGCTGGGTCTCGATTTCATCTTCTCGGAGGTGATCGTGAAGCGTTTTATATACGACCGTACGACGAAGGTTTTCATCAAACGCCGAGTACAACTTGGCAATCCCTCCCTCACTCAGCAGCTTGAAGTCCTTGTATTTGAGTGAGCCACTGCGCCAATGCAAACCGAACTTGTGGTCTGTTTCGGCCAACCGGAAAAACCCGTCTGCTTCAGGAGCAGAAGCTTTCGGATGATCGCTCACTTTTTATTTGGTCTGTTTCTCTGAGGGCGCTTGAATTCAGACACAAAGGGCGGTTTATCGAAGGTGCTGCCATCGCCCGTCACCCGCGGATCCTTAGTCCGTTTTAGTTCCGCCATTAGCTGCGTGTTAAGCTTCTTTTTGATAGCCGCGTATTTCACATCGCTTGCGACATTCTTTAGCTGGTCAGGATCATCCTTCAAAATGAATAATTCCTCGTGCGGACGTTTGCCAAAAGCATAATCATAATGCCATTTCCACTTAGCCTCATTGCGGTGTTCAACCAGAAAGGCCTTGGTGGGGCTGGCATCTAAATCTCCATAAGTCACAAAAGTGTTATTGGCTAAGGCGTTATAGTCAGGGGCTTTGTCATCAGTTAGGTTATAGGGGTTTCCCATAGGCCAGCGGTCTGGCTTGAAATTAATAATGTAAAGGTAATCCTGCGTGCGCAGAGCACGTTGCGGATATGGGAGAAGACCTTCACGTGCTGCAGCCACATGGCGTTCCCTGCCAGTAATAACCCAGTTACGTTTTTTATCCACTAAACCCCCAACTTTAGATTCCAAAACAGGAACTAAACTACGCCCAGTCATGATCTTAGGCGGTTTGATTCCACCCATTTCCAGAAAGGTGGGCGCCAAGTCCATGAGATTTACGTAATCCTCCAAAACCCGCCCACCAGGTTTACCTGGCCACCAAACGGCCAACGGCACAGCAGTACCAAAGTCATACAAATTACATTTGCCACCAGGAAATCCCGGGGCTCCGTGGTCGCCGCTTACTACTACTACGGTGTTTTCCAGTTCACCCATTTTCTCCAAGCGCTTCAGGATTAAACCCAGTGCGTGGTCAAAGGCCTGTATCTCACCCATGTAATCGGCCATGTCCTCACGCACAATATGTACATCAGGCAACATCCCGGGCAGCTTCCCTTTCAGAGAGTCTGGATCAATCCCCCAAAGCTTCTTGCCAGATCCTTGAATCCACTTTCGGTGAACGAGTGTGGGGCCAAACCAATAGCAGAAGGGTTTTCCTTGTGGCCGTGCTTTTAGGAAAGCCCCAAAGTTACCCATCACCTCATCATATAGAACCTGCTTGGCATCGGCTACGCTTTTACCCTGTACTACCATTCGTGTAACACCCTGCGAAAAGCCGTTGAACCGCCGTCCACTGTTCTCAAAACGAAACTTTCCGGCACCATAGGGAGCATCGCCCGGCGTGCCAGGGCTCCAAACCTTATAAGTTTCCCCGATATGATAACCCGCATCATGAAGCATTAAGGGATAACTCGGAATTTTCGTATCCCAAACCGCTCCCTGTAAGATGGCTGCTCTTCCAGTACGGTAAAAATATTGACCACTCAAGAGCGAGCTGCGGCAGGGCGTACAGGAAGGAGCCGTAACAAAAGCATTCTTGAAAAGCACTCCTTCACGAGCAACTCGATCGAAATGAGGTGTCTTAATTACCTGATTGGGTGAAGGCCGGCCATCAACCTTGGCATAGGCACTGGCATAACGACCCCAATCATCAGCAAAGGCGAAAAGAATATTCGGGTGTTTGGCTGCTTCAACTCCGAAAACTAAAAGGAAAATCGGTAAAAGAAAAATCAGTTTCATGCGTGGAGCGATTCTCCGCGGCCTGAAACCCTGCGGCAAGTAAAACCGACTACTGAGAATCACAACCGCAATCTTCATCGCAGCCGGTTGATTTCTTTTTCCGGGTGATTCTCCAGCCAACAATCATAACCGTTAAGATAACCACAGCCGGGGCTGCCCAAGTCTGCCAATCACTCACGAAATAAAGAAACCTGAAATTTGATAGGTGGCCAAAGCAGCTACATAAGCAAATCCTGTGAGGTAAACCACCTGGAAGATGGCCCAACGCCAACTGTTAGTCTCACGGCGAGTCACCGCAACGGTACTTAGACACTGCATAGCAAAAACATAGAAGACCAATAAACTCAAACAGGTGCGAATATTGTAGGCAGGTTTACCATCCTCTCGTGTTTCAGCAGCCATTTTATCACGAACCGTATCTCCTTCCTCAGTAGCATCCTCACCAATATAAATAATGGACATGGTGCTTACGAATACCTCTCGAGCAGCAAAAGAAGCCACCAAACCAACCCCCATTTTCCAATCGTACCCTAAAGGCTCAATCACCGGCTCAATCAGCTTACCCATTCGCCCGGCTACACTGTGAGCCAATTGCTCACTCCCATCTTCTGAGTTACTCTTTGGATAAGTCGTTAGGGCCCACAAAATTATCGATAAACATAGGATAACGGTACCGGCATTCTTAACAAAAATCTTACCCCGATCATAAATCTGCAAACCAATCTCACGCCAACTGGGACGCTGATAGGTTGGTAATTCCAAAACCGTAAGTGCAGTCTCAGTCTTTTTCAGCTTTCGGTTAAACAACCAAGCAAAAAAGTAAACCCCAAGAATACTCAAAACATATAACCCCAACATAACCATGGCGCGCTCAGAGTCCGTTCCGTTTGGAAGCATCAAGGCTATTAACATCAGGTAAACGGGCAATCGGGCTGAACAACTCGTAATCGGGGCCACTAAAATGGTAATGAGCCGGTCGCGCGCACTCTCCATGGTACGTGTGGCCATGATCCCGGGAATTGCACAGGCGTAAGAACTAAGGACCGGAATAAAGGCCTTGCCATTAAGACCCACCCCCGACATCAACCGATCCATCATAAAGGAAACCCGAGCGAGATACCCCGTATTTTCCATTATCCCAATAAAGAAAAAGAGCATGAGAATTTGCGGCAGAAAGATTACGACTCCACCGACTCCGCCTATGATACCTTCGGTAATGAGATCTCGAAAATCACCTTCAGCCATGCGTCCTTCAACCTGTTCTCCCAGCCAACCAAACGTTCCGTCAATCCAGTCCATGGGATAGCCCGACACACTGAAAATGGTGTAGAATAAACCAGCCAAAATACTCAATAGAACCATCCAACCCATAACAGGATGAACCAAAATTTGGTCCCATTTATCTGTTGGAGTTAATCGCTCCTCATCACTGCGTGCTACAGCTCCTTCCAGTAATTTACCAATTGCCTGATAGCGGCTTGATGCATCCCCTTCAATGGAACCCCATTTCGGTTTGGCCAATTCTTTTTCACTTAACGCCACTTGAAGGGCTTCCATTCCCACCCGCTCATTGGCCTGCATGGGCACCACTGGAACCCCAAGGCGCTCTTGCAATTTTGTTGCAGAGGCGGTGATGCCCATTTCTTCGGCTTCATCGGTTTTGTTAAGAACCACAATCGTCGGCAAGCCCAACTCCATGACCTGAGTAGCGAGATAAAAATGGCGCTCGAGATTACTGGCGTCGACCAAACAAATTACTGCATCAGGTTTCGGAGTATCAGCACGCTCCCCGTGAAGAACTGCGCGTGTCACCTCCTCATCAGGTGACTTGGATTGTAAACTGTAGGCACCGGGTAGATCCAAAACGCGAAATTCTTCGCCATGGCGATTACGACCGATCCCCTCTTTTTTCTCCACGGTAACCCCGGGATAATTCGCCACCTTTTGACGTAAGCCCGTCAAGGCATTGAAGAGCGTGGTCTTACCCGTATTAGGGTTGCCCACCAGAGCAAACAAACGTTGAGAAGCCATTACGAGTTTTATTGAACAAAAATATTAGACGCATCAGAAACTCGAATGGCCAAACGCGATCCAGCCACTTCAAACTCCATCGGACATCCCAAGGGAGCTCGACGAACCAGTCGAATGGAAGCCCCCGGCAAGAGACCCATTTCCTGCAAACGCATCGACGCAGCCTCTGGCAAGGCCATTTCATCTAAGATGGCCGATTCACCAACAGCCAACTGACCGAGAGATTTCTGATCACTCATCTAGGGGAAATTTATTGCAACTCAGTCTCAATTACAATCTTTCTCTCGAGTTTTGAATTTTGAGAGAGATTAATTTTCTTTTGCGTAAGCCTTAAAGACTTCGGCGATCTTAGCGGCTTTTTCGTCCCCCTTGTGAAAAATCACCCGGTGCTT
>CAJWKQ010000065.1 GCA_913041895.1 uncultured Verrucomicrobiales bacterium
GGATTGGTAGCCGCCCTGCGGTAAACTCCGGTTTATCTCAAGGGCGGCTTTTTTTTGTGCCTTATTTCTCAGACTTAATAATGGTCAGAATCATTGGTAGCGGGCGGATTCTTGGTATACCTAAAAACCGGTCCGATGGCCGGTTCATCACCTTCAATTTATAGGTTTTGTCAACTAGCCCTATGATGCTGCTTCCTCCTCCATCCATATTCGTTGCCGTCCAGCAGCCTAGTTCTTTCATTACAGTTGCCAGTTCATGCATGTTCATTCCTTCGCTGTAACGGCGTTGCCGTCCATCTACTACCACTAACCAGAGAATTTTTCCTTTTTCATCAGTACCAATGGCGGTGCGGGGGTGCCGGGCGCCGCCCGTGCCCACGGTGAGTTTTCCATTGGAGAGGATGAGTTGAAACCCCGTTGTGGCCTCCTGTGGTTTATCCTCGGCTTGATGTCCGAAATGTACCTTTCCTTTTGCATCAAACCACACTGAGGCATTACTGGGGGCCATCGTACTGCGCATTTTCCCTTCGCTGCCTGCCAAGCCGTGGATATCGACTGGTTGACCGGAATACCAGTTACGATTCTTACGACCTTCAGCATTCGGGAAACTATCCCAAGGGTTGGTGTTGACGAAAGCCACGACCGATGGGCTTGAGGCCAGTTTTCTGGGATCAGTGAGTGACACTTCCGCCGGGCCATCTCCATCAGGATCCGGGCCTAGCGCGACCTTGGGCTTAACCTTGTTTAGAGCCAAATTAATGCGTAGCACATGTATTTTATTGGGGATCGGTTCCGTTGATTCTTTGAGAGTATAAGTAATGCCTAGTTTTTTTAGATCGAGATCGGCAGCCTCCGGCTCCTTGGGTGCTGATTTAATATTTTGGTATAAAAAAAGGAGCAGTATAAAGTTTAGTAAGGGGGCTTTCATTTGGAGAAGCTAAAAAGAGAATCTATTGTTTTAAGACGATTGCTTGTGCAGGAAGGACTCCTGCGGTTTGGTCTTGTTTGCCTTTGTTGAGGTAAATGAAATTATGGGATCCAGAGTTTCCTGCCACAATGTCTGGAAATTTATCTGCGTTTAAGTCGCCTACTTCCACGCAGTAGGTTCGAGCTGTTTGCCCAAAAGTTATGCTCCTAAATTTGGTGCCTTTGTTTTCATTAAAATAGATCACATTTTTTTGACCGGCATTACCAATGACAATATCCATATCCCCATCCCGATCAATATCACTGGTCGCCACAGTGTAGGAAGGGGCTTGGGCTCCTCCAAAGGAAGTGGATTTTAGGAAAGCTCCTTTCCCATTATTAAAGAATACCCGGTTGGGTTGGCCTACATTGGCTGCAATGATATCCAGATGCCCATCTGCATTCATATCAGCCAGAGCTACTGAACGGGTATTGTCTCTACCAGTTCCATAGGTAATTGCATTTCCAAATTGTCGGTTGTCGCTATTGAGGTAGATCGCATTGGGTTGACCATCACGATTAGCCAACACTGCATCGGGTAGGCCATCTCCATTAAGATCACCAATAGCAACGTCAATGGTCGAATCAGCTCCTGAACCGAGTATCCGGCCTTGAAGTAAATCTCCCTTTGGCGTGTGGTCATAGATGAAGTTGGCTGCGCGCCTGTTGGCGATGAGGATCTCGGCTTTCCTGTCTCCATCTAGATCGGCAACTATTAGGTTGCGGGTATTTTGGCTGGCTGGGCCAATGGCCGGACCGCGGATAAATTTTTTTTCCTTTTGTCCGAGATAAATAAGGCTTTGTTGCCGGTCATTGGCGATGGCCACATCCATCAGTCCATCCCCGTTATAATCGAGGGCACGCGCGGCGTAGCTACGGTCTTTACCGGTGCCAATGGTGGTCATGTGGGTAAAGATTCCTTTGCCATTATTATAGAAGGCCCGATTGGGACCACCCCAATGACGTCCATTGGCGATGAGAACATCCAGATCTCCATCATTATCCAAGTCACTGAGCTCCACTGAAGCAGTCAGTTCAGCTTTGGATCTAGTCAGTTCAGGATTGGCGGGTGCGTGTGATGACGTAGTTTCTGCAATACAATAAAGGTGAGTGCGGCTTCTTATATAAATTTCATTACCCACAATTGCTGGTGATGCATCAACGGGTTCACCCAGTTTATTGATTCGTTCAATCTTGAGCTCCTTGTCTGGAGTTAACACAGCAGTATTACCACTGCGGCCTGTCACATAAATTTTATCTTCGGTAGCTACGGGAGAGGCATACACGCCAAAGAGGCCCTCAATGGGTTCACTAACAAAGTTTGGCTTACCATCAGCTGCATCGTAACAGGAAAGTCGGGCTTGATTGGCGCTAAAGAAATAAATCCGATTTTGATGAAGGAGTAGTGAGGGGATATAGGGGGTGGATCTATGTACCTGCCAGGAAATACCATCAGTACCAGTTATATCCCCGCGACTTCCGAGCTTAATAGCGTACAAGGCGCGGCCACGATAACCGCTAGCCACATAGACATTACCCAAACCTTGAACAGGGGAAGGGATGGCATTAACGGTTTGCCCACCACATGCCCAAAGCACCTTACCGGTTTTAATTTCGTAAGAGCGCACCCGATTAGTGCCACTTACAATCACCTGCGGAATGTCATCGTGCACGATTACCAGTGGGGTAGCCCAGGAAGTGACTTCATCGCGATCTTTTTTCCAGAGGGTTCTGCCAGTGTGTTTATCCAGAGCAATGATGAAAGATTGTTCTTCATGGTCCCAGTTGACGATTAAAGTATTGCCGTGAAGGGCAGGGGAACTGCCCTCACCGTAGTGTCGACGGGTAGTCATTTTACCAAGATCACGATTCCAGACGGGTTGGCCATCCAAAGTGTAGCAATGGATTCCACGCGACCCGTAGTTAATATAAAGATGCTTGCCGTCAGTAACCGGTGAGGAGGAAGCGTAGCCATGATCACGGTGATGTCCTTCATGGGGGAGTTCTTCACGCGCGGTTCTGCGCCAGATGATCTTGCCATTGGTTCGGTCCAAGCAGAGTACATCAAAACGGTGAATGATGGTCGGCTCAGGATTGGATACGGTGGGTAAAGGGCGAGCTCCTTCAATTTTTATCCGGGTCCTGGCAATGGCTTCAGGGCTTGCTAGCTGTCCGGTGGATTCAGTCAGTAGCAGGAAAAGTTTTTCATCCCAAATAATGGGCGTGGAACTGCCACTGCCGGGCAGATCTACCTTCCACTTAATATTTTGCGTGGCATTCCATTTTGTGGGTGGTTGGCAGCCGGTTACGGTGCCATCGGCATTGGGTCCGCGCCAAGTGGGCCACTGGTTGGTGCCTTTAAGGTATGGATTTAAAAAGAGAAGGCTTGTGATTATAAAAAGAAAATTTCGCATGGAAAGAAGACAGGAAGAGATCCTGCAAGTGGTCACGGTGTCTGGGTTTCGAGCCAGCCCTGCAGCAATCCCCAGTCGTGACGTTGGGATTTCCAGCTGATGGCTCTTTTTTGTTCCAGATCGATATCCGTTGGTGTGAGTCGCAGAGCATTGGTATCAAAGGAATGAGCCGCACGCACCCAGTCATCCTGTTTAAAGCTGAAGATGCTCTTGGCGGTGGCTCCCCCGCACGAATGGCAGTTGATGCAAGACTGCATCACTGTATCACGATTTGCATGCCGTTCGGTTTCAAAATAATCCTCATTGTAGACAAGGGATAACCCGGTACGTTTCTCCAGTGTTACTGGCTTGAGCCCACCATTTTTATTGGCAAATAGGTCGCGCCGGTTCAGTGCAAACTTGAAAACTGCCTGGCTATTTTTGTGATCGGTGATTTCCTGACCAACCTTTCGATATACCCGCAACTGAACCGATTGAACCAGTGGCGTGGATGCCATTTCTCCCACCTGATTGATTACGGTCATCTGTCGCACCAGAGCCACGGCTGTGCCTTTAGGAAAGAGCGGCAGGTTTTTGTCCCAATCCTCAGGTTGCAGGGCCTTGCTGGAATGTTTATTTAATCGGCGGAGATAATCCAGGGTTGTGGCACGGCCGCCGGGTAATTTCAGGAAAACCAGAAAAGGAGATCGACCGCGGTAATACTGCATATGCACCGGGGCGCTGGGTCCATTCAAGGCCCCTCGCACACAGACCCATGGGCCATCTGTCTTAAGTAAATCGGCAGGCAGCAAAGGTTGGCGCGGATTCTTCTCCTCAAATCGGACAGGGAATGTCTTGGCCTCAATTGCGCGCGCATAATTATTGGGAAGGGAAGCAACCTCTCTTTTATTAAGGGCCAGACTTGTGATGGCTTTGGCCAATCTTTGACGCAATGCCTTGCGAGCGTTGTTTAGTTTGTCGGTGCCATGCTTCTTGGGATCAACTTGTCCGCCAAAGGGCAGAGGATTGAAGGTATTGGCGGTCCAATCGAAAACAGCCCAGAGATCATGTTGCATCACTGCACGCTTAACCGGGTCCTTAATGAGTTTTGCGCCTTCCTTGGTGATAAATTGATCCAGTAATCCGATGGCCTTGGTTTGACTCTTACCTTGAAGCAAAAAAACCGAGGTGCTTGGCCACAACAGTGGATCCACAGTATCCCGCCCGTACTCCTTGCCGGATTGATTTACGCGTACAAAAAGGGCTGCGTGCAATTGGTTCCAGAGATGGTTCGCATCAGGATGAAAAATAGCCGCCTTTGAAGTGGACTCCAATGAACTCAATGCAGCAGCGGGGTTTTTCCGGCTCTCCGCACTCAGAGCCAGCAGTCCTGTTGTTAGAGTGAGGGTTAAGAAATTGAGAATCCGCATGAAGTGAAGGGTAACTATTAAGAAGGAAAAATCAACCCCTCCTGCCTCGGCTTGGTGAAAGGATTATTTAAAGCTGAGCATACGCTGGAAACGGTGAATGCTATAAACGGGTTTTGAAGTCGTAATCCGGGTAGGGCGCGTTAAAGTGGGTGGCACATGAAGCGTGTCTTACTGATTTTTTTGACGGGGATGGGGCTGCCAGCATTCATCTTGGCAGCGGAATTACCTCCAGCTCCACCGGGTACCTTCAGTATTGCTGTTATTCCAGATACCCAACATTACAAGGGGCAAAAGACCAAGGCTGAACCAAATAGCACAAAGGCTATCACCAATCCTGTGTTTGGGGCTTATGCTGGGTGGATTGCCGATAATTTAAAAACACAGCGGATCGTTTTTGTTTCTCACGTGGGAGACATTGTTGACATCAACAACCGCGAACAATGGGCCGTTGCCCGCCGGCACATGGACCGGTTGCATGGTCAGGTGCCCTATGGCATTTCAGTGGGCAACCATGACATGAGCCGGGCGGGTGATTCGTCTCTGTTTCAGGAATTTTTCCCAGCCAAACGATTTGTAAAGTTTGATTGGTACGGAGGCACTTTCAAGCCGGCTACTGATAGCCCTGCTGTTTCGGGCAACAACGCTAATAGCTACCAGTTATTTCAGGCTGGAGGCATGTATTTTATATTTCTTCACCTTGAATGTAATGCGCCAGATGAGGTTCTTGAATGGGCCAGTGTCATTCTCAAAAAACATTCACACCGCCGGGCTATTATTACAACCCACATGGGTTTGGGGCCTCGCGAGAAGCCCAAGTTTGCCCAGGATTATTACGACGCACCCAAGGGGCGCATGAAATGGAAAAAGTGCCATGGCAACCGGGGCAACACGCCTCAAGAGATGTGGGACAAATGTTTTCGTAAACACGCCAATCTCTTCATGGTTTGCTGTGGCGACCAGAGTCGCACTCAGGCAATGCGCCAATTGGTTCGAGGCGATCAGGGGAATATTGTGCACGAAGTTCTTTCAGACTATGGCATCCACGGGATGCGGATCATGAGGTTTGTTCCGGAACAGGATCGTATTGAGGTGCGTACCTGGAATCCGGTTACTGGTCAGTTGTGTGTAAAAACCAGTATTGTTGGTCAACGCAGCCAACACCAGTTTGAGTTGGCGTACCCGATGCCCGCACAGAAAAATGGCAGAGAGAAATAATGCATGAGTCCTGTTATCATCTTTGACCCTAGATATAATTACGGTCGCGGCGTCCCGGGGTTGCCCAAGCAGATTCATGGCTTCGTTCGCCAAAAGCCAAGCCTTATTCGTGATGCCTTGTTGGCCGCAGGCGCGTTTAGAGACGCCGAATTGATGGGACCGCAGTTTGTGAAAGTTGATGATTTGTCCGCTGTGCACACCCCCGCTGCCGTGGCGGCATTGAGCTCATCGAGCGCAGTGGCTAGGGCAGTCGAGTTGCCTCCGTTGAAGTGGTTGCCGATAGCGTTAGTGCGACACATCGTTGTGACGCCTCAACTCAAGGGTACGGGTGGAACCTGCGCAGCTCTCGCTTCGGCTGCCGAGGGCCGCTGGGCCTTTAATCTCTCAGGCGGATATCACCACGCCCGGCCCGACCTATCCCACGGCTTTTGTCTCGTGGCTGACGTGGCTTTGGCCATCCATCGCCTACGAGCCGGTGGTAAGCGACCCAATATCCTAGTACTCGATTTAGACCTACATCAGGGCGATGGTAATGCAGCTGTCTTTCGTGGAGACCAAACCGTGTTCACAGCCTCAATGCATGAGGAGGCTGTATTTCCCTTCCCCAAACTGGAGAGCGATCTCGATGTGGGTCTAGCGTCCCATATGGAGGACGCCGAATATCTGGATCATTTGGATGCCTTTCTGTCTGACATCACCGAACGCTTTCAGGCCCAGATCATAATCTACGTTGCTGGCTCCGATCCGTTCGTTGATGATCCCTTGGGGAGTCTTCGAATCTCCCGGGAAGGCATGCGCGAGCGTGACAGACGAATAGCTCGCTACGCACGCCAGCATGGTGCAGCGTTGGTGGCCTTAACCGCAGGTGGCTACTCGGAGTCGAGTCCGGCTGTCACCGCAGACGGTTATCTTGAAATGATGGGAGTCTTGGGGTCCTGACAGCTTTTTATTGGGATTGACGTTTCTGGGTGGCTTCACGGTTAATTGACTACACCACCATGAAAACCAGACCCCAGCTATTGTCATTACTATTTATAATCCTCACGCAGTTCACGCTGATGGCCCAGGAGCCCGCAGCGGTGATTGACGCGGCAAAATTTAAAACCCTGCAGGCGGCACTTGATGCGGTGCCGGCGGGGGGCGCTTTGGTAAAACTGCCTCCGGGCAAGTTTGAATTAACTCAACCTCTGCAGGTTCATACCGAGGATACCCGGCTGGAGGGCGCAGGCACCGCAACGCATCTAATCAACAAGAACGAGGAAGGCCAACCGGCGTTGCTACTTCGGTCCAAGGATTACGCGAAATCCAAAAAGAAACTGTGGCGCATTCAACTGGGCAATTTTCGAATTAGCGGCAATCCCAAGAGTGGCGATGGATTGTTGGCTGAAGGGATTAACGAGATTTTTATTCAGGGCGTCTCCATCGATCATAATGGAGGCCACGGCATTAATCTGGTGACCTGCACGGAGAATCCACGTGTATCAGGCAATATGATAACCTACAACGCCAAGAGCGGACTTAATATCCAGGCGGGTCATGATATTGTGGTGAACGCCAATCAGTTTGAGGAAAATCAGGATGGCTTGAGTTGTCTGGATGGATTCAACCTCACCATGAACGGCAACAATCTAGATGACCACCTGCGTCATGGCGTCGTGATTGAGAATACCTATGGCTCGGTGCTTTCAGGCAACATGATTGAGGAATGCAACGGCACAGCGATCATTTTGGACCGCGATTGCTATGGCATTACCATCAGCGCCAACGTGATCGCCCATGAGCTGGGTGGGGGCGTGGATCTGCGAGATGCTTGGGGGTGCGCTGTGAGTGCAAATACCTTCACCATTGTGCACCAGTTCGGCGTGCGCGTGGGTAAGAATAGCGGACGCATCACCATAACGGGCAACAACTTCTGCAACAGCCATATTGGTGGCGGGGTACGGCGTGCCGAAGGCAAGGGCAAGAGTCTCTGGCACAATGATGAAGGCACTGGGGTGATTTTAAATGAAACCAAGAGCGTGGTGATTACTGGCAACACCTTTACAGGCATGTCCCGCGAGGCGGTTAAAAGTACGGGCAAAAGTGAGCGGATTATTGTGTTGGGCAATATTTTCCATGACTTAAGCCGGCGCAGTGACAAAAAATTGCCGGCAATCGCCTTACCGGGCGCATTAAATATCCTGATAAAAGACAATCTCAAACCCGCCAAACGTTGACGAATTACCAGAAAGCCTAAAGGACCAAGAATAATCTACCGGCTGATTGCGAGGCAGGTGGCTTCCTGAGTGCTGCGGGCATATATCCGGCCACCACTGACTATGGGAGTGCTCCAGCATTTACCAGTCAGAGCTTTCATTCTTGCCAGTTCCCTGTATTTGGTTGGGTTGCCATCGACCAACACCAGTTCGCCAAAATCAGTTAGGGCCAGTAGGTTTCCATCCACTAATATTACATTACCTGCACCAAACCCCTCCTGCTCCCACTTGATTTTACCGGTAGCCATTTCCACGCATTTCAGCGGGCCATCGCCGTACTTTTTAAAACTGAACATACCGTATAGGTGTCCATCTTTCAGAACCGGGGTGCTCCAGTGGTTGGCCACATGTGCGTTGCCGGGAATACGCCATACTTCATCAGTCGACCATTTTCCTGCCTGATGCATGATACGGTAAACCCCGCCACCCACACCGTATCCGGCGGAGCAAAAGATGAGATCCCCGGAAATAATGGGGGAAGCTGCGGTGGATACAGCAAACTTATAACTTTGCTTCCATAACTGGGTACCCTTTTTGCACTCGAGGGATACCAGACCGTCGCGGGTAAAAAAGATGACCTGTCGTACTCCATGAATATTGGCGACCACTGGTGTTGCGTGTGTGATGATCTCACTGCCTGTCTTCCACACCACCTTGCCGGTGGTTTTGTCGAAGGCTAGGAGTGATTGTCCTGCTCCACCCCCACCGGCAAACACAAGGTCACCATCAATTAAAGGGGAGGCAGCATTTTCCCACTTGATAGACTCACCGCCAAATTCTTTGAGGATATCATGTTTCCAGATGGTTTTGCCTGTCTGGGTATCCGCACAGAGTAGTAGTAAATCTGAAGAGAGCACGTACACACGGTTTCCATCTATTGAAGGCGTAGAGCGGGGCCCATCCCCGCCGCTGTTATCGCGGGTTCCGGCATTGCCCCCGTTGTGTCCGTAATCAGCAGGATTAAGCGTTGCGTGCCACTTCTCGCGTCCACTTTTTGCGTCGAGTGCCACCAGGGTTTCCTTGCCTTGACGGGTATAAACCGTGAAAGCCTGACCGCCTGATACTGCAAAGGAACTGAATCCATTGGGCGTTTTGGTTTTCCACGCTATCTTTACGGCCTTGGTGGGCCAGGCGGTGGCGATCTTTTCCGTGGTGCTACCATCATGATTGGGCCCGCGGTATTGCGGCCATTCTGCCCAAGTAAAAGTTCCGGATACAAAAATAAAGGCTAAGATATATTTCATTTTTAAAGATAAATTCAAGGGGCGGCATCCTTTCAAAAATACCGTCATAATCAAGGCACTATTGTTGCATTAATAGGAGTCACTTTAGCATTCGCCGGATGCGGCGGATGACTGAATCAGGTTTTTTTAGGCGGCATTCCCAGATTCGGCACACACTCCAGCCTTCGGCGCGGAGCAGTCCGGAGACCTTGCAGTTACGCTTGATGTTGGCGCCGGAAGCGGAGAATTTTCCCGACTATGAAACAAAATAACATCAATCCTTGAACATTAAACCACTTGGCAGTCAACTAAGCACTTACCACAGACCTTTATGAAAGAAAAGTCTGATACCTCAGCGAACAAACCGATTAAATCGGGTTTTTCACGTGCTTGGTATGGATCTTCCATTGACGAGTTCCATCGTTGTTCTTCCGATCAGATTCTGGGGGCTTTAGCCGCCAACTCTGAGTTTGCGGTAGAACCTACACAACGAGACGCTTGGCTAGAACAAATCGTTATTCTAAGTAATCAACTGATGGGAATCACAGGGGATTTGTTCTTAGAGTTTAACATTCCGCGCATGGGTAAAAGAATTGATGCTGTGGTAATTGTAGGACCAGTAGTGTTTGCGATCGAATTCAAGGTAGGTGCAGACACTTTCGACAGAGCAGCTGTCGAGCAAGTTTGGGATTACGCCCTTGATTTGAAAAATTTTCATGAAGCGAGCCATCATGTGTCGATTGTGCCTGTGCTGGTTGCAACGGAAGCAGACATTGGAGCAACCTTTAATTTACGCGCAGATTCGGATGATGTTTATCACCCAATGAGAGTTGGAACAAATGGGATTAAGGCCGTAATAGATTCGACCTTAAGGGAGATTGGAGGCTCTTCGATTGACGCCCAAAACTGGTCTGAGTCTTCTTATCGTCCATCTCCTACAATAATTGAAGCTGCACGTTCTCTTTATGCTCAACATTCTGTTGACGCGATTGCTCGATACGATGCTGGTGCAAAAAATCTACATGTCACTACAAACCGAATTGACGAAATCATCGACCAAGCGATGGCAAAGAGTGAAAAGGTAATTTGCTTTGTCACAGGTGTTCCGGGAGCAGGTAAGACATTGGTTGGGCTAAATGTTGCAACTCGTCATAGAAGGGAGTTGGGCAAACCAACGCATGCTACTTTCTTGTCAGGAAATGGGCCGTTAGTGCAAGTCCTGACAGAGGCATTAACGCGAGATGAATTTGCCAGAAGAAAAGTAAAAGAAGAAAAGACTCGCATAGGAAAGATTCGTGGAGAGGTGAAGGCTTTTATTCAAATTGTACATCACTTTCGCGACGAGGCTCTGAAAGACCCAAAACCACCCGATGATCGAGTAGTGATTTTTGACGAGGCTCAACGTGCTTGGGATTTGCAGAAAACCGCTGATTTCATGAAACGAAAAAAGAATCAGCCGGGATTTAATCAATCGGAACCTGATTATTTAATTTCTTACATGAATCGACATAAAGATTGGGCGGTGATTATTTGCCTTGTTGGTGGCGGTCAAGAGATTCATACAGGCGAGGCGGGAATAGATACGTGGTTGGACGCAATCCAATCTAATTATCCAGATTGGCAAATGTACATCTCGCCCAGGCTAGCAGATAGTGAATATGCCGCGGGTGTTGCTGTAGATCGTGCAAGGGCACATTCAAACTCACATTTCGACGAATCTCTACACCTCTCCGTGTCAATGAGGTCATTTCGAGCTGAAAATGTCTCGGCATTTGTGAAAGCGCTTCTTGATTGTGAAGAACAGAAGGCACGCGATATCTTCCGAGAAATGGAGGCTAAGTACCCAATCGTTCTCACTCGAAATATAAATCGGGCAAAAGAATGGGTGCAAACGAAAGCTCGTGGGTCTGAGCGCTTTGGACTTGTCGCCTCCTCAAAAGCTCAAAGACTGAAACCGCATGCTATTGACATCAGGGTGAAATCAAACCCTATTCACTGGTTTCTTAATGATCGAGATGATACGCGCTCGAGCTATTATCTCGAAGATGTAGCTACAGAGTTTCAAGTACAGGGCCTTGAATTAGATTGGGCCTGTGTAACGTGGGACGGTGATTTTCGATACAACGGTTCAGGTTGGAATCACCATGAATTTCGGGGAAGTAAATGGGGGAATATACTAAAACAGGAAAACAGAAATTATCTGCGCAATGCGTATCGCGTATTACTTACACGTGCACGACAGGGAATGGTTATTTTTGTTCCGCAAGGTGATAAATCTGACCTAACTCGCTCCCCTGAGTTTTATGATACGACTTACCAGTACCTAGCCGATATTGGAATTCCCCTCCTCGATTAATTTGGGGCCCACAAATTTCCTAATCTAACCCTGGGATCGGGTCCGTGGCTTTCACTTCCTCTCCCTGCCAAATGACTTTTCCGTCCTTGTAGGTAAGAATCCGGGAGCGACTGCCCGGGGCCGGTTGCCTATTTTCCTTGGGTAAAAACTTTTTGTGCTGGGCAATCACTTCAGCGTACTTCGAGTCATGCGCGAGGTTGGTCCATTCGTTGGGGTCTTTGCGCATATCATAAAGTTCTTGGCTGCCATCGGCGTATTGAATAAAGCGCCAGTTTTCACTGCGCACTCCATGGTTGTCATGGTTGTGCGTGGTAATAGCCGGCCATTCGCGTTCGGCCTGCGCGTTCTTTAACTGAGGGACAAGGCTGTGGCCTTCATTCTTTTTATTAGCCGGTAGTTTGAGTAGTTCAGTCAGGGTCGGGTAAATATCCAGTAGCTCAGCGGGCTTGGCACAGACTTGGCCGGGTTTCACGCCCGGCCCGGCAAAGACCAGTGGCACGCGAGTTCCATCGTCCCACAATGAATTTTTGCCTGAGATACCTTTCTCGCCCACGTGCCAACCATGATCGCTCCAAAGGACAATGATCGTGTTTTCCTCCAGGCCATTTTTCTTGAGCGCATTCAAGACGCGGCCAACCTGTGAGTCCATGAACGAGGTGCAGGCCAGATAGCTGCGGGTGATACTTCGCCACTCGCTATTTTCCTCTAACCATTTGCGGCGTACTTCCGGTAAGTACCAGTGCATGTACCAACTAAAGCGCGGAGTATCATCGCGATCATCCCGTTTGATCTTGGGTAGCACTGAGTCATTGTCTGGATACAGGTCGAACCATTTCTGGGTAGCAAAGAGGGGCACGTGCGGCAGAAAAAAGCCGACGGACATAAAGAAAGGCTCCTTGGGCTTTTGATTGAGCTGATCAACCGCCCAATCAGCGATCAGCCAGTCGCCTTTCTCCTCGTCCTTATGCGGGAAGGTGCCCCAGTCAACTAGGCGGTGGTTGCCAAAAGGGGTGGTGACCAGTTTCTTATTCCCCTTTGGGAAGGGCTTGCCGCTGGCCCCTGGGCCAATCACATCAAATTCCTGATCGGTTTTCTGCCGACCGTAACGCCCGTGATAAATTTTTCCAGTGGAGTATGTCTTATAGCCGCCATGTTTCTTGAGGTATTGGGGCAGAGTAACGGTGTCCTTTAACTCCGGTACATTGCGAAACCAGGGCGCGAGCCCGTAGATGCCCGTGCTGCCCGGACGACGACTGATCATCAGGCTCGTGCGCGAGGGGTTGCACAAGGGCGACTGGCAATGCGCATTGGTAAACGCCGTGCCGCGCTTGGCCAGCCGATCGATGTGCGGCGTCTTCACCATCGGATGCCCGCCGAGATACCCAATCCAATCATTCTGATCATCAATCGCGATCATCAGGATATTGGGTTTCTTGTCGGCAGCGGAGAGGGTGAAGGACAGGATCAGCCCAACCAGTAAAAGAGGAAAACGCATGGGCTGATGATGCCCTGTGGAGCAGGCGGAAGCCAGTTTTTAGATCGTTAAATCATCGGCACCCTGGCCAGATTTATCGGCATCGCCCATGGCCGAGCGAATGGCACCAAGTTCAGCGGCTAGATGATGCTTTACCAGTAGTACGTCAGCACTGTGGATCAGCAGGTTCGCGCCCATTTCCAAGAAGCGCGTTTGCTGCTCAAGATTTCCCCAGAAATGAATGCCCGCTCCGCGCCCTGCAGTACGTGCCTTATCAAAGATGGTTTGGACTGCAGCAAGAAATTCAGGCGCATCGTATTGCTCGGGCACGCCAAGATTGCAGGAGAGATCATGAGGCCCGATTAGCAGGGCATCGACTTCGGGCGGGGCCAAAAGATCGTCCAGCGCATCAATGGCAGGTTGGCTCTCAATGTTCAGGATGAGTACGTTATTGGTGTTGCGCTCTTTAATATAGGTATCAATCGTGCCATTGACCGATTGGCCGTCCAACCTTTCGCGCAAGCGGCCGCCCTTTAGGGGGCGATGTTTCACGGCTCCACGCAGGTCATCGACCTGTTGCATGGTTTCAATGTAGGGGGCGACAATTCCAAGTGCTCCATCATCCAGAGTGGAGGCGGCTAGATGGGCATCGGGCTTTGTAATCCGGACGATTGGAACGATGTCTTTTGCGGCGTAAGTATTGCACATCCAGCTGACTTGCGTGCGATCGAGTGCGTTGTGTTCGGTATCGATGAAAACAAAATCAGGCTTTGCCGGTGCGATGGCTCCCACCATCCGCGTGGATGGTGTAACCGTACAGGTGCCATAAACGCGTTCTCCTGCACGCAGTTTTTCAGCCAGCCTTTGTCCAATCATTGAGGCGGATGATGCGTGGCCGAACGAGGAGAGGCAAGCCGTGATGGTTAGTGAATTTGACAGTGATATTCAGACAAGTTAAGCTCTCTTCCGTGACTGTTTGGTGGCACAGCGTAATGGCAGCTATAATGATGTTGGTCTTGGCCAACCCATTATGTGCCTGTGATGCGCAGAAGCCGGTGGCCGATTCCCCGGAATCTGTAAGCTGCTGTAGCAATGCTGAAACATCCGAGACACCGGAGCCGGCTGATTCCTCCACTCCGAACCCTTGCGATTGCGAGAGTGCGGTGCACGAGGGACTTCTGCAGGCCAACAAGTCAAAGT
>CAJWKQ010000066.1 GCA_913041895.1 uncultured Verrucomicrobiales bacterium
CTTGTTGACGGCCAGTGTCCGTTGCACTAGATCCTCAGAAATAAACGGCTCCCGCTGTACGATGCGAGTATCGCCCATAAACGTGGCCATCATTTTTTGCGCTCCATAAAATGGTACATTAACATCCTCTTGCAGTCGCCGACCGATACGCGATAGCCAGGCGCGCACAGGATTAAGCTCTATAGCTTGCACCGCCTGCTGCCCACGCCGTATGCGATCAGAAAACCACTGAAAATCCGTGCCGGTTACGCCGTTACGATTCCAACGCAGAGCGTTAGTCATAAAAAAACGGCCATAGGTTTCGAACAAGTCCATGTGATGCCGATCGGTCACGCTATGGTAGACGACTTCAAACTGTCCTGACTCCAGCCAACCCGGCTCCCCCTCATTAAGCTTATCACGCGCCTCAGCATTGTCGCGGTATTTGGCTACGAACGTACGCCCTGCCTCCAACGCCACTACCGCTGCGCAGTAGCCGGTTAGGAAGCAGCGATCTCGCAATGTCTCGTCTTGCACTTTCTTGAAGCCGATGTAGACCCGTGACAGATGAAGCAAATCCTTTCGGTAACCAATGTAGCGTATGAATAAATGGCGGACCTCGCGGCTTTCGTTTGGCAAATAATCCTCGCCGCCACCCTGTTTTTGGCGAGCGACAATGCGCCGATGCAGAGCGTCGGCCTCAGTACGCAGAACGTCCATGCCCTCAGCAAGTTTCTTTAGACGCATTGTGTCACGATTCAATTGCTCTTCTAGTTCCACAGTAGATAAAGTGGCCAACATCGAGTGCGCGTTGTCGAAGGGACTCGGCGGCGGGATGGTCAGACGCCCAAAATAAAAACTACCCACGCTCAAGGTGATTATCCCACTAACAATCAAAGCGGGCCGCATCCCTTTGGGCAGAGGTCGACTAGTTTTCGGACGGCTTTTCAACCAACGGCCAATGATCACCACCGAGCCAATCAATGCGCCAGCTAACATCACAGCAGTTAACGCATGCCACCATCCCGGTAACGTTCCCATGAGGTTCGGCCTCATTGACAGGCTTCCCAACAATAATCCTAGTCCAGCCGTAAATCCCAGCGTGGTCCGGCCTGATTTCCATTCCCACCGCGCCCCCGACCGCCACAAGACCTGCAACCATCCCAGCCCCACTGCTGCCACTATTGTTGCCCACCACAACCGCCATCCAATATTGTTCCAAGAATTTACGCGCCAGCTTTCTGACCAGACCAACATCTGGTAAAATATTTGTGAAGCAGCCACACATCCCAACGCAACGCACCCCATCCTTGTAAGTCTTCCATCCAAGGGATGCGCCATGCGGGCAAAGGCTGCCCCTGTGAAAACTCCAAAAGCGCAAAAAGCCAGTCGAAGCATAGGTGACTGAAAATACCCTATCAGGAATCCGGCCAATAGGAGCCAAAACATAACCAGCACCGCTACCCATTGGATCATCCGATACCAAGGCCGCCATCCAATCGCCTTTTCGTAAGCCGACATTACCGAATTCTAGTATAAATATATCCGTTATCCAATTCGCAAATCCATTTGCACAATCTACCTTAAAGTCTAACATCGCCGCTCCATGAGATTTTGCCTGAATACCAGCACGATCAAGCCCCAACCCTTACTCAAAAAAATTGAGCTGGCTGGTCAAGCCGGCTACGACGGGATCGAGCTTTGGGTTAATGATGTATATGACTTTATCGGACGCGGCGGTGAGGTACGCGAGGTGGAACAGGCACTGGCCGATCACGGACTAATCGTGCCCAGCATGATTGCCATCAGGCAATGGGGCGAAACGACTGGATGGGAATATCAACTGATCAAGGATGAGGCGCATCGTCGATTTGCCTTAGCCGCTCGTTTAGGGGCCCCTTACATCGTTGCAACACCTCCAATGGAAATGGAAGGCCAGAATCATCTGCCTGCGCGTTACTGCGACCTTTTGCAAATTGGACGCGAAGAGGGCGTGAAACCAACCTTCGAGTACATTAGCTTTTTCAAAAGTGTAAACAATCTGTCCGATGCATGGCGCATTGTGCAGGAGGCCTGTGATGAGGACTCCTCAATTATTCTTGATGCCTTTCATAACTGGAACAGCAATTCGTCTTTGGATGATTTACGAATCATCCCGGTAGAAAAAATCAGCCACTATCACATCGACGACGCTCATCCAGATATCGCGCCCACTGAGCAAAAAGATCCTGACCGTGTAATGCTGGGAGAAGGCCAGATTGATCTCTCATCAGAGCTCACAATCTTAAAAGAAAAAGGCTACGACAATACCATGAGCCTCGAACTGTTTAATGAAGAGCTATGGACTAAAGATCCACTGGAAGTCATTACTTCCGGTCTTGAACGCATGCGGTCGCTCTGGGCTAAAGCCTAGGCGAAGTAGTACATCATAAAGACCGCACACGAGGCTAAGAGCCCAGCCCAAAACAAATCCTCGCGCAGAAAACTATACGCACGACCTTTTGCAGCGGCTGCAAGCACAACCTTGAAGAGGGAATCGAGGAACATCATAAAAGTCCAGATGGCGCCCAATACCCCTGCTCCCATGGGCGAAATTATATTACCAGTCATCAGGACTCCTAACAGGGCGAAGATTAGTACCGAGCCCAAAAGCTTCATGCCGAAATGCTGAAGATCCGTTAGCCGCATAATCTTGAGCCCTACCCAGGTATACTTCGACTTCTCATCATCCTGCGGTGTTGCAAGGCTGGTAATGACATTGGCAACTAACGCAAAAAGAAAGGCAACGAAAACCGCGTGGAATGCATTAAGGCTTTCACCAAAGCGTAAACCAATCTCCTTTGCCATCGGACCTTCCCCTGAAATAAAAGAACTATAAACATATGGAGATGCATATGCCACGACAACCCCAGTAATAATGGAAACAAACCCTGCAGTGGGCGTAGAACGTCCCCACAACATTCCCATGATAAAAGCAGCCACTAGGCCAGAGACTAGCTTAGCCTGATTCTTTAAAACATATTCAATAAACGGTTGATTAGTATTGGGGTCGAAGACAGCGATGGTCAAAACCGCCGAGCCAAGGACAAGAATCCCAATAACGATCTTTCCCAGCCTCACCAGCTTCTCGTCACTTGCTTCTGGATTTACAAAACGCTTGTAGCCGTCAAACGTAATCAGCGTAGCAGCCGAATTCATCATCGAATCCACACTGGAAAGGATGGCCCCAATCAACCCTGCAGCAACAAGACCCACCAAACCGGGCACAGCCAATGGAGCTACCACTTCCCGCATCAGCATAGGAAAGGCTGTATCTCCTGCCAGCTGCACTCCCGGCATCAACTGCTGGAAGAGATAATAGGCGGCAATCCCGGTGCCAATGGAAATGAACGGAATCAATAGCTTTACAAAACCCGCGGTAATAATCCCCGTTCTTGCATCTTTGAGAGACCGAGCAGCCAATGCTCTTTGGACAATGAACTGATTTGCCCCCCAATAATAAAAGTGCAAAATTAGAACCCCCGAAAGCATGCCGGTCCATGGGTGATTAGGATCATTCGAAGGCTTGTAGAGGTGCATGAGATCTCTTCCGGCTACAATTTCCTTCAGCCGATCCTGATCAAAGGCAACCATCATGGACCAGTTGCCGATGAGGTTATGATTAAACGTGCACCAGGCAACCACGAGCATCCCAATTAAAATCAAGGCCGACTGAATGACATCGGTAATGATGACGGCTCTTAGCCCTCCAACAATCGTGTAGGCCCCGGTAACTAGAGCCATGATAAGGATTCCCCAAATGTATAGCTTCCGATCTACCTCAACCCTTTTGAGCAAATCCCAGTCCGCTTCAAGCGCAGCACTCTGTTTTTTTACTGCTTCAAAGGAGGGAGGCGTTCCTTCAGGATAGAGTTCTTGGTATGCAGCATTATAATTCAACTCCGTTAGATCTCCGTTTTTTTTAGCCAAGTAAATCGGTCCATATTTTTCCCAAGTACTCACGACCCGAGATCGGGCCTCTTCTTCACTGGAGTTTAATACATCTGAAAACCCCGAAGATATTTTACCAATGTTTTCCATCTGCGAAGCATATTGGGCCTGAAGAATTTCTGACTTATCCACTAGAAGAATGTTAACAGCACGGGAGCCTAAGTAGAATGCCGGCAACATCATCACCAACACAATGATGGTTACCATAATAAGTGCATAAGCGACGCGACTCCGTTCATCAAATCGGCGGTGCAAGTAATCCGATAGGGTGTAAATATGCAGTTTGCGATAGACAGGCAAAAAGAAGTAGCAAAGCAAAAGTAACCCTGCGATCGCCGTAATCTCCAGGTGGCTAATCACAAAACCTGCCCCAAACCCCACAGCCATCATTCCCACCATATGATTGGCTGAAACGTTGGAACCAAATATGGAGCCAGCCACCGCCCACCATGGCGTATCTTTGCCGGCGAGGTAGTAATCTTCAGCTGTACCTATGTCTTTGCGGCCTGCCCACAGTCCAACTGCCATTACCCCAAACAGGATTACAAAAAAAACGATAAAATCTGCTGTTGAAAGAATGCCTTCCATGGCCCGAAGTAACGACGTGCAACACTGCCTGATTCCGCTTGGGATTCCAATGACAAAAGCCTTGCTACGAAACGTTGGCTAGATCACCTTTTGCGCTCACCTCGGTTAATTTTTATGAAACGTATTTTTTTGGCTCTTTCTTTAATAATCCCCGTTATTGCGTTTGGGCAAACTCCCCAGTGGATTTGGCCTGATCGCTCAGAGAAAACTGAAACCGTTTACTTCCGCAAAGTAGTGGAACTGCCTGCTGGCAAGATCCAGAAGGCACAGCTGATCGCCACCTGCGATAACGGCTTCTCTGCATACATCAACGGCAAACCCGCCCTCGCCGGCAACGAATGGGGAAACAAATATGCTAAAGACGTCACCAAGCTGCTTACAGCAGGTCGCAATATCATCGCTGTGGAAGGCCGCAATCAGGGAGGGATCGCCGGGTTTGTCGCTCAACTGGAGGTAACCATCGAAGGCAAGAAAACCACGCTTGTCACCGACACCACTTGGAAGGCAACCCGCTCGTTCTTCGGTCAATGGAAAGCAGGCAAAGGCAGTGACTGGGGCAAGACCATTGCCACCGGCAAGATGGGCGATGGGCCGTGGGGCAACGTGTTTACTGGTGCTGCGCGTGGCAGCGATGCCCCCGGCGATGGCGGTGCTATCAAGGTAGCCAAAGACTTCGAAGTTGAGAAACTCTATAACGTACCCAAGGGTGAACAAGGATCTTGGGTGGCTATTTGCGCTGATGACAAGGGTCGGCTAATTGCCAGCGACCAAGGAAATAAGGGCCTGTATCGCATCGATCCGCGTGACGAGGAGATTAAGGTAGAAAAACTCAACATCAAAATCTCCAGTGCTCAAGGCCTACTCTATGCCCATGGGGCCCTCTGGGTGAATATCAATGGTGGTGCCGCTTCCGGTGTTCATCGCCTTACCGATACAGATGGAGATGGCCAATTTGATAAGGATGAGCACATTATGCCCTTGCGTGCTGGAGGCGAACACGGACCACATGCACTGGTACTCAGTCCGGACCGCCAACACATCTATGTGGTCGGGGGCAATATGACTCCACTCCCGGGGGACAAGTTCTCCCATTCTCGGGTGCCTACCAACTGGGGTGAGGACCATCTGCTCAAGCGGCTCCCCGATGCCAGAGGTCATGCAAAAAATATCCGCGCCCCTGGTGGCTGGATTGCTCGTTTCGATAAGGATGGAAAAAACTGGGAAACCATCGCCATGGGATTTCGAAACACCTATGACATGGCATTCAACGTGGACGGAGAACTTTTTGCCTATGATTCGGACATGGAATGGGATGCTGGCACCCCGTGGTATCGACCCACCCGTTTTTATCACGTAACCAGCGGGGCCGACTTCGGTTGGCGCACCGGCACTGGTAAATGGCCACAATGGTATCCTGACTGCCTGCCCGGCGCCTACGGCATTGGCCCTGGTTCACCAGTAGGTGTTACCTCTGGTTTGGGAGCGAAATTTCCCGCCAAATACCAAAAAGCTATTTACTGTCTGGATTGGACTTACGGAACCATGTCCGCAATGCACGTAACGGCTGACGGAGCATCCTACACCGCCAAACGCGAAGAATTCGTAGCAAGCTCCCAATTGCGAATGACTGATGCCGCAATTAACCCGAAAGATGGCGCAATGTACTTTACCGTTGGTGGGCGTGGCGGCCAAAGTGCGCTCTACCGCGTGACCTACACCGGCAAGGAGAGCACTTCATCTGTAAAAGCAAAATCACCTCATGCCCGCTCGCGCGCCCTTCGCCATGAATTGGAGGCCCTTCATAAACGGCAAGCTGGCGCTGCCGCCAAGGCATGGAAACACCTCGGCCATGCCGACCGTCACATCCGCTGGGCAGCCCGTGTAGCTGTGGAGCATCAACCTGCATCAGAATGGCAAAACGAAGCCCTAGCAGAGAAAGACCCTCAGGCTTCCCTCAGTGCCCTCTGCGCCCTCGCCCGCCACGGTGATAAATCGTTGCAGAGCAAGCTCATTGAAGCTTTAAACCGATTGAATTGGGACAAGCTTTCCATTGCACAACAGGCTGAGCTTTTACGGGTCTACCAGCTCACGTTCATACGAATGGGGGAACCCTCTGACGAGATTAAAGCCAGTGTCGCAGAAAAACTTGATGTCTTATATCCAGCTCCGAGCTCCGCGCTTAATTATGAACTTTGCACCTTGTTGATATATCTCGAGGCTCCCAATGTCGCAGCTAAAACACTGGCCCTGATGTCTCAAAGCAGCGATCAATCTAAATACGACTGGAGCCCTGAACTACTTGCGCGCAACTCCGGTTACGCCCGCGCCTTTGCAGCAACCGCCGCGAGCTCACCGCAGCGCGACCAAATCCACTATGCAAAAGAACTACGTAACCTTAAGACCCACTGGACCGAAGCGCAATGGCTGGAATACTTCCGCTGGTACCGCAAGGCCGAAAGCTTCAAAGGTGGTAACAGCTTTGCTGGATTCTTAAAGAACTTCCGTGCCGAGGCCATCGCCAATGTGCCCGAAAAACTCCGCCCAAAGATCGAAAAGATTCAAAGTGAACCTCTCGATGAAGGTCCCGATTTTGAGATCGATACTCGTCTCACCATCGGCGTAGCCCCACAAATGAAATTCGACAAGAATGAACTCGAGGTGGAGGCCGGAGCCGGTGTGGAGCTCGCCTTCACTAACAATGATCCCATGCCCATGATGCATAATTTGGTGATCGTTAAACCGGGCTCGCGCTTGGAAATTGTTACTGCCGCCGCAACCATGGGCGCAGCCGGCATGGCCAATAGTTTTGTGCCCCAAAGCGATAAAGTAATCGCCTATACGCCGCTGGTTCTAACCGGCAACACCTATAAGCTGTACTTCAAGGCCCCCGCCAAACCCGGTAAATATGAATACATATGCACCTATCCCGGTCACGGCCTCACCATGTGGGGAACTTTGAATGTAAAGTAAACTCCTAGACCAAAGACGTTGAACCAATGCAATTTTTGAGATAATCACGCAACCCTTTACCAAACACACACTAGAACATGGCTACCGCTCCTAAATCCGTTAAACAACTTAAGACTGTCAAAAAGAATGTGCGCAAACACGTGGATGCTGCGCTCGAAGAAACTGGGGGACTACTACGCCTTGCTCCGGCTTGGGTGCCACGCTCCTTTCTGCAGCCGGGACTTCGACTGAAATTGCATCCGGAGGATACATATGCGTACGGACTGAACCGAGGCGGCATTGATGAACGCTGGTTTGGCTCTACCACAGAAGCTGCCAACGAGGGGCGAGTTCCTGACGAAGGTTTAAGTTATGTAGTGCAGGGTCGCAATCGTTTCACTTTACGCGATGCGGTGGCTGAATGCGGGGCGGACATCATCGGCAAACGTATATGGAAAAAGTATGGCAAATGGCCCGTATACTCCAAGTTTTTCGATAACATGGGCCCTATCCCTCATCACATGCACCAAAATGCCAAGCAGGCAAAGCTTGTCGGCCAAGAAGGGAAGCCTGAAAGCTACTACTTCCCGCCCCAACATAATAATGTCGGAAATAATTTTCCCTATACCTTTATGGGGCTTGAGCCCGGCACCACTAGAGCACAAGTACGCAAATGCCTTGAGGATTGGAACAAAGGCGATAACGGCATCCTCGATCTATCTAGAGCCTACCGTCTCAAGCCCGGCACAGGCTGGCTGATTCCGCCATGTATTTTGCACGCTCCAGGAAGTCTCTGCACCTATGAGCCGCAGTGGGGCAGCGATGTTTTCGGAATGTACCAAAGCCTTGTAGAAGGTCGTGAGGTACCGTGGAGCTTGTTGGTAAAAGATATGCCAAAGGGAAAACATAAAGATCTGGACTTCATCGTCGATCAGCTTGATTGGGCGGGCAACTTGAACCCCAAATTCAAAGACAGTCACTATCTTGAACCCGTCCCTGTAGCCGATACCCGCAAGGAGGGCTACGTGGATCGGTGGATTGTTTATGGCCGTATCAAGAAAGAACAACTGTTTACCGCCAAAGAGCTCACCGTCGATCCCGGCGTCAAATGTACTATCAAAGATAAGGGCGCCTGGAGCGGTATTTGCGTGCAGGGCAAAGGCACTATAAACGGACAACCGTTAAACAGCCCCAAGCTCATCCGTTTTCATGAGTTGACCGAAGACGAATATTTCTGCACCGAGGCAGGCGCAAAGGCTGGGGTCACTTTTGAAAACACAAGTGACACTGAACCACTAGTTCTCCTGCGTTACTTTGGACCAGAGGTGAACCCAGATGCACCGAAAATGGGAGCCTATCGGAAAAACAAATTCAACTAAACAACCACATGAAATTCAGGATTATTTCTACCGTCTTATTTATCACTAGCTTGGTAATATTGGCAGCGCAGTTTAGTTTTGCTGCTGAAAAGAAACAAGAGCCGCTAAGGGCATTGCTGATCACCGGAGGGTGCTGTCACAATTATGCTTTGCAAAGCCAGAAACTCATTGAAGCAGTAGCCAAGCATGCCAAGGTGGATTGGCGTATTGTCAATGAAGGAGGCACTGGAACCAAGGCCATGATTCCTCTGTATAAAGATCCCAATTGGGCAAAGGGATATGATGTTGTGGTGCACAACGAATGTTTTGCCAATACCAGCAACAAAGACTATGTGCAAAGTATCACTAAGGCGCACGCCAACGGAGTTCCCGCTGTAGTGATTCATTGTGCCATGCACACCTACCGTGCCGCTGCTTTTGATGATTGGCGCAACTTTCTTGGTGTCACGAGTCGTCGGCATGAACATAAAAGCCGGTACCCGGTCAAACTGGAAAAACCAAGCCACCCCATACTCAAAGGAATGCCAACTGATTGGATCACTCCCAGAGATGAATTATATGTTGTTGAGAAAATGATGCCCGGTGTCGTTTCTCTGGCCTCCAGCAAAAGCGAAAAAAACGGCAAGGTGCATACTGTAATTTGGACTCACAAATATGAAAAAGCACGCGTCTTTGGCACAACCTATGGCCATTCAGATGAGACTTTCAAGGATCCAGTATTTCTTAATTATGTTTCCCGAGGCCTCCTATGGGCTGCTGGAAGATTGGGCGAATAACGAGAGTGTTATAACCTTTTTTTAGTAGGGCACCCATTACAAGAACCCCCCTTTTTCTTGAGGGAGACCCGCAAGACGTGCATAGTCTCCCCTCTCAGGGAGGAGCACCATGGATCAAATCCGTAATATTGCTATTATTGCGCACGTCGACCACGGCAAAACCACTCTCGTAGATTGTTTTCTGAAACAATCGGGTACTTTTCGCTCCAACCAAGCGATTGCGCAGGAAGAGCGCATCATGGACTCCATGGATCTCGAACGCGAAAAGGGAATTACCATTAAGGCCAAAAACGCCGCATTCAGGTATCGCGACCACCATATCAACATTGTAGACACCCCTGGCCATGCTGATTTTGGCGGTGAAGTAGAGCGATCCTTAAGCATGATTGATGGAGTTTTGCTCTTGGTGGATGCGAAAGACGGACCACAGGCGCAAACACGATTTGTGCTACGCAAGGCGCTGGAAAGCGGAGCGCGCCCAATCATAGTAATTAACAAAATCGATCGTGAACACGCCCGACCGGACTGGGTGCATGACCAAATTCTCGAGTTATTCTTCGCGTTAGATGCCACAGAAGAGCAGCTAGATTTTCCTTTCGTGTATGCCAGTGCCAAGGACGGCTATGCTTCCCACGATCCAAACTCACGCCAAGGTGACATGACTCCTCTCTTCGAGATGATACTCGAACACGTACCTCCGCCTCGAGCTGAAACTGGCGATGGCTATCAACTCGCTGTAGCAAATGTCGATTACTCTGACTATCTCGGGCGTATTGCGTTCGGCAAGATTCGTCGCGGCACCATTCGCGTAGGCGATTCTCTACATGGATTGCAGAATAAAACGGAGACAGCTGCAGGGAAAGTAACAGCATTGTTCCACTTCGAAGGCCTAAAACAAATACAGATCGAAGAAGCACACGCTGGAGACATCGTGGGGGTAACCGGTTTGCCAGATGTGCTTATCGGCGAAACGCTTGTGGACAGTCCAGAACGCGAAGCACTGCCGTTCAAGCCCATCGATCCGCCGACTATTAAAATGGCCTTCGCCGTAAACAACGGCCCTTTCGCCGGGCAGGACGGCAAGAAGGTCACTGCGCGGCAGATTTGGGATCGGCTTGAGCGCGAAGGTCGGGCAAATGTCTCTGTACAGGTTGCACAGACCGACGTAAGCACTATTTTTCACGTCACGGGCAGAGGAAGCATGCAGATCGCAGTTTTGGTAGAGCAGATGCGACGTGAAGGATACGAAGTATTGGTCAGCCGCCCGGAAGTATTAAGACATCAGGATGAAAAAGGGCGATGGCTCGAGCCTATCGAAAAAGTCTTTTTGGAAGTGCCAGAGAATTCCGTGGGCGACATCATGGAGGCTCTGGCCAGCCGAAAGGGAAATGTCTCCAACATGGCTGTAGATGGAGATCGAATGACTCTGGAGGCTCTTGTGCCCACTCGGGGTCTCATTGGTTTCGAAGTAGAGTTATTAAACCTCACCCGCGGGGAAGGCCTGATGAGTCATCTATTCCATGAGTACGCACAAGAAATGGGAGAGATCCAATCACGCCGCAACGGTATGCTCGTCAGCATGGAAGACGGGGAGGTGACCTCCTATGCCTTGGATCAATTACAGGATCGAGGGAAGCTGCTAGTCGTGCCCGGGGATAAAGTTTATAAGGGTATGATTGTGGGCGAAAACCTGCGCGATAATGACTTGCCCGTGAACCCAGTGCGCACCAAGCACCTTACGAACATCCGCTCTCAAGGCGATGGCAAAGGGATCATGCTTAAGGCACCGTTGAACCTTAGCTTGGAACGGGCTCTTGAATACATTGCCACAGACGAATACGTTGAGGCCACTCCGAGCACATTGCGCCTTCGTAAAAAAATCCTCGACGAACACGCTCGCAAAAGGGCGAAAAAGAGCCTCGCAGCTCAAACAGCAGAAACCTAAGAAATTCGGTTGTTTTAAGGTTGAACGCTGTAGCCGGATTGCTACCTTTTCGGCACTCCGCCTCTTTCTGATAATGGCTGACATGCTTTATCTGTGGAGTCCGTTAGATAATTAAATTAATCATAATTATGAGCAAAGCCCCAAAACTCCATAATGCCATGTGGCCTGGACTCGTCGGCAAAGGTACCGATGAAGGTCAGGAACCCCCTATCAGCCTTGAGCACATGCTCGACCTCACTGCCGCAGCAGAAGTCAACGGCCAAAAATTTGATGGCATCGATTACTTTCTATTTCTTCCACACACAGACCCCGAGGCAAGCGATGATGAACTGAAAAAAATCGCTGATCTAATCCAGAGCAAAGGATTCGATATTGGATCATTGGTAGCTCCGGTTTGGCCAGGGACTGTGGGCGACTCGGCTATGGGCTCAGACGAGCAACAAGCCAAGTTTCTAGACGCAGTCAAGATGGGTTGTCGCGTAGCAAAAGTCTTCAATGAACACGGTGCTCGAAAATATGGCGTCATTCGAATCGATTCTGCTGAGTTTGGTGTCGCTAAATTCCTCGAAGATTCGGACAACAACCTCAAGCGTATCGCCGGCACTTTCAAGGAAGCTGCAAAAATTGCCGCAGACCACGGCGAGCGATTGGCAGCTGAAGGCGAAGTGTGCTGGGCTGGCCTTCATTCATGGAAGGCGTCTATTGCCTTGATGGAAGAAGTCGGCATGCCCGAGGCGCTCGGTTTTCAGGCCGACCTAGCCCATACCTACACCTTTATGCTGGGCTACAACGCCCCGGATGATGCTCTTCTGGGAAAAGATCACACTGAAGAGGAGTTCTGGGAGGCATACGAGAAGGTCACCGATGCGCTCCGTCCATGGACCATTGATTTTCACGTCGCACAAAATGATGGCGATGTGCACGGAGCCGGCGACCATGATAAAACCGGCAAACACTGCCCAGCAGATGATCCCAATGGGAAACTCGATATTACGAAATGCGCAGGCTACTGGCTTAAAGATGCTGCCGACCGCGGAATCAAACATATATGCTGGGACGGCTGTATGTTCCCCAATGATACGCTGGAGAAGCCGGATACGTGGAATAATATCCTCAAAGCCATGATGGAGGTGCGTGACGCGCACGGCTGGGAGTAAACTTTACTATTATTTATCATGAACGATAAGAAACCTCTGAATATAGGACTAGTGGGATACGGTTTTATGGGCCGCACCCATTCAAACGGTTACAAACGAGTCAACGACTTTTTCCCTGACTTAACCCATCGCCCCGTGCTTAAAGCGATCTGCGCACGTAATGAAGAACGCAGGGCGGCATTTGCCCAACAATGGGGATTTGAGTCAACTGAGAGCGACTGGCGCGAGCTGGTTAAGCGCGACGATATCGACGCAATCGACATATGCACACCAAACGATTCGCACGCAGAGATTGCCATCGCTGCAGCTGAGGCAGGCAAGATGGTGCTTTGCGAAAAACCATTGGCTCGCACAGCAGAAGAAAGCATGCCTATGGTCGATGCTGTAGAGAAAGCAGGTGTGGCCAATACTGTATGGTATAATTACCGCCGCGTCCCAGCAGTGACGCTCGCAAAGCAAATTGTTGATTCTGGCAAGCTCGGCCAAATCTTCCACTACCGTGCCAACTTCCTTCAGGACTGGACCATCAGCGCTGATCTGCCTCAGGGCGGTGAAGGCCTCTGGCGCCTCGACGTCGCCGCAGCCGGCAGCGGTGTGACCGGCGATTTACTCGCCCACTGCATCGACACAGCCATCTGGCTTAACGGCAGCATTTCAGATGTTTCGGCAGTCACTGAAACATTTATTAAAGAGCGGGTGCACACCGCCACAGGCGAGAAACAGACCGTCGGCATTGATGACGCTTGTTTATTCCACTGCCACTTTGCCAACGGATCACTCGGCCTGTTTGAATCCACCCGTTATGCCCGAGGCCACAAGGCACTGTACACCTTGGAGATCAACGGTTCCGACGCCTCGATCCGCTGGGATCTGCACGACCTTAATCGCCTTGAATATTTTGATCATAGTGACGAATCCACTACACGAGGCTGGCGCAGCGTACACATCACCGACGGCGACATGCCCTATATGGACAAGTGGTGGGTTCCTGGTCTGTGTATTGGCTACGAACACACCTTTGTACATCAGGTAGCTGACTTTCTTGCCAGCCTTGAGAGCGGTGAGCCCTGTAACCCGACCTTCCGCGACGCTTTGGAAACAGCCAAGGTCTGTGATGCAGTCCTTGCATCAGCCAAAGAACGCGCTTGGAAAGATGTGTAAGGCAAATCCATTTTTATCTGCCCGGCCCATTTGGTGCGGATTTTTCATTGAATAAACCCCTGTTTTGTGATGTCTATAAACAGGAGCCACTACTAAAATATTTATCCAAATAATCATGAAAGTATTAGCCAGTAAATTACTCGTTGTAGCCACCCTCTTAACAAGTCTAGCCTTGAATTCTCAGGCTGCGGGCAAACAAACGCTCTGCCCACTAATGATTGAAGACGAAATTGATGTAGAAGAATTCGTCATGTACAAAGGGGTGAAAGTGTTTGTGTGCTGTGGCACTTGCAAGAAAATGTGGACACAAAATCCGGACTATTTTGCCGTGGTATCCAAGAAGCAAGCTCCGCAGCTGGCAAAAGTGGCCTCCAAGGAAATTAAGCCGATGAAGCAGCTTTTTTGCCCAGTCTATGCCGATACCCGTGTGCATCCCAAGAGTCCGTCGATCGAACACAACGGAAAGAAAATCTATTTCTGTAAGACCCGGGCTGTCACTAGGTTCAAATCGAACCCAGCCAAGTACGAGAAGAA
>CAJWKQ010000067.1 GCA_913041895.1 uncultured Verrucomicrobiales bacterium
CTTCGGCCTGATAGCCGAAGACCTGCCATTTACCCAAGTCATCGCTGCGCACCTGCACCCCTGAGTTACCCTTGTCCCAGCGGAACTCAAGGCGCAGAATAAAGTTCGCCGGCTGTTCCTTGCGCCAGACCAGCCAGTTCTTTTCCTGAGATTTACCAGTGCACCAAAGCTCACTATTCCGAATTTCCCACGCCCCCGACTTACCATCCCAGTCGTCAAAATTTTTGCCATTAAAGATTGGAGTAAACCCATTTTCATCCGCACAAAGCATTGTAGCCGACAGAACTAAAGGGAATGCGAACAGCTTGGATATGAGTATCTTCATTGTAATGGCAGGCATTTGGATTCTTGGTCAATAATTGAGCCCCAAAGACCACATGACGAGGTAAAATTAAAGCCCATCAAATAAACTCAGGAAATTTTCCTCCACCCGCTTTGTCAACCGTTCTTCTGGTTCCTCCAGAAATTTTGCCAGTTCACGATAAACAACCCTGATGTTAGCTGGGTGATTGACTGCCCTACCCTCTGGGCCTTCCAAAAGATGCTCATTAAACTGGCTGGGTAACTGCATATCGGGAGCATCGGTTTCAATGAGCAAGCGATCCGTTGGCACTTCCCTAAAAGCCTCACGATGGCGACCCTTGGCTTCGCGTAAAAAATAGCCAGAAAAACTATAGTAGGCACCCAGCCTGGCAAAAGCTGATACCATTTCCGGTGAGCCTCCATAGCTGTGCAGCAGGAACCCGCGTTTTGGTACCCCGTTTTCCTGCAATAATTCCAGTAGCCGCCCCCATGCCTTCAGGCAATGAATACTCACCGGCAAATTACGTTCTGTAGCCATGGCCAATTGAGTCAGGAAAACCTCTTCCTGATCGTCATAGGAAATATCAGTTTTCCACCGGTCTATGCCAATCTCACCCACTGCAGAGGGATACTGATCCAGAAAACCTTCCAAATTCCTTCGCCAGTCAGGTGTACGAAGATGAATGAACCAGGGATGATAACCAAAACTCGGTAATACCCGCGGGCGTCCATCTGCCAAAGCTGCTACCCTCGGCCAATCCGACTCCAGACAGCCATTAACTACCATGCGCTGCAATCCCTCGCAATCCTCCAAAAGCTCATTGTGCAGTCCATCAAAGCAAGGTGCCTGAAGGTGATTATGGGCATCGTATAACCGCATTGGCCAATCCCATGTTTTTGACGGAAAACACTCAAGTCAATTTTAGTTGTGGCACAGATTCGACGAGCTGGTAAATTCCGGCTATGAAGTTTTTAGCAAACTCTTTTGCTTCTACTCTACTACTTTATTTCCTTGGTCAAGCGGCACAAAATCCCGCTGACAACTGGCCAAGCTTTCGCGGATACCGTGCTCAGGGCATAGCGCAAGCAAACATCAGGATACCGCAATCATGGAGTGTGCCCGATAATAAAAATGTTAAATGGCGCACAGCTATCCCGGGCTTGGCGCACTCATGCCCCATAGTTTGGGGCAATCAAATATTCATTACGACCGCCATAAATTCAAAAGGCAAAAGCGAATTAAAACTCGGCCTTTACGGCAATATTGCCCCTGTTGCAGATCCTCCATCACATTCCTGGTGGCTCTATTGTCTGGATCAGCAAACAGGCAAAGTCATATGGAAACACAAATGTCACGAGGGAATCCCTCTAGTAAAACGCCACACTAAAGCTACGCATGCCAATTCAACACCTGCAACAGACGGAACATACGTTGTAACATTTTTCGGATCCGAGGGGTTGTTCTGCTTGGATATGAAAGGCAAAGTGGTTTGGACCCGAAATTTTGGATTGCTTGATTCGGGATATTTTCGGGTACCAAGGGCACAGTGGGGATTTGCCAGTTCGCCCATTATTCATCAAGGAAAAGTGATCATTCAATGCGATGTGCAAAAAAACTCTTTCATCGCCGCTCTGGATTTAAAAACCGGGAAGACACTATGGCGCACAGCACGCACCGAAGTACCCACCTGGTCCACCCCGACAATATATACGGGGCCGGAACAAACACAGGTGATCGTTAATGGATACAAACATATAGGCAGCTATGATTTGGATACCGGCCAAGAACTCTGGAAACTGGGCGGTGGCGGGGATATTCCTGTGCCCACACCGGTTCTTGGACATGGACTCATTTTTATAACCAATGCCCATGGGCCGGGTTCACCAATCTATGCCATCAAGCCCGAAGCTAAGGGCAATATCTCACTAAAGCAGGGTGAGTTAGCCAACGAGTTTATCAAATGGAGTGTACCTCGAGGTGGCGGTTACATGCAGACACCAATTGTTTACCGAGATCACTTTTATACTTGTCGGGATAATGGAGTTCTATCCTGTTTCAAAGCTAAAACCGGACAAGTAATTTATAAAGAGCGTTTAGGCAGGGCAACGGGTTTCACCGCTTCTCCCGTAGCCGGAGATGGTAAACTTTATTTCGCAGGTGAATCAGGAGAGATAGTAGTCGTGAAGGCGGGCGAGAAATTTCAGGTGCTTTCTCGAAACCCAATGGGCGAAAGTTGCATGGCCACGCCCGCAATCTCTGGTGGGAAACTTATATTCCGAACCCGCAACCATCTGGTCTGCATTGGAAAGTAGACTACTTTTCTGACAAAACTTCCAGCGCCTTTAGAATCAGGGGATCTTCGCCCTTCTCAAGATCGGTACGCTTATTGAGAAGCCTAATATCAACGGGTATACCCTTGCCTTCATAACAGATCATGTCCGCTGAATAATAAACCTGATGTGAAAGCGTGTACTTCCAGCCGTTGGGCAGTTTCTTCTCCAGCATGTTGGAAAAAATGCCATTGGTCGGTTCACCAATGATGGTGACATGCGGCAGGTCTGCCATGAGCATGGCAAAGACATCGGCCGCGCTGAAGGAGGCGTCATGAGTTAGTAATACTATGGGGCCAGTAAACGTATTATCAGCCGGCATCAAGTGCCGTTTCTTGAGGTCACTAAATTCATCTGCGCCCGGTCCATTCTTGGTCTTGCGATGATGCCCCACCCGCTTCTTATCAGCAAAACGGCTGGTAATCTGGTAAACGCACTGGTCAGTCCCGCCGGGGTTCAGGCGAATATCCACAATCAATCCCTTGATGCCTTTCATCTCATCCAGAACTTTGACCAACCCTTTCTCTAAACTGCGCTTGGAGACACCCTCAAACTCGGTAATAAACAGGTATCCGTAGTCCTTGTTGCGTGAATACACCAATAAGTTGGTGGCTTCCTTTTGCTCACTGAAACCCTTGGCCTTTAGAGTAGCAGCAACCATGGACCCAAATTGTTTCTCAAGTTTGCCTGTATTAAATTCCTTGAAGAACCTTGGGTTATCCTCTGAATTAAAGGTCTGCTTTTTTCCTACCAAACTCTTGGCCTTGAGGTTCACGTGCCCGTCCTTTAAGGGCTTGAGCATATCACAGAAGACCTTGAAGAGTTCTTCATCAGTGGTATTCTGGGTTACCCTGGGGCGAAAAGTCTTGTATTGCTTTTGCCAATCCACCCCACGCAGCTTAAAGAAGGCATAACGCTCATGAAACGTCTGCCACAAGGTTTCAAAGTTTTTTTCTGGAGCAGAAAGTTCAGCACCCATTACCCCGGACACAACGCCGACCAAAAGACTTAATGCTAGAATTAGCCGAGTAAATTTCACGACTCTTTACTTTAAAAGCGCCTGCATCTTGGCTGCGTAACGCTTGCCCAACTCACGGTAACTGGCAGCATTAAAGTGCACTCCATCCCCCTTATGGTCGAGGCCAACCGAAGTTACCCAGCCACTATATTTAACCTTATTAGGTAACGCCTTGAGAGTCGCATCTACAACGGATTTGTGTTTGGCACGTTTCCAAAACTGACCCAGCTCACCAACAACCACAGGCACATTCGGAACTCCTAAATCCTCTCGCCAGGCAGCGACCATCGCATGGAGATGCCGCTCATAAATATCAGCTGTTTCGGCTTTGCCTGAATCAGATTCACCCTGATGCCAAAGAATTCCTTTGATTACCCCATCCTTCCGGGCGAGTTTCGCCCGCTTGAGGGCAGCTTGATAAAGATCCCCTTGTTGTTGCCAACGGCGAATGGGAGTGCCCCCCACGGCGCAAGGGATAAGGCCAATCTTCACCTTCTCATTGACCTTGGCCATCTCAATGCCAAATGTACGCCCTAAACTGACGCCAGCTATGGACTTATCAAAAGAAATAGGATCCACTGCTGAAACCCATTCATTGGCTTTGTTAAGCATCAAAACACGGGGTACGGCCACTTTGTCCTGTAATTCCACCTTGCCTCGTCCAGCCATATTCGACTGACCAATCAAGAGATAAAGGTGAAAATCCGTATCAGCCGCCGGTAACATTCCGGCAGCTAACATGGAAAATAAAAAAACCAGTCGGTGCATCTCTATTTAAAGGAGGTACTGAAGGGGGAAGCTGGGAGTCCTGCCTTATTGACGAGGTTGGGTTCAGCCATTTGATGCCAACCAAAGCGTACATGGACCGGATTTTTTACCGCATCACTCTTCACAATTAAATGATTCCCATAAACAATGGTCGCCTTGGCTGGATGCCATTTTCCATCCTTACCAGAAATTTCAAAATGACTTACAGGTTTTTTGTCATTGGTTGTTAGCCCTCCAGTCGTGTCCTTATGGAAATGAACAGTTAGGCTATCTTTGCCTTCGGTATGATCAATCTTCGAGAAGATGGGGCCTGAATATTGATGCTTCAGCTTCTTTCCATAGTCTTTGGTTAAGGCCCACAGGGCAAGGCGCTTACCGACATCCTGCTTATTCTTCGGATGAATGTCTCTGACGTTGGTAATATCAGTGGTTACCGCCATGCCGGTATGAGGCACCTTTAGAGTTTCTAGTTGAGCCTGCCAAATTCCGGGCAAGCGAGGATCATCATCCTTACCGTAACGGAATGGAGCCAGCTGCACATAATAGAAAGGTAAGTTTGGTTTATTCCAAACACTACGCCAACCTCCAATGAGTGCCTTCATCTTTTCGTGGTACAGCATGCCTTCACCGTTGTTGCTCTCTCCCTGATACCAGAGCGCACCTTTGATCGTGTAAGGCAGGAGCGGATGAATCATGCCGTTATACAAGGCCAACGGACTCTGATGATTAACACCCTTTCCTCGCTTGGCTGGAAATTGGTCCAGCTTATCGGCAAAATTGGCCTTCAGGGCCGGCACAATCTTGAAACCTACTGGCGGAATCCATGGTTCAATACGCGTACCTCCCCAGTTACTACCGATGAGACCAATCGGAACCTTTATCTCGCCCTGTAAATGACGCGCGAAATAATAACCCACAGCCGTGAAATTCGCGACGACCTTGGGTGAGCAAACCTGCCATCCCTGCGATGGCACATTGTTCTCAGGCTTGGCACTTGGTCGGTGTGGAATCTTGATGTGACGAATTAGCGGATGGTTACCATTAGCAATTTCTTCCTTGGGATTAGCCGAACGACTTACCGTCCATTCCATATTGGATTGACCTGAACAAAGCCACACTTCCCCTACCAACACATCCTTTAGCTCAATCACTGAACTGCCACGGATTGTAAGCGTTTGGCCTTTGGCATTGGCCTTCATGGGTTCCAGATGTACCTCCCAACGGCCGTCGGGACCTACATTGGTACCGTATATTCTGCCGGCAAATTCAACAGTGACATCTTCATCCGGATCATCCCAACCCCAAATTGGGCATTTCTCACCCTGTTGCAGCACCATGTGACTGCCGAGGATTGAAGGAAGCTTTGTTTCAGCCTGAACAAAAAAAGCCGAAAGAATGACGACAAGTATACTGTGGAAAAGAAAACGTTTGGTCATGGGCGCGATTGCAACGCCATCGAGCCCGCGCGTCAATGCCCAATACCTCTTTATTTGCCTTCAGTCACCATAGGAAAATCATCCGTGCGGAAGGGAGTCGCTGGCAAACCTTCACGACTCATTAAAGTGCAAACAGGATTGACCGCCCACGCGTAGCGTACTTGAGTTGGCGTAACACCTTCGGCCCAGACTTCCACCTTGTCTTTGCCTACGATTCGAGCGTTGGCCCAGACAAATTTTTTGTCCTGTCCGCATATGGCAAAACCTTTGGGATCACGCACATCAAAGCTGTAAAGTCCCACACCCACATGATCAAAGGTGATCACAGCCTTATTACCCTTAATCTCCATACTTTTATAGCGAGGACTTTGATGAATGATGTCCAAGCCGTAGTCTTTAGCCAATGCCCAACGCGCTAGTCGCTTGGCAACGGTCTGTTTATCACGTGGATGAATGTCGCGACCTTCGCCCACATCAATGATTACTGCTTCGCCCGTATTCTTGAGGCGATCCATGGTCATGGTCTGTGCCTCACGTAATTCGGCCCAGTTATCATCCATAGGCTCCGGTTGCTCATCACGGAAATCAGCAAGTTGAACCCAGTAGAATGGAAAATCACCCTGACCCCATTCATCCCGCCAATTCTGGATCATAAGAGGAAACACATCACGGTAGGCCTTGGCGCGGGCGCTATTGCTCTCGCCCTGATACCAAATGACGCCGCGGATGCCGTAACCAATGGTTGGCTTGAGCACTCCATTATAAAGATTACCGGGGCGATGCTGGCCGGTTAGAGGATTGCGTGGATTGCGCGGGCGCCGTGGCATAGGCTTGCCAGCCTTACGCGCAACTTCAGCAACCGTTTTCCATTTTTCCAACTGCACATTGAACTTTGCAGTCACTTTATCGTGGTCATAGGTTGCTTCAGTTTGTTTCCACTGCTCCATGAATGGTTGGGCTGCAGGCAGCTTGGCCAGACGGTCACGGCGAATCCATGCCTCTGCGGCCGAACCACCCCAGGCATTGTCGATTAAACCAATAGGCATATCCAACGCCTGATGCAGCGTGCGCCCGAAGAAAAAGCCTACGGCAGAAAAGCTCATTACAGATTCGGGTGTAGCCGCCATCCATTCGCCTTCAAAATCTTTTTGTGGTTCCTGTGTGCCCACCTGCGGTACCGAAATCAGACGAATATTGGGAAACTTTGCTGTGAGGCTTTCCAGATCAGGATCGTAAGCGCGGTCCACCGACCAAGCCATGTTCGACTGACCGGAACAAATCCATACCTCACCCACCAGTACATCGGTAAATTGAATTGTGTTACTCCCCTTGATGGTCAGCGTTTGCCCCTTGGCATTGACCTTGAGCGGTTGGAGCTTCACCCGCCAAGCTCCATCCTTGCCCGTGGTTACCATTTGTGATTTGCCTGCAATCGAAACTGTTACTTTTTCACCTGGTTCAGCCCAGCCCCATACAGGATTAGCATGATCACGCTGCAAAACCATGTGACTGCCGAAGATGGAAGGGAGCTTCACCTCAGCCTGCAAAGTCAAACTGAACAAAAGAGATAACGCTGCAATGGACACACAATGCTTGGACATAGGGAGAAGTTGAAGGGCGCAAAGCCTTAACGTCAATGCGAAAGCGGCTGATTTAATTCCTTTGCCAACCCTTCAATTTGAGCACTAAGGGCCATTTCAATCTGCTCAATGAGTTTTGGGCCTCCACGATCGCGCTGCGGGGGAACTTCAATTGCATCTCCTATCTCCATGACAACACGATGAGGCCGGAAACGATTTACAAATTTAAAATCATGTTCAAAACGTTCAATGGTTTCTAATAATCGTTCCGCGCACGGTTCCTCAGCCAAATAATCGGCCGGATAGGAACCTAAGTGCAGGGCAAAAGTACAATCACGTAATTGCTTCCAACGATACTCTCGGCCTTGAGCATCAAGGTCCCCATTTACCAGTTCCTTAAGCAGGACAGTACGAAGCCCTTTCACCCGATCATAAACACAAGCTCCATCGGCAGGACGATTCCATTCTTGTTCAATGGGCTCAAGGACACGACTGATCAATCGATCGAGACGATCAAATAATTCACCCCTTTGAGCTTCACCAAAATATTCCACCTCGCGAAGCCCCAGCAAACCTGAGCCAATCTTACGAACTCGCTCGAGGGAGGACAAATTCGTTTGAGGATCCCAAGACAGTTCACGCTCCAAGTCGGTAAGAGCCAAATTCACTACTTCTTCAATATCGCCTACAAACTGGTATTTAAGTGCCACCGGATGCACTACAACCTTGCCGCCTTTCTCATCACGTTTCTTGGCTGCACGTTGGACAATCAGTGAAACCCCTTCCTGTAAAGATCCCAGCTTGTCGTTATGCATAGATATAGTTCCTTCAGGAAATAACACAAGTGGTCTGCGGGCTTCAGTCAAAATATCTATGGCTGTATTCAGTGAAATACGATCCATTCCTTCACGGTGCACACTAAAGCCCCCTGATTGCCTGACCAAAAACCGCTGGAACCAACCTTGCTTAAATACGTGCCAACTGGCCATGAAATGGAATGGTGTGCCTGCCTGCTTGGTGATCAACCCCACTGCCATCGCGTCGGACTCACGCACATGATTGGGAGTAATCGCAATACCATGCCCTGCTTGTACCGAAGCCTTTAATTTCTCCACCCCGCGAACCTCATGACCCACGACATTCCAAGCCCTCTGTATTTGCCACGGAATAATCGGCTGTAATAGCTTAGCCACAAGAGCACCGCTCTTTGGCGGGACAAATTTGTAAGGCTCTGCCACGATAACCTGCTCGGTTTCCGCAGCAAGACCTGTCTGCACCTGATTTTCCATGCTTGAACCATGAACATGGTAGGGCCTGAGGCTGAAATCAGGAAATTGAAAAACCGGCGGAACACATTGATCCTATCAATGTATCAGTAGAAATTGCCCGAAGAAATCGTTAAATTGAAAACAGATGATACCAAAACTTGGCCTAAAGATTTTTGAGCGTTATAATACTGCCCATGCAGAAATGGGAATACAAAGTAGTGAAGCGAGGGGATATTTCCCAAACCAAGCTAAACGAACTCGGCGCCGAAGGCTGGGAGCTTTTACCGGTTGTTTTACCCCAATGCAATATTCCCAATAGTTTCGACGAAATTGAGGTCGAAGTGGTTCTACGTCGACCTCTCGCAAACTAATAATTACAAATCGTGCAGGTTGTAAGTATGTAGCTTCCGATGAAGCGTCCGTCGGCTCATGCCGATTTTCTTGGCCGCCTTGGTTCGATTACCATCAAACTCTTTTAAAGCACGGATAATAAGTGCTTTTTCCGCATCCTCCACTGTGAGGTTCTTCTTGGCCAGAACCTCTTTGGCATCAGGGTGGACAACTGTTGAAGATTCACCACGAATACTGGGAGGCAAATCCTGCAATGTAATCGTATCATCACGACAAAGCACCACCGAATGCTCAATTGCCGTACGTAATTCACGCACATTACCTGGCCAAGGATGATTCAAAAGAGCTTCCACAGCATCAGGGTGAAGCCCTTCAATTGGCTTACCATTTTCATCTGAAAATTCCTTCAAAAAAGCTTTGGCTAGCATAATAACATCTGTGCCACGATCGCGCAGTGGGGGCAGCCGCATCTCAACCACACGCAAGCGAAAGAAAAGGTCTTCCCTAAAATCCCCTTTTGATACCTGTTCCTCCAGATTTCGATTGGTCGCCGCGATCAAGCGCACGTCAGCCGTTAGGGTTTTATTGGAGCCTACGCGCTCGAAGGTACGTTCTCCCAAAAAACGCAACAACTTCACCTGTATAGCCTGATCAATCTCGCCAATCTCATCCAAGAACAATGTACCACCATTGGCTTGTTCAAATCGGCCGATCCGTCGTTCGTGGGCTCCAGTAAAAGCACCTTTTTCATGGCCGAAAAGTTCACTTTCCAAGAGTGTAGGAGACAGGGCTGCACAATGGACGGTGACCAGTGGCTGCTTCGCTCGCGGACTCAAATTGTGAATGGCCTTGGCGATGAGCTCCTTACCAGTTCCACTCTCTCCCAGCACAAGAACGCTGGCACGAGCCGGTGCGACCTGCTGCACCACTTCGAAAATCTCCTGCATTGCCGGCGATTCACCGATAACGTTTTCCAGGCCGAATTTATTATCAACCCGTGTGCGTAATTCTCGGTTTTCGTTCTCTAGTTTTTGAGAACGGACCGCGCGAGCAACACGCATTTCCAGTTCATCAATTTGTAGGCGTCCTTTTGCGATATAGTCATCAGCTCCCTGGCGCATAGCATCCACCGCCATTTCCTCACTGCCATAGGCAGTCATAAGAATACAAACAGGAGGTTTATTCAGTGATTTAGCCCGCTTGATTAGGTCCAACCCATCCACTCCCGGCATACGTAAATCTGTGAGTAATACATTAAACCCATCCTCCTCAATTAGACGAAGCGCACTTTCACCATCCTCAGCGATGTACACATCGTATTTATCCTCCAACGCAGCCCGCAAACCCTCACGCGTTGGTTTTTCATCATCTACAATTAAAATAGTCGGTTTAAGCATCAGAATTTGTTTCTTGTCCTCCAGTAAGGCGTAAAGGTTGTTGCTCGGTAAGTGGAAACCAAAGTCGGAACATGGTGCCCTCACCGGTATTACTCTCCAGCTCAATACGGCCACCGTGTTCTCGTACAATACGTTGGACAATCATCAGGCCCAAGCCGGTACCTTTTTCCTTGGTGGTAAAATATGGCTGGAAGATTCGGTTCATTTTTTCTTGGGAAATGCCCCCGCCGGAGTCAGCCACATGCACCCACACTCCGTCAGGATCGGCAAATGTGGCAATAGAAAGAGTACCTCCATGTGTCATTGCCTGAACTGCGTTTTTAACAAGATTGACCAGCGCCTGTTTAACTTGCACCTCATCCAAAGGCACACTGGGGAGTTCATCGCAAAACTGTTGCTCAAGAGCTACTCCGCGGTTGTCGATCTCAGGCCCCAACAACGTAAGAGTATCCATCACGATGTCGTTGATGGAAACGAGTTTCAGTTCCGGACGAGTGGGTCGGATTGCCTGCAGGAACTGGCTAATAATATAATCGAGACGGTTGATTTCACCCTTTGCTATATCGAGATAATTTTCCAGTTTTCGTATACAAGCCGCATGATTTGCTGCTGCGTCTGGATCTCCTAAATCGATAGGCTGATCTGCATCTGTGGCCTTAAGCTTTTTGACCTCACGCTCCATGAGTTGCAAATGAATGTGTAACGCATTTAATGGGTTACCAATTTCATGGGCAACACTGGCTGCAAGTAACGTAAGCGCCTCGACTCGTTCACTTTCAATCACTTCAAAAGTTTTCTTTTGTTCCTCGGTTGCGTCATTAATGATAACAGCCAGCCCATGAGCGCCTTCGCCCACCAACCCGGCAGTGTATACGCGCAAAAAACGGCGGATTGGATAAGTAAGCTCCAACTCATGGCGTGTAACTGACAAGCTGTCCCCGCTTCCAGCTGCACATAGCTTCTCCCAATCGAGCGTGGGCAAATAATGTGACATGCCTTGCTGCTCCAGCTTATCGAGAGGCAATCCGAGTAGATGTTCAGCCGACTGGTTGGCCCAAGAAATTTGAGCCTTACCATCAAGCACGAGGACACCATCCTCAATGGTGTCAAATAGAGTCTCCAAAAAATCCCGCTCACGGGCCAGTCGCTGCACAACCCTCTGCAGCCCCTCCCCATCAAGCTGGTCGATGCGACCGGCAATTCGCTCGAAAAAACTTGTTCTTTCAGTAGTCATCCATAATTAGCGCCATTTTGCCCCGTTAGTTATACGCCGTTCATAATAGGGCCAATGTGACCCACTACCCTAAGGGCAGATAGACCTAATTTCAAGTTCTTATCCAGTATTTAGAAATCTTGACCACCAGAGTCTTCCTTGTTGAATTAGCGATCTGCCAATCGAGTCTTAAAACCTATATCTTAACGATTATGATCTTTCGTAAATATCTTATGGCCGCCGTGTGCGGATTATTCCTCCTCAATGTAATTGCAGAAGCCGCACCCAAGAAAATTCTGGTGATTACCCAGTCTGCAGGATTCCGGCATCAGCCGGTTAACCGTAAGGGAAAAGAAACCTGTCAGGTAGAAGATGTGCTGGCGAAAATTGGCGAGAGCAGCGGAATTTTCACTACAGTAAATTCACAGAACTCTATCGAAGCAATTACAAGAGATAACCTGAAACAGTTTGATGGCATATTCTTCTATACCACAGGTATGTTGCTGCCGGATGGAGATCCACGCGAAGCCCTTATGGACTTCATCAAGTCCGGGAAAGGTTTTGTGGGTGCACACAGTGCTGCAGATACTTTCAAAAAATATCAGGGATACGTCTCAATGATTAACGGAAGCTTTGCGGGTCACCCGTGGAACGCAGGAAGCAATAATGGATTTCTAAATCATGAACCTAGTCACCCTACCGTAGCCATGCTGGGAAAGGAGTTTATGTGGAAAGATGAGATTTACCAATACAACAACTTTGACCCCGACGCAGTACGAGTCCTCTTCAGCCTGAATATGGCCAAGAGTAAACCCCAAATGCCCTATCATGTACCAGTATGTTGGGTGCGTAACTTTGGTAAAGGGCGAGTGTTTTTTACTAACCTTGGCCACAATGGTTCCACATGGGAAAATGAAACCTTTCAAAAGCATTTGATCGAAGGCTTCAAATGGTCATTAAAACTGACCGATGGCCCTGCCGAACCCAATCCCGAATTACAGGCCAAGGAAAGCATCAAGGCTTTCGCACTCTTTGCTTCTCAAAAGATGAATCTCGACCACGACAAACTACTCAAGGATATGATGGCAAAATCTGGAGATGCAAAATTCATTAAGCTGTTGCGGGAAAATGGCTGGAAAAGCAAAGGACGCAACATGGATCTCATTAAAGCAGTTCTGGCTGAAGTAAAATAATAACCTACTCAACGGGCCAGCAGAGCCTGCAATAACAGGTACAAACTTGCTTTTGTGGATAAAATCCGCAAAGTATGCGGCCCCTCGTCCATGAATACAGAGAAACAAGATTTTAACCGGCGGGATTTTATTTCCTCAGCCGGAGGTTCACTGGCAGCAATGGCGGCAATGATGCAGGCCATGGAATCCCGTGCCCAAGAAAGTGAAGGGAAAGATAGTACACGCCGAACCGATGATTCTACCCCTCCCGTTAAAATGGGGCTTATTGGATACGGCCCTCATGGCCGGGATATCGCCAAAAACCTAGCACAACTTCCCAGTGCCCCTCTCGTTGCCATCAGTGATAACTACGGCGCGATGCTCCGCCGCTCCAAACGTGAACACCCTAAAAGCAAGGGTTATGAAAACTATCAGGATTTACTCAAAGATGAAAACGTTGAAGGAGTCATCGTCGCCACTGCACCTCATCAACATAAGATAATTGTCACCGAAGCCCTAAAGGCGGGTAAGCATGTCTACTGCGAAGCGCCCCTTGGACATACGATCGAAGATGCCCGTGCTATCACAAAAGCAGCTCTTGCTAACCCCAAACAGAATTTTCAAGCAGGTCTCCATTTCCGAAGTGAACCACAGCGACATTTCATGTTCCCTTTCATGCGGGCGGGGGCCATTGGAAAAGCAGTTCACGCACGCACCCAGTGGCATAAGAAAACGAGCTGGCGACGTGTTTCTCCAAATGCAACAAGAGAAAAGGCTATCAACTGGCGCCTGAATAAAGAGATCTCACCTGGTCTTGCCGGCGAAATCGGAATGCATCAGGTAGATTTGGTGAACCATTTGCTTAAACTCACGCCCGTAGCGGTCAATGGGTTTGGCAATACCATCCAATGGCGGGATGGCAGAAAGGTTCCTGACACCGTGAATCTTGTATATGAATATGAGAACGGATTTTCACTGACACAAGAGCTTACTCTATCCAACTCATTTGATGGCGAGTACGAGGTGATGCACGGCACCAACAGTGCAGTCATGCTCCGAGGATCGCAGGCTTGGATGTATAAAGAGGCCGACGCACCTCTCATCGGGTGGGAAGTCTACGCCAGAAAGATGCCTCATTACGGTTCCCCCGGCGTTGTGCTAGCAGCAGGAGCCACCACATTGGGAAAAGGTGGTAAAAAACTTTACCAAGAGTCCACCTTCACCCAATCGCCCCTTTTCTATAGTCTTGAGGCCTTCGCCTACAACAGTCATCAGGTAAAAACCGCTGTGGAGGATTTCCTTATTACCTTTGGCGAAGCCGATGCCGAAACTTTGTCCGACTATCTGTCTGATCAACTCGGATCAACTAACAGCCTACTGCCAGCGGCCAGTTTCGCTGACGGCTATCATGCCAACGTTATTGCTCTCAAGGCCAACGAGGCCGTCATGACCGGCAAGCGCGTGGAAATCAAACCCGAAGATTTAACTGTTTAAA
>CAJWKQ010000068.1 GCA_913041895.1 uncultured Verrucomicrobiales bacterium
ATGCTTCACCCCTGCAGTCTGCAATTCCTTATACGCCTTGCGCAACGCGGCGTGGTTATCGTCATGAAACTTTGATTTTTCAGGCACCAACCAGGAATTGGGAAAGCGACGGTCTTCCACCAAGACAATCGGAATATCGGGCCTGGCCTTGCGCAACTGCTTCACCAGCGGTACGCAGCGTTCAGTGACCATCGCCCCGTTCATATTGGGCAAACAATCAATAATGTAGGCGGCTGCATCCACTTCAATCATGAGCTCCCCCACTTCCTTGTGCATCTTTCCGTTGCCAGAAAACCCGATGTTGATCACAGGCATATCAAACCACCTACCGAGAATCGCCGGGTGCGCTATCCCCGGCCGAGATGCGCAGGCTCCATGGGTAATGGAGGTGCCATAAAATATCAGTGGCTTGGCCTTGCGCGGTGCGAGCCCTTCAAACTTTGCGTCTGCAGGCACTCCAACGGCCAAAGATTCAGTTCCATTATAAAGCGGCAAATAAAGCGCATACTCGCGCAGGCCCGGTTTGATTCCGCGCAGGAGCGCAATCTGCATCTCCTGTTTTGAGGGACGGGTAGCAGCCGCCCAGCGCCATTTACCCTTGCTATCACGCGCATATAAATCCAACCCACTCACGCCACTGGGCGGCATATGGGGCATACCCAACCGCGAAGAGGTCACCTTCCATTTTGCGTGAATAGCATTAGCATCGGTCTTAAAGCGCACCATCATCCCCGCACTGTGTCGACTTAAACTCCAGACCGATTTAGTAACAGTTTTCTCTGCCTTGGCAGGAAACCGGTCAAACCACTTGGATCGTTCCTGATCAACCCAGCCACGGCCTTCAACCCCCCACTGAGTAACATCATGCCATTGGACTTTACCTTGAGCAAAAACAGTAAATGTTTGCAGAGCAAATAGAAGAGCAATAATCTGTTTCATAATAATTGATATAGAATTATAGCGGATAATGGCTATAGCCTGACCGCATGGCCAAACATCAGCAACGGCAAAATTGGTGGCCAAATAAAAAATATCTTCAAGACAGCAGGTTCACCCAACAATACTGCATTGGAATGGGGCAACAGCGGGCACCGCTTCTATCCTGATAAAATGTGGCCCTTTATCGAGAAGCCTCTGGAAAAAAAGAATTAATGGGTGACTCAGTAGCTAATCTTAATTCTTAAACCAAGGCTTACGTGCATTCTTTGTAATTTCGGCATCAAGCGCCTTCATACGTTCCTGCAATTCACGAACCATTTCGGGCTTTGCCTGAGCCAAATTATTCTTTTCGCCAACGTCCTTGGAAAGATCAAAGAGGTGCAATTGAGGAGGCTTATTATTGTTGCGCCGCGCCCTTTTCACGAGCAGCTTCCAATTGCCGCTCCGAAGACCCTCAATCTCACCACGAGAGGTATAGTGCAGGAATTCCTTGCGAGGCGATTTTTTTATCGTCCCTTTCCAAAGACCGGATACATCCATGCCGTCGATTTTTTTTCCTTTGGGCAAAGCCTTACCGGTAAGTGAAGCGATAGTCGGCAGAATATCAATTGTCCCAGTAAGCTCATCACAAACTGTGCCACCAGGAATACCGGGGCCGCGCATCACACAGGGAACGCGCTGACCACCTTCAAAAGTAGTCCCCTTTCCCTCGCGTAGCGGCCCAGCTGAACCTCCGTGATGACGAAAAGGCAACCAAGGGCCATTATCAGTGGTGTAGATGATATAGGTGTTATCCGCCAGCTTCAAATCGTCTAATGCTTTTAATAAACGTCCCACTTCTGAATCAATATGCTCAATAGTATTAATGTAGGCATTCTTTGGGTTTGGATCGCGTATTTCATCGGGAACATAAAGAGGGATATGCGGCATGGAATGTGGCAGATACACAAAGAAAGGTTTGTCTTTATTTGTCTTAATGAAGTCGATGGACTTCTGGGTGTAACGCCGGGTCACGGTACGCTGGTCCACCGGCAACTCGACAATCTTCTCATCCTCAAAGAGCGGGGTTTTCCATTTGGTGAGTGTCGACTCAGGGTCATTCCATAGAATATCCATACCTGCCCAACCTCCCTTAGGCTTACCCTTGTTGTCAGGATGATTCATGTCGTTGGAATATGGAATACCATAGTAGGTGTCGAAACCATTGGCCGTCGGCAGTACTTCCTTATGATGGCCGAGGTGCCATTTACCAAAACAGGCCGTGGCATAGCCTTGTGATTTCAAATGGTCAGCGATGGTATGCTCCCCAGAGTTTAATCCTTTGGTCGAGGCTGGAAATAACACGTGCTGATGCATACCCACGCGCTTGGGATAACAACCGGTTAGTAGAGCCGCACGGGAAGGCGTGCATACTGGTGAAGCTACCATAAAGCTGGTAAACTTCCGCCCTTCCTTGGCAATCCGGTCAATATTCGGCGTCTTGATTGTCTTGGACCCAAAACAACTCAGGTCGCCATAGCCCTGATCATCGGTGAAGATGATGACGAAGTTGGGCTTGGCAGCCTCTAAGGCCATCAAACACGTTAACCATCCAACAAAAAATAATGTTATCTTTGAAATTTCTTTTTTCATTTTTTCTCTCCTATCTTAGCACGTAGATTCATTTTGCACTCCGGATCAATCGGAACCGGACTCCCTGTTTGATCAACAGGATGCGTGTAAAGGTATCGCCAAACCGAATCCCAGTCTTTCCCTCGAACAACGATACCATGAGCCTTTCTCGAATCATTGTTAACGTCACAATTGGTAACCAAACGACGTGAGTTCCCAAACGGGGGATTCGCTTGATCCACGTTGACCAGCGGGCCGAATTTTGCCAATCCAAGCATCTGCCAAGAGCGACAGTAATGGTCACCTACCCAGCCGGTGTCAAGGATATGAGTAAAACCAAAATAGCGATTAGCTGGTGTAACCGATGGAAGACCCTGCCATGATTCCAGTTGGTCTCTAGGCCCGCAAAACATAACTACGCGCGCAACCTTTCGGTGCTTAGCAAAGCGAGCGGAAGTAGTTGAACCATGGGAACTGCCTGAAAGAATCACCTTATCCCAAAGCAAATCACTGTGATCACTATTCAGGAATTGATCCCATTTTCCATCGGGATTCTTTTTCACCAGCCATTTAACAAACTGTAATGAGCGCGCCTCAAGACCATCAGGTTTCGAAATCTGAACGTGAGGGCTATGGTCTCGACCTGTAGCTGCTTCGAGACGGATATCACCCAGACAATTACCGGCATCATGTAACTCTTTCGGCACAGTCGAAAACCACCGATTAGCATAATGAGGCTGTATGGCGTGAAGACCATAGCTGTTAATTCTATCAAAGAGGCGTTGATTGTGCCCCATCAACCAGATGACAAGCTGCCCGCGAGAAGGCGATCGGACATCTACTGCAGCATGCTGAAGATCCATTACCTTTCCTTTCATGTCTGTGAATGTATAGTTGATCTTAGGATATTCCGTTGCCTCTGGATTAATTTCACTCGCCCGAACGGTAAGCTTATAATTTCGAACGGTTTGCTCTGCCAATACTGACAGGCCACAGAATAAAAAAATTAATAGAACTTTATTCACGGAACTGCACTTATTCTTAACTTTTAATTACTGAAGTAAAAGAAATCATTTCCTTCCAATTAATAGATCCTTGCGAAAAAGCATTCCATAAAACAAATCAAGACCACCTTCTTCTATTGCTCTAAATTTAACGAACTCAGGAATCCCTTCTGGATTATCAGAATCAATCTTTATTCCCCATAATGGTTCTATCGTGGTTGGCAACATTCCATACCGAATATCTCCAATAACATTACTATTTTTAGGGTGTTGACACAAAAAGTCATTGGACAACCGAGCAAACCGAGCCACTTCGCGCGTTACCTTCGTGGTTTCGTATGCTTCCACTTCACCGCCGGAATATATCTTGGGTGATAAACCGGGGAAAACATGAATCGCATCCACGTAATAGACTCCTTCATGAAGATAAACTGAACGATACAGAAAAATATTTCCAATACTCGGTTTAATGATAAGTCTGACAGCATTGTGATCCCGCTGGCTTATTAGTTCTGATTGAGCAGATTCAGCCTGCCGATGTTGGCCAAAGGCAAACAGAAGATAACAGACGCAAAATATTACCGCTGCACGAGGAAACCAAATACGACTTCGGCACACACCCAAAACTGTCAGCATCAAAAGCGGTAGACTTAATAGCGGATCAATGATGGAGACTAGATTCCAGGAAATGCGATCCAGTGCAAACGGCCAATAAAGATGCGTACCATAACTAGTACAGGCATCCAGCAAACCATGAGTCCCATAACCCAAAATACAAGCCATCCAAATCCCACGAAAGTCGAAACGTCGGCGTGATATAAGCCATATCAACAAGGCAACGATAGAGGCACCCACAGGAATGAAAGCTAGGGAATGGGAAAAGTGCCGATGATAATCCAAGTTCAAAAGCGGGTCAGTCGAGGAACTGATTAGTGCATCCAAATCCGGGGCCATACCCGCAATGGCTCCGCATAGTGCTGCTCGAGATTGAACTTTCGATTCAGAAAAAGACTGGGCAACAGCAGAACCTATCAGCCCTTGAGTGAGTAAATCCATTAATAACGAACCGTCACCTACTGTAAAAACAAAATCTAAAGACTCTTAAGAAAGGCATGCCTGATCTAAACCTCACTAAAGGTTTCGGTACTACCGCCAAAAGTTTTGGCCTCTACACCCAGCTTGTGGAGCATAGTAAGATACAGGTTGGAGAGTGGCAGCTCGGTATAGTTCATCTCACCACGCCAGCCCGCATCAGTGCTAATTCCAGCGGTAGCCTGATGCTTGTCATTGCCTTGGCCGTACTTCAGGTATTGGCCGTGCTTAAAACCCATATTTCGCCCACCCATTAGGAGCAGCGGATAATTACGTGAGAGGTGAAAGGCACTTGAAGCCGAACCGAACAAAAGCGCGGTGTTATCGAGCATATTCCCATCACCACCCGGTTCTGGCGTTGACTTAAGCCGGCTGGCAAAGCGGCCGAGTTCCTCGTTGATAAACCTACAGTAGATACCAAAATTCTTATACCCATCAGGCTTCTTGGTTTCATGCGATAAATAATGCGTTCCCTTGAACCCTACCGCGCGCGCGAGGTAATCGCTGATACCCACACCGTTTTCCCGCCCAAGCTGATACGTCACTATCCGTGTAGTATCGGTTTTAAACGCTAGGTAAATCAGCTCATACATGGTGCGCAGGAAATTGCGCGGATCCTCGGGCGTTATATCTAAGTTAAGATGATCTGTATCCACGCGTGGCATGGGAATATTCAACCAGCGCTTGGCTTTCTCCACCTTCACTTCGGTATCCCGCACGGACTGGAGGTAATCAGCGAGCGTTTCCTGGTCGTGCTTGGAAAGGGAACGATTAAGCGAACGCGCATCCTCGAGCAGATCATCGAGGGCGCTTTTACTCAAGGCAAGCCGTCGGGCAGCATCCGGACCACTCTTGACGAATAGCATGTCGAAGATGCGCTTGGGTTTGTGCTCAGCTGGAATAGGTCGACCCTGAGCATTGTAAGACATTGTGTGCGCTCCGCGTGGCGAACCGGTACCCCCATCAGTAGACATTACCAAAGACGCATGCCGTGTATGTTCACCAACATGGGCGGCAAACACCTGATCAAGTGAAATACTGTTTTGATAAGAGTCATCCATTGCGCCTGTATCGGCGCCGGTAAGAAACTGGTCGGCATTGCGGTGCCCATGAACATGCCGAACCGCCGGGTGCGACAAGCCGGAAAAAACGGTCAATTCATTACGCAAGGGCTCAAGTGTCTCCATACACTTGGTAAAGGCAAACTCCTTGCCCTTGCCGTGAGGAAACCAGCTCCAGTCTTTGAAAGAAGGATCCTTCTCCAACGGCATGGGCACACCATCAGGAAGGTAAAAGCAGGCTAATCGCTTGCGTTGCACAGAATTACCCGCCGCCTGAGCCGCAGGGGCAAACGTTTCGAGCCAGGGCAGCGCCAGCGCTACACCGGCACCCCGCAGAAATTTCCGACGATCAAGGGAAGATAAATTCATGTTCATCGCCTTCGCTCCTTCGCATTCAATTTAACTGAAATAAATCACTTTTCACAATCAGAAAGACAAGGTCGGCCAAACCATCACCTCGCTGCCGCAGCAAAGCGGTAATACGGTCCACCTCAGCTCGATCACCAAAAGTAAGAGGTCGGCCCAACGCATAAGCAGCTATTTTGTGGACCATTCCACGCGTAAACTGCCCTTGCCGGTTATCCAACAGATAATCTTTGAGGCCTTTCATTCCGCGCAACTCATCCTTGTTAAACAAAACGCTGGTGGAATCAACCGGCTGATCACTAATTTTTTCGCGCCATTGACCAAGTGCATCATAGTTCTCAAAAGCGATGCCCCACGGATCGATCCTTGAGTGACAAGAATAACACGCCGGGTCGCTACGGTGATCCTCCATGCGTTGTTTAAGCGTCATTTTGAGAATCTCAGGATCAGCAAGATCAATCTCCGGAACAGCTGGTGGAGGCGGTGGAGGAGGATCGTGCAACAAATTTTCTAGTAGCCAAACACCGCGCTTGAGAGGGTTGGAATCCTTGCCATTTGAATTCATTGCCAACAGTCCTGCCGCCGTGAGCAAACCACCTCGCTTGATTTCCGATGGCAGCTTAACCTTGCGTAATTGATCGCCAAATACATCTGGGATACCGTAATGGCGAGCAAGTCGGTCGTTCACCAGCACATAATCAGCGTGTAGAAATTCCATCACTGGCCGGTTTTGCTGCAGCATCTCATCAAATAGAGCCACTGGTTCCTGCTTCATCGCCTCCATCAATAGCGGATCAACCTTGCCGTATGTCTTGGAGTCAATCTTTACAAAATCCAGCTGATCCATCCCCAGCCATTGACGCGTAAAGTGCCGCGTAAATCTTGTCGTCTTCGGATTAGCCAACATCCGGCGTGTTTGCTTTTGCAACTGCACCGGATCGCGCAGCTTTCCTTTGCTTGCGAGTAATAAAATCTCTTCATCAGGTTCACTACTCCACAGAAAAAACGATAAGCGACTAGCTAATTCAAAATCTGAAATACGTTGATCACCTTTTCTCTCTTCGCCAGACCGAACAAGATACAAAAAATTTGGTGAAGATATTACTGAGGCGAGCACCTCCACAACCGCCTCCTGAAAATCTTTGCAGTGCGGTCGCAGCTTGCCATATAGCGCCAGTTTCTGATCCACCTCGGAGTCGTTCACTGACCTGCGCCAGGCACGATTCATAAAGCGCTTGAGTATTTCACGCGCGTAGGTTTTTTCATCCGCTCCCTCTTTTCGATCGTGAAAAATGCGGGTGTGTGATTTTGGCGGCCATTCATCTAAAACCGGAGCAATGATCTCCGCATAGTCGATCAAGAGCGATACCGGCGTACTGGAAGTATTACTTAGTGAAAGAAACTCAGCAGGGTTAGGTAATTGACCCAGCTTGTGGGTTTTACGGAAGGCATTACGTGGTGCCTCAGTCAAAGGCACATCCCATTCATAAAAACGAGGTTTATTCGGCGGCGCATCGATGGTGATGTCACGCCCTCCAACATTCATTGATATACGCGAATCATTACTTGGCTGATTGCCAAAATTTAACCGCACCGTTGGCAGGTGGTCACCCTCACTCGAGGCGCGCGCGGCTCGAATACGCACGCGCATGATGCCTGAGTCCGGCAATCCGTTGCCTACATCAATAATGAATTTCTGATTGGCCGGTATAACAACAACATCCGATAAAACCGCAGGTATCTCCGGACGCTTGGCCGCAGGCTTCCACGCATACTTCGCACCACCATAACTCCATTGTGTCCTGAGGGCATGGCCAGTAACCAAATTCTTGAAGTGCGTACTGCCTGGTTTTGACCCGTACTTGTTAGATTCCTCTTTCTTGGCATCATCCAACTTGATAACACCATCTTTAATCTGCTTCTTTTTCTTTTCTACAAAAGCCGCATAGGCAGCATCAACCTTGGCTGAGGCTGCTTTCATCGTTATCGCGTAATATACTGGCGCCGGACGCTCACCACGTACCGTTGCCAGCTTCAATGCACGACGTGCCTGGGCGCGGTATTGAGCGAACTGTCCGGAAGTCATTTGCAATAATTCAGAGCTGTTCTTGAAGCCATCCTCAGAAGAAGTCTCCGGGGGCAGATCGCGCGAGAAGTCATGTGGCAACCCGAGTAAATCCTGCATCGTATACTTATACTCATAGCGAGTCATGCGCCGAAATGAAGTGTGACCCTGCTCACTTCGCCGCACCTTTGATGCCAGCTGAATCTCGCCTGACAACCAATTGACAATCTGAGCCTTCTCCACATCAGCCAATTGCACCTTCGCATCCTCCGGCGGCATCTCGCCATTGCCAATCACATCGAACACTTCCAACCACCAACTCACATCCTTGCCCTTCAGAAGATCGGGATCCAAAGTATCCACTCGAAACTTGGCCTTTTGCTTTTTAGGCCCGTGACACTCCACACACGCACGTTTCAGCACCGGCTCCACCTCCTTTCGAAACTGCTCAAGATTAGCCTGTGGCACCTCAGCCCAAGCCAACCCGCTGAGCAACCCCCAAGTAACTACTAAAAAAATAAACCTCATGACCATTCGCTGCTAATCAGACAACATAAACACCAAAAAGATTCAAAGGTAGAATTATGCGTCACACTTTTTAATCTTCTATTTTTGTTCCAGAAGAAACCGCATCAAATCGACAAACTCGCGCTCAGAAATGGCTCGGGTGAGTGCAGCCGACATCAGCGAGAGACTGGATTTCTTCTGTGAAGAAATGTCAAGCTTGGGTATAGCAAGGCTTTTACCTTTGGCATCGGTCACCTCCAGATGCTTACCTTTATCGCGGGCACCGATCCCTGCAATAACAGTGCCGTCTTTCGTGGTGACCACGGTCATGGCAAAGCCCGGATCGACATTGCGATCAGGGTCCAGCAGATCCTCCAGAAGCCGGTCGATGCCGCGATTCCCGATACCGTCTAAAGACGGACCGACATCACCGCCTCGACCGCCGATTTTATGGCAACTAGAGCAGTAGGTGATAAAAACGGATTTTCCTTTCGTCGCCTTGCCAGGTTTCGCCAGGTACGCAGCACGACGCGTAGCTAATAGTTTATCTAAGCCTGTATCTGCCGGTGGCAACTGAGCCATTAACGTCTGCAAACGCGTGTCACCGCGCTGAAGTTTCAGAGCTTTGATACGCTCGACCAATTGCTTATCACGCAATAGATGGGCACTGACCTTCCCTTCCTCGATGGCGCCCAACAACGCATTGGCTCCAGAGGCATTTTGCACGACGCTCTTGGCCAGTTGTTGCTGTAGAGAAGCAGGCGATGCTTTTATTGCCCTAAGCACTTGGAGCACGTTTTTATCTGACAAGTCGAGAATCGTCGCTCCTGCCTCTACCCGCAACGACAGAGGAGCGGAAACATCGGCCAGAATAGCTGACAAAGACTCGGTCATCTGACGCAGTTTAAAGATGCGTACCAGTTCTATCGCCATCTGACGTTCGTCCTGACTGTCTACGACAAGAACGGGTGGCTCGAAACGACCAACCGCAAGCCAGGCAAAGCCCGACCCCATGTGCCCATCGACCAGCTCAACCCGCACCTCCTTGCCACGATGCTCATCCAACTCCCAGACAACCTGCTTTGCGATATCACTGCGCGGTGGACGAGCCCGCATCAGCTCTTTTCCAGTCGAGCTTTCTAGTAGGCGGACAAAATTGGCAAACCCAAGCTTTTGATTGGGCGGGTTGTCATGACCTGCCATAAAGAAAGTCATTTTCTTCGGTGCCTTGAATACAGAGCTTTGTAGTGAACCGGTGAGTTTTTCGCCTCGTGGTAAACTGCTCCAGAACATGAAACTTTGGCCGTCCACCGATTTACGCTTTTGGGTTACCCACGGAGTAGTTGCCTCATCGACAGTCTTTAAGGGCAACCAAATAGTGCCCTCTTTAACCACCAATAGTTCGGCCGCCAGACTTTGGGCCCATTCGGCTGCTATCTCACGACCTCCGATTGCAATCAGCACACGAGCCTTCAATCGACGATCAAGGTCCGCTTCGCGCAGACGCTCAACAAAAGCAATGGCAGTATCCTTTGGTAACTTTTCGATTATCTGGCAGTAACGCAGAAGCTGATCGATATTCTCTGTGGCCAGTTTACTTATATCAGCAACTGAAATTTGTTCAGCCGCATAGATACTTGCTGCCTCACTTCCGACCACCGCAGCCATGGCTACTAGGCGGCTTTTGTCTGCTTCCGGCATTTCCTTGCCAAGCTGGTCCCAGTCATCAACCGACTCCAGTTGGCGACGCAGGGCCATCCGGATGACATGGATCAAATGGGTATCCTTTTTGTCAGCCTGGCCCCAGGCGTCAAACAGCGGTAGAACGGAGTGTGGTAATAGGTGACGGGTCAAGGCATCAGCGGCAGAACGGCGAGTAGTCGGATCGACGTCCTGCAAGCCGCTGAGAACAAGGTTTTGATGGAACGACGTCAGCGCACGGCGTTCAGCAAGAATCTTCATAGCAAAAATACGAGGCAGGATTTCGCCTCCCTTGGATAATTTCCCGAGCATATCATCTGAGAATCCTCCAGTTCGCTCAAGCGCCCACATACCATAGGCAACGAGCTCGCCGTTGCCTTTCGCCATCGCCTTCTTGACTGCTGGTGCAGCCGCTTTGCCATGATTGTCGACGAGATAATTCAACGCCAGAGTACGCGTCACCAAGTTGGGGTCGCCCAAGCGATTGATGAGATCTTTCAATCCATGTTTAGTCAGGTCCAAGTGGGTTGGTAGCGGTTTACCATCACCCTGATAGCGGATGCGCCACACCCGACCGTGAGTACGATCTCTCTTAGGGTGCTCTAGCTCCACCTCATAATGACCGATGATGGCATTGTAGAAGTCAGCAATATACAATGCCCCGTCAGGGCCTACCGCAGCGTCCACCGGCCGAAACCATGGATCGGTGCACGTGATAAAATCGGGTTGTGTTTCAACAAACCTACTGGAGCCTATTGAATTGAGTTTATCCCAGTGAACTTTGCCGTTAACCGGATTGCACAAAAACAAGGAATCTCGATATTCGGCCGGGAACTGCGGAGCGTCGTAGATTGCTGGACCGCAAATGCCAGTAGATCCGTGGTTATGATCGATCATCTTCGGAGCGAAGCCCAGCGGATCATTCCTAGGTTGCCCCCATGAAGGCCGCAGATAAGTGCTACCGCGCAGCAACATATACACCGGCATTGAATGACAGTCTGCATTGTAGATATTGCCCAAGGCATCAAAGGTGATTCCGAACGGATTGATCTGGCCCCAAGTAAATTGCTCAAAGCGTGAGCCATCAGTACTAAAGCGGTAGGTGTTCCCCGAATATAGCTTGGTGGTTTCTCCGCTGCCATCGGTAATCGTCGACCGATTAGCAAACCCGTGGCAGCCGTAGATCCAGCCATCTACCCAGCGTGTGAAGCTGCTCGACATGCCATGCGTGTCGCGGTGACCGAAGCGTGTGTAGACAATGCTGTTTTTGTCAGCCACCCCATCACCATCTGTATCCTGATGCCTCCGGATACTGGGAATATCATAGGCCAGCACACTGCTACCGTCATTCAGGGGCACCGTGCCAATGGGAATATTCAAACCACCGACGAAGCGTTTGATCGTTTGCACCTTGTCCGATTTATCGAGGCCCGACACCACTGTCAGCCAATCGCCAGGGGGATGATCACTGACCTTTTTGAATTTGCCGCTCGGCTCGTCGATATCCCCTTTGGCGGGGTAAGGATACTCGACCGAACTACTCACCCAAAGCCGACCTCGAGCGTCGAAGTTAAGGTTCATAGGTTGGCCTATGTCCGGCTCAGCAACCACCAGTTCAATGACGAACCCTTTAGGGATCTTAAACTTCTTTTGCTGCTCCTCGGGACTCAGTGCATCGGTCGGCGCAATAGTAGCCGCCTGAATAGAACACAAACAGAATAGGAAGCATGTGAAGATTTGGTTCACGATCGGGGGCGAAATTTTCCTTTCTCCTTCTTTGGCCCATGGCACTCCACGCACGCGCGTTTCAGCACCGGCTCCACCTCCTTTCGAAACTGCTCAAGATTAGCCTGTGGCACCTCAGCCCAAGCCAGCCCTCCAAAGATCCCCCAACCCGCTACTGCAAGAATGAACCTCATTATCGTCCGTCGATAATCGGACGAAAAATCCTATGAAGCGATTCGAATCTATTCCAATTCCTTCACCCGTATGCGGCGGTATTCCATCTGGCCACGATCACCTTCCAAGCCGATGGGGCCACTGGCTGGAACCTTGAACTCTGCATTAAGCACCTCCCCATTACAGGTGCAGTGGGCCACTCCATCCTTAACAATCGCCACGATTTCGTTCCAATCCTGTGGTTTGTATTTCTTTAAATCCTTCCATGGGCCGGCCAGTACGTAATCCCGGCACTGGAGTTGTGGACGGCGAATAAAGACGCCGCTATCGGCATTGGGTGTAGCGCGAAACTCGAGTTTCAAAATAAAGTTCTTGGGGAATTCACGCGTGGTCCAGAGCTGCTGAACACGCCGGCCTTCAGGAGGGGTAGTGACCACCAGCCGGTCATTAATGGCAAGATAGCGGCCATCATTACTAGCTTTCTCGCCATCAAAGGTGGCGAGCTTTTTCTGCGTCTTCTGATTACGAAAACCCCAGCCGGTTAAATCCCTGCCATTAAAAAGACTTACAAATCCTGGTTCTATTTTAAATTTATCGGCCCCAGTCTCCATAAACCCATGAGTGGCAAGCAAGGGCCGCAGTGCCGCCGCCCATTTATCATAACCGATCTGGTTGGGATGCAAGAGATCAGGAAACTCCGGCTTCTTGGCGTCCCCTTTCGCATCGGCAAAGAGTAGCCAGGTATCCAAGACAGTAATTTGCGCGTCACCTTTCACGGCGGCAAAGTAGAGTTGATTGATCTTTTTAATCTGATCAGCCGGACGCCTTTTGGTGGCTGAACTGGGAAAGGTATTACACAGGATAATCGGCATCTTGGCATTGTGTTTCTTGAGCGCAGCAAGGATGAGCTTGAGGTTGCCCGCAATAACCTCAGGCGTTGCCTTTTCCTCCAGGTCATTGGTGCCAATTAAAATCACCACACCCTTGGGATTCAAGGAGAGCACATCTTCCTTGAGACGAATGAGAACGCCGCGAGTCGTGTCGCCGCTGATACCGCGATTGGCCACCTTGACCCCTTTGAAGTGCCCGCGGAAATTATCACCCCAACCCTGCGTAATGGAGTCACCCAAGAACACCAGAGCACCCTGATCCTGTTTAACCTGTTTGGCCCAGTTCGTACGCTTCTTTTCCCATAAATTTTTGAACCACGCATAGCGACGAATGGGGCCTTCCCCGGGAAGACCTTTATCGGTCGCGGGAATGGCAAACCTTGAGGCACCCAGAAGATCGAGTACGAAAACAAATGACAGCAATAGAAAGATACGTTTGGTGTTCATGGAATGCAGAGATGGTCAGGGAAGTAATCCCGGAGAGCAAGATTGGATACTAATTAGGTGAGTAATTTATTCTATTTCCGGCCAAACTCAGGATGAACCACGATGGCATGAATAGCGGTGCGAAGCGAATTATTCTGTTTTGCAGCAGATTTAAAGACCGCATCAATGTACGGGCGGTCAGCCCGAGTAACTTCGCGACCATGGGCGTAGCTAATGAGTTTACCAATGATGCCCTTGAGGATGCGTTCCTTGTCGGCCATTAAAGCGGCCTTGAGTGTGGGCAGATCGCGCACCTCGCGGCCGTCGGGCAGTTTCATGGCCGACTCGATCGGGACCTTGGTGAATTTGAGTTTCTTTGTGAAGGTGGTTCCGTCCCGCTCGACAGGGAGCTCTTCCACGTGGCGATACTCGCTGCGCTTGCGCCCAACCGGATCGTAGTATTCAAGGGCAAAACCCAAGGGATCGATCTTGGAATGGCAACGGGCGCAGCTCTCGAGTTCCTGATGCTTTAGGATGGCTTCGCGGATGGTGGTGGTCCCCCGAATGTCCGGCTCATTGATCAATACATCGGCGGGCGGTTCGATCTTTTCGTTATAGAGGTTTTTGAGAATCCACGAGCCGCGGTGGATGGGTGAGGTAGCGAAGTCGGTGGAGGTGAGCTTGAGGAAACCGGCCTGCGCAATGAGCCCGCCGCGTTCGCTTTTATTTGGAAGCT
>CAJWKQ010000069.1 GCA_913041895.1 uncultured Verrucomicrobiales bacterium
TTCTGGCTGACCTTCTGGCTGACCTTCTGGCTGACCTTCTGGCTGACCTTCTGGCGCAGCCGCGTTCTCTTGATTTTCTTTAGCTTGCTCCTGGCCAGCTGCCTTCGCCGTCTCCAGCTGCAAGTCTTGCTGGTCCTTTATGAGCTCGGCAATATCTTCACTCAACTCCTCTAGGGCCTTCTTTTGCTCTGCAGCTTTTTCAAGTTCCTCAATTTTTTCAGCCAATTGTTCCTCCGCCTTTTCCAAGGCATCAATGGCAGCCTGTTGGGCATCTGGAGCATTCTCATCCCGACTTAGCTGATCCTCAGACTTTTGCATTTGCTTGGCGGCCTGACCCAGTGACTCAGCTGCCTCAGGAGCCGCTTCGACAGCTTCTTGTTGGGTATTTTTGGTCTCACCTTTCACCGCTTCCTGCTTTTTAGCCTGGTCTTGAAAGCCTTCGCTTTTCTCCTTTGTCATCTCGCGAGCTTCCTCGGCTTTTTGAGACGCCTGTTCCAAAGCATCAACCGCCTGTTCCAATTTCCCCCCTGCTTCTGACAATTCATTTTGAGCTGCCTCGGGATTTTCAGCTGCTAGCTCAATCGCCTTTTGAGCTTGTTTAGCCGCCTGATCCAGTTGATCTGCAGCTTCTTTTAGCTCTGGTTCTAGCTCAGCCTTTCCAGCTTCAGCTCGTTTTTCTATTGCCTTCAGTTTCTCAGTAATTTCCTCGGCTAGAGCAGGAACCTGCTCTGCCGCAGGCTTCGTCTGCTCTGGAGCCTTCTCCAAAACCTGTTTAATGTGATCAGCCTTTTGTTTAGCCTTTTTGACCTGCTCCTCAATCATTTGACGCGCAGCTTCTGCATCGCTTTGCTCTGCTTCAGATGGGTCTGGCAATGCATCAATCTTTTCACTTTGTTCCAGAATGACTTCCTCTTCCTTCTTCAGCTCAGCAACTTTTTCGGCAAGCTCCTTGAGTTTTTCCAATTTATCTTTCTTTTGTTCCTGAGGATTATTTTTTGCCTCAGCCATTTTTTTCAGCTCCTCTTCAAGAACCTCTTTCGCCTCAGCCAAGTTTTCAATAGCCTCTGACTGCTGTTGCGCAGCCTGTTGAGCCTTGTTTTCATTACTAGCCTGACTATTGTTTAGAACGGCACGTGCATTTTGCTGGTTATCAGTAGAGGCCTTTAGCTCCTCAGCAGCCTGTGGAACGAATTCCTTCACGTCTTCGCGAATTAGATCGGTACGATCCACAAGTTCAGCCTGATCGCGCTCAACATTCTCCGGCTTCACTTCAGTCGTTTCCTTGAGTTTTTGAGTGTCTCCCTTAACCTTCTCTTGATCAGCAATAGTCTTCTCAATATCCAGAATGGCCTGACGTATGACTTCCTCCTTGTCACGTTTAGGAGCGAGTATTCTTGCTAGATCCAGCATCGCGTCGCGCGCACGGCGCTCATTTCCAGCAGCACTGGCTAATTTATTTCCCTTTAGGTCATCCAATGCCCCATCAAGAGCTGGATCGAGGTCCACTTTGACCTTTTCCATAGCCAGTTTCGGACGCGGCTCGGTTGTTGCATCAAGTTTTTCATTTAATTCAGCCAGCTTTTCAACCAAGGAAGCCGCTTCTTCATTGATGCCGACTTGGTCCAGTTCCTGAATGCGAAGATCAATCTTGAACTCCTCCCGATAACGATTAGAGGACGATCCACTCAGCTTTTTATATAGTTCCACCGTACGTTGCATATTCCCTCGCTGGGTGCCAGCCAGTCGGTTAAATCGACTAGAGAGCTCACGAAATATTTGCTGGCGCTGCCATTCCAAATAAATCTGTTCGAGCTGTACGGTTACCTGCTTCTGTCCAGCAAAAGCACCAAAGGCATTTTGATTAGATTTAACACTGTCATTGTCTATAATTCTGGCGGCCTCCAGCTGCTCCACAATCTTAGCCACCTCAGATTCGGTCAGATTATTTAGCATTCCACGGAAACGCTTGAGAGTGTCCACGTCATCACCTTCCAAGCCGTTTCGATCGTACTCAGCTATAACCAAATCGATCTGTCGCGCAACTCTCCCCAAGCTGGCACCGATATTACCCTGCTGCACCTCCTGCTTGATCAAATCGTTTCGGGTTTTGGTGGATACAGGCGTGGCAGCCTCTAAAAAAACCGGCATAAAAAGTATTCCGGCCATTAGGATCTGAAGTAACTTCATTATTTTTTGCTCCCTAACGGGGTTGTAACTGCGCTCCAATAAGAGATTTGACGCGCATTATGCTCTTTTTATAGCAAAACGCAATGAATATGAGACTGTTATTACTCCCAATTATTCGTTTTGATTTGGGGAAGATACTGCTCTGGCACGGATGATTTCACCCAATTGTACATTAAGCTTTTCCTGCCGAGCAGCAGTCTCATTAATGCCAGTAATGGAATCAGTGGCGCGGTTTTGCAAATCCCGCCTTTTCTCATCGTCGGATACGACCAAAGCGGTCAATTCCCTGCTCTTTCCCATCCCAGGCTCAGGAGCACAACCATCATAGGCTTGAACCCAGTATTTAATCTCCGTTCCTACCGACGGCTTAAGATCGCGAATTTTCCAATCAAAGGGAACTCTAGCCAATCTGCCAATTGTTGACTCCGCCTTTAGAGAAACCATTTGCGGCGGGGAATTACCGTGAGAAAACATGAGCACCAAGTTGTCCACTCCATAATCATCTTTCACCGAAACCATAATCGGTAAAGTTGCCCTTTGAGTCACCTTCTCCTCCTTACGAATCGGCTCAAGGATACGAACCACCGGAGGCTTATCTGGAAGCATGGTTAAACGATAAAACGCCTCGTCCTGTGATTCGTACCCATACTCATCTCTAAGACGCACACTAAATCCGGAAATTCCGAGGTCCTCCAGTTTCAGGGTAGCAGTAGATTGCACACTCCCTTCACTCACAACATTTAGTTCTTGCTCCTTCAGCGTTTCGCCATCGGCATTTTTGAGGAAAACGATACCTTCCTTGATTGATTTATTTGCGGTAACCCGAATCTTTAATTCGCTACCAAGCAAAAGTGTTAAATCACCACGCTGACGCTTTTGAGGCTTAAGCCCCGTGTAAGATGGAAATTTCTGCTCAAATTCAATTGTACGCACAGCCGGCCGAGGCACTACTTTTACTTTCTTTTCCCTTTCCCCATCATTTGCCTTTGCCGTTATCGTAAATGTCTCACGAACATTCTCTAATCTTAAAATATAGGAATCATTGGTGTTTGTTCGAGTATGAACCGTTGCACGAGCCGAACTCTCATACATGATGCCAATGTCAGCTGTACTTGGCTTGACGCGACTGTTTTCAGCCAAAACAACCCGAATCGATACATCGTCTCCACGTGCAACTACTTCATTGGGCTCAACTATAATTGAATCAATAATTGTTTTACGAGGTACTGGCTTGTCCCCCAGAAACGCCCGGTTCAGCAAATCCCTTGAATCAGGATGAAACTCATTGAAAGCGATTAACGCCAGACATGTCACTACAGTCGACCACATTGCGGCTTTTGCAAAATTATCAGACGGCACAACCTCGTTAAAATCATGAGATCGAGCCATTTTCTCAGTTTGATTTACCATCGCGTCGACAAACATGGCGGCCGTCTGGTCTTGTTCAACCCGATGACCCATTTGCGTCGAAGCGATAAGCCTACTACGAAACTCAGGAACACCCCGCTCCACTTCCAACGCCACTTTTTCGTAGTCGGGTCGGTGAGTTAATGGTGTATATATATGCTTAATAAAAATAACTAAAAGCACCAGAGCGTCCCCAATTAGAAATAAAAGACGAACATCCTTCGGCAAATCAAACTTCCAATCCAAAAACATTCCTGTGCCCAGCAATCCGACGGCCGCCAACAACAGCCAAGCGAAGCCCGTTCCCAAGCCAACTAAAAGGTGTTTGTTGCGCACTCCTTCAAGCTTACCTTGCAGCACTTCACTCGGATGATCTGTCCTAACGGTGCTCATTTCAGATAAGAGAACTTACGTACTATCCATTCAATGGTCACCACAACCATGATAAACAAGAAGTATAATGGGGTCGCCCATAACTCTATTTCCACCCGACTAGGAACAATAACCTTTTTCGTTTTGATTTGATTGACCAAGTCATAAAGATTTTCTTCACGGAAAAACTTACCGCCGGTTTGTTTAGCCAAGTCCTCCATTAACCTTGCGTTCATAGCTGTCTCGGACATTTCCAGAGTAGTTTCAACTACGGTAAAATCTCTCTTGGTTTCGGGTGCGGGAGCCACATGAAACTGATACTGCCCGGCTGCTGGCGCAATGAATTCTCCAAAATAAAGACCAGGCTTACCCACTACCGCTTTCAACATCACTTCAGATAGGGAGCCGTCACCTGTTGTATATACACCACGCACCTGTTCCTCATCCCAAGGCTCATAACCTTCCTGATATAATCGGGCATAAGCACGAACACGCTCTCCCGCCAAATAGTTTTGGCTATTGAGCGAAATCTGCGTTCTTTTATCTTCACCAATGAAACGCTGCTGAGCCATTCTCTGGTTCACTTGCCCCCAAAATCGTGTGTAGTAAAGATCTCCCACATTCCGACGCCAACGCCAGGTATTATCCGTCCCTACATAAAGAACCTGGCCCAAACCATACTGATGACGCGCAATAATCGGACGCTTACCCCGATCTGACTCTTCAGCTGGATCAACCATTAAAACCTCTGCCCCAGGCTTACGGTCGACAGGAGCCACCCAATAAATAGGAGGAAGATCGTCCCAAAGAGATTCATTGCTCAAGTTTTCATCGGAGAGGTCAAGCATCGGGTCGGTTTTTCCCAAAGCAGTTAATTCCACTCGAATTGGTTTGTCTGAGATAACGCCCTCACCAACTTCGGATCCCCGATCAAACTCTACAGGCAACATGTCTGAGACAGGTGTTTCAGCAAAGGAGATCGGACTGTGCCGCCTCCCTGCAACCATAACAAAAGCACCGCCAAACCGAGATACAAACTCGTTAAGATTCTCCATTTGAGTAACCGACAAACTTTTTGGATCAACATCGCCGAATACTACCACATCGTATTCAAAGAGATCTTTTTTGTTTTCCGGAAACTGTTCAATGTATGGCGATCCCTCTTCTCTGGCTAACGCGGGATCTCCTTCAATCAGCAAAGTCTTCACTTCGACCCGCCTGTCACGTGTAAGCGACGCCTGTAAGTAGCGATAATCCCAACGCGGAGACTGCTCCACAAAGAGAACTCGAATCTTATCATCAACAATGCGTAAGCGCCTTTTTACTTCATTGTTATTATCATCGGTTTCGTCATCTCGCGCGGCAATAAAGGCACGTAATTCGTAATCCCCTGCTGAATCCGGTTTGATCCGCATCGAAATAATTTGTTCTCCATCTACCCCAAAAGCCACCGTTTCTTCACTCACTTTATCACCGTTAAGAGTAAGCGTTAGTTGCGCATTTTCACCTGCTAACCCTTGAGACCGAACGCGTACCTTAACTAGAAGCTCGTCCTCCAGAAAAGCAGCTTCGGGCGCATCCATTTCAGTTACAATTATATCGCGAGGCGAAGTAATCCCGACCCCATAAAAATAGAGAGGCACTTCCGCCTCCTTCAATTCCTTAATCAAGCCTCCTGGCTGTGACCCCATGTTGTGGCCTCCATCTGAAGCAACCAGTATTCCGGCCAGTGGCTGCCCTCGTTTCAAGTTCAACACTTCAGTCAACGAATCACCCAATGCGGTAGCTGAATGAACCGCCTCCAATCCCTTTACCCAACCTTCAAAGTCCGCGATTCCAAGTTTAGCCACATTATTGGTCTGACTAGTGTCAACAGAGGGGACAAAAGAACGCTGCTTCACCTGGGTGCCCAAGCCGAAAGTAAAACCCACTAGATTGAACTTTTCACTCAAGTCCGGAAGGAGCCCCAATTTCTCATTGAGTAACACTCCCTGTAGAATATTTGTACGTGACAGATTCCGAACTTCATCCTCTACATTAATTTCTATACTCCCATCCAATCCCGCATCCGGATCTATCTTACCCCTGGCAATAGCTGCCCGTTTCAGATCTTCTCCAGTTACTCTAGGATCAGCAATAGTCATACTTCGGCTTGCATCCAGCATAACCAGTAAGGTTTGACGAATTTTTCTCTCCAAATTTAGAGTAAGGACCGGCTGAAAAAGAATCCCAAGTAGCAATGACAAAAAAGCCAACCGCAGAACTATCAGTAATCCTTTTCGAAAAGAGGTTTGCTCTTCAGGCATCCACCGATATGACACAATGACGACGGCAACCAGAACCGCCGCAATTAATACAATAATTCCCGCACCAACCCCTCCAGCCGTACCCAAATCAAATCCCACAACAGTGCTCCCGCTTTCCACAGCGCTTCCTGTCAATTTTATGATCCAATCAGTCATCATTTCGATTGGCTGAATTTCTGGGCCAAAAACGTTTCCAAGCCAGCTAAGAGCAATACAATTCCTAAAACCCACAACCACAACTCAGCTCCTACGCGCTTCTTTTGCACCATGTCCTTGAAATTCGAATTAGATTTCCAGCGAATAACATCGGCTCCTGCGGGCAAATCACCATCAGCTACCTTTCGTAAATCTGATTCACGTTGATTAGGCTGCACCGCAAAGCGCTGCACAGTTGCTGCTGCCCCTTTCAACTGAAAACTATAAAAACCAGCGCGGTGAGTATCCTCAAACTGTAACACCGGCTCTCCGTTAATGGTTTGAGCCGTTAGATTGTTGGTTCTGGAAAGTCCGGGATCAAAAACAAACCCTTCTGCACTGCTTTGATGAACAGCTAAAGTTTTACGAAAAGGCTGTCCGACCTTTAAGTTAAGACCTGAGTCTTGATTAGCCTGAATACTCCCTATTATGCGGTATATCAAGGGGACCACCGAGGCACCCCTGATAGGCAAATCACACCAATCTGTGTCAGCGGTAGAACTAAACTGATACACTTTACCTTTGCCCCAATTTCTTTCCATAATGGCCGGCCCGCCTAGCTCTCCCTCTTCCTGAACTCCCAATGCTTTTTTCTCGTATCGCAAAACAACTCTGGGCAAACCGGATTCCTTTAATTTTGACTCTCCATCAACTTTTTCCTCAAGAGGATGCCATCTGAATGTTCTAGCCACACCCAGGGAGCCAAACTCCGGATTATTCCAAGGTGATGTCACCGGATGTTCAAAAGCGCGCTTCTGAAATTCAACATATTGCTCGTCCTGACCGGCATCCCCGACAGCCACCCCCCAAGGGGAAGGAAGAATCCCATGCTTGGAAAAAAGTTCCTCATTGTAGTACTCGCGATCTACCTTATCTCCCGGATAAAAGATGAGCCCACCGCCACTGCGTAGATAGTTTTTGATTAAATCAATATCCGATTCCTGAAAGCGCGGAACATTGGTCATAATCACAGTGGTATAGCGCTCCAATCCCGTTTGAGTTAATTCTTCGGGTGCCTTTACATCCACCTGAACATAGTGGTCAGCCACCGGCGAAAGAGCAACCTGCAGGAAAAAGCTTTCATGATCACGAACATCAGAACCCTTTTGGTCGCCATCCACCAATAATACCCTTAGCTCTTTGACCGCTCGAACTACCAGATGGTTTTTATTGTCAGCAGCTAAAGGATCGGCCTGTTCCGGATCCTTAAATGCCGCCCGGATAGCATAATAACCCTCCTTCTCAAGACGTGTAAAAAGAGGGACCGTAACTGTGCCTCCGGCAACAACTGAGGGTATATTCACCTGATCCCGGGGGCTTTCTTCATCATTCACGAACAAATCAATCGTAACGTCCTGCCTTTCATTAACCCCGTGGTTAGCAATCTCCACTTCAAACCGCAAAGGGTGATTAATCGGGGTTAACCCCGAGGAAATATCCATTTTGGTCACCGCCAGATTAGCTTGAAAATCATCTTCCCCAACCCGTAGCACATAAAAATTAATGGAACCTTTGTTATCTACAATCAATTGTTGAATTTCAGAGTTTTGCCGCCAACCCGAAGCCTGCCCATCGGTAATCACGTAAACTTCCTTAGGTTGAGCAGTTTGAAGAGGCTTGAGAGCCTTAACTGCATATTCTACCGCAGGATACAAATCAGTAGCATGATGCCCTACATTGGCATCCTTGATGGCCTGTTCTGCCTGATTCAAATCGTAAGTCGGCTCATCAATCACGCCCTGCACAATATCGGAAGCCAATAGAACACCTACGGCAGAGCCCGAGGGTAACGCTTTGAGAGTCTCTTGAGCTGCAGAACGTGCCTCTTCAAATGTATTTTTGCCATCACGCCCTTGTAAATCCATGCTGTAGGAATTATCCAGAATCACAAAGGCAGTAACCTTGGTTTGCCCAAGTGCATCAGAAACAGTGTCCTTGGAAGCTGGGCGCGCCAAAGCAAGCGCCAGCAAGGCTACCAAAGCACAACGGATCAAAAGCAGTATCAAATCCTCAATGCGCATACGGCGCTGATTTTGGTCAACACTGAGCTTAACAAACTTCATTGCCGCCCAAGTTACCGTCTTGAATTTACGGCGGTTAAGTAAATGAATGATGATCGGCACCGAAACAGCAGCGATTCCTGCCAACATGATGGCGTTCAGGAAAGACATTGCTATTGCTGTTTACCTTTCGAAGTACGCATACGGAAACTGAGATAATTACTCATTATCTGAGCCAGCGGTTCACTAGTATCTACCAAAACGTAATGCACACCGTTTTTCTCACATCCTTCTTTAATCCGGCTCTGGAAGGCATCAAACTCACGTTGATACGTCTGCCGTATTTCGGCTGGTCGCGTTAGTATTCGAGGAATGTTTTCAAGACCGTCAAACTCCACCAACCCGTTAAAGGGAAATTCCAGTTCATAGGGATCAAGTGTATGAAACACAATCACTTCATGCCCAATAAAACGAAGGTGTTGGATTCCTTCCATCACGACCTCTTCCTCATCGAAGAAATCGCTGATGATAACAAAAATACCGCGACGAGGTGTCTGTACGGCCATGTTATGGAGGGTGGACCCGATATCCGTTTCTTCAGAACCCTTGAAAGCAGCCAAGCGTGACATAATATCATTAAGTGAAGCTTTGCTATCGGAGCGCGGAGCATAATCCTTCATGTCTTCATCAAAAATCCCCAATGCCACAGCATCTCGCTGGTGAAGGATGATAAAGGACAAGACTGCAGCAATCATCTTACCATACTGCAATTTTGTGTGGGAGCCCGAGGCGTACATCATTGATTCACTACCATCGAGCAGAACATTCGCCACATAATTAGTTTCCTGTTCGTACTGCTTTACGAATAGGCGATCGGTTCGGGCCTCTACTTTCCAATCGACATGGCGCGTATCATCACCGTGAGTATATTCACGGTGTTGAGCAAACTCTACGGCAAAACCACGGTAAGGCGATTTGTGTTCGCCAGACATGTAGCCTTCCACAACAAAACGGGCATGAAGGCCCAAGGCCTCTGCTCTTGAAATTGCCTCCGAATCCAGAAGATCAGAATGTTTTACGTCCATAACGGATTGTCCAGAGAGTTCCGTTAATGTATTAGCTGCTCAGCTTTTCTTTTTGAGGCACCTCCTCAACGATTCGCTCAATGATATCATCTGAAGTAAGACCTTCACTGGTTGCCGAAAAATTGGGAATAATGCGATGCCGTAAAACAGGTGCCACCATCGCTACCACGTTTTCAGTTCCCACATGAACCTGACCTTCCAGCATCGCATGGGCTTTGGCCGCCATAATAAGGTTCAATCCGGCGCGCGGCCCCGCCCCCCAGGAAAGCCACTTCTTACACATCGGTAATGCCTCATCAGTCGTCACGCGGGTGACCCGAACCAGTTGCCTGGCATACTCAAATACATGGTCACTAACAGGCATCTTTCGAACGATTTCCTGTAACTCGAGAATCTGTTGCCCATCAAGCACTGGCTCTGGCTTGCCTTGCCCTTGCCCGGTGGCCATCTTCATAATATCAAGCTCTTCAGCCGCATCGGGATAATCCACTTTAATCATGAACATAAAGCGGTCCAACTGTGCCTCAGGAAGAGGGTAGGTGCCCTCCTGCTCAATTGGATTCTGAGTAGCAAGAACAAAGAATGGATTAGGTAAATCAAAATCATTGCCGCCTATTGAAATCTTGCGCTCCTGCATGGCTTCCAACATCGCAGCTTGGGTCTTGGGTGGAGTACGGTTAATTTCGTCTGCCAGAACAATATTTGAAAAAATTGGCCCTTTAAGAAATTTGAACTCCCTCTCATTAGTTTCAGGGTTCTGATAAATTACTTCCGTTCCGGTAATATCACTTGGCATTAAATCAGGCGTGAACTGAATGCGCTTGAAGTCAAGTTTCAATGCTTCTGCAATCGAAGAAACCAACAGCGTCTTAGCCAACCCCGGAACACCGATTAAAAGCGAATGACTTCTAGTGAAAATTGAGATTAGCGTTTGATCAACCACATCGCTTTGGCCAATGATGACTTTAGACAACTCATCACGAATCTTAGAACGTGCGTTTTTCAGTTGTTCGACAGCCTGCACATCGTGCTCTGTCATTGATGTCGATTCGGATACAGTCATTATGCGTTTAGTGTAAAATTAATTAGAGGTGGTGGAGTCTCCCTCTGCACGCCAATTCGTGGAAGAAAAAAACACTAATAATTAATCAAAGCTGGTTATCAACAAATATATTTCTAACAACGGCGGTCTTGTCTCAGCCAACGCCAAGCAAGCAGCTGCATACGCGGCAAATGAAACGGACCTTTCCACATATTGCCCTTTAAAGGTACTGATACCCGTCCATCCCGATGTAAATAACCATACCACTCACCATGCTCCGAGTCGGCGAAATGGGCATAAGCCCAATCGTGTACCCGCTGGTGCATCGCCTCATAACGCTCCTCACCAGTAAGGAGATTAGCCAATAGTGTCGCCAAGATGGCCTCGTTGTGAACCCACCAGAACTTCATATCATGCCAGTATTCCTGTACCGGTTTGTTATCCAAATCACGAAAATAATAAATACCGCCGTGCTCTTCATCCCACCCACGTGCCCACATCCAATCCAACATTTGGCAACCCATTTTGATTAGCGCAGAGTCACCTCCTCGATGACGCGCTTCATTAAGCACAAACCAGGCCGCTTCCATCGCATGCCCGGGATTCAACAAACGCCCATCAAAGTGATCGAGAACCTCTCCGTCAGGCCCCACTGACTCCATCACGCATTCGAGATCAGGCTTCATAAAGTCACTCTGTATTTCCTCTATGCATGAATCGATGTCTCCATTAAATGAATTGTCATCTAGACACATGCGTAATTCTTGTGCAGTCACCAGATTCATCATCGGCCCACTTAAATTTTTCATCGGACGCGTATCGGTAAACTTCGGCCGAATTAGACCGGGTGTCGTGAAATGTTTCCGCGCCAGTGCATACAGAGCCTTTGCTTTATCCGCCATTACTGATTTACCAGTGGCTTTGGCACAGGCTGCGTAGGCGATGGATCCAAAGGTTTCAGTAAACACATACCGTCGTTTACGAATGGGTGCTCCTTCGCGTGTAACGTGAAACCACATCCTGCCATCGACGTCGAACCCATGGTGTGAAATGAAATCTATTCCATGTTGAGCGGCAGCCAGCCATTCCTCTCGAGGTTCCACGTTGTTGTAGAGAGTTGCCAGCAGCCAAGTAAACCGAGATTGCTGCCACATGCCCTTGTCAGTATCCAACGGTGCCCCATCCCGATCCCGTGCAATTATGAAGCCACCGTGCTCTTCATCCACGCACCGCGGCAACCAAAATGGCAGGGTATCCTCCAGTAATCCCTCACGGTATACCGCGATCAGCTCAGTTCGCCTCTGTGCATTCATTAAGCCATTCAAAAAATCCCAATGTTTCCAGTTGCCCGCGCAAAACTACACGTTCTTCATCCGTTAATTGTGACAAAGGAGGCCGAGCTGGACCACAATCAATCCCCACCATCTCCATCACCGTCTTGGCTGAATGCATGTAACCGGATGTCTTGAGCGTATTAATTAGTGCCAGTGACCGTGATTGCCAGTGTTTTGCTTCATCCAGATCACCGGATTCATATGCCTTCATTACACGGTGGTAGATGCCCGCAGCAAAATTGTAACTACTGCCCACTGCTCCTCGGCAGCCCATTTGCAAACCATCAAGGAGTTCCTCGTCACATCCCCACAACATATCCGGCGAATGATCATCCAATGTCAGAATAGTGCTTAATTGATTTCGATCAGGGTTGGTGTATTTGACTCCTGCAAAGGACGGAATCTGTTTGCCCGCACTTTGAACCAACTCCTTTGTATCGATACAAACACCGGTCATCGGCGGGATATCATAAAAATAAAATGGCAATCCCTCCGCGGGTTCGGAAATACGCACAAACCAGTCGATTAAATCTCCTGCAGTTACCGGTCTGAAGAAAGTCGGTGCCATTGCCCCGATCGCGTCGGCCCCAGCCTCTCGGGCGCTCTTTGCCAAAGCCCGAGCATCCGGCAAACTATTATGACCAGTATGCGCGATAAACTTCATTCCATGCGCACGTGCCGCCTCACCCCATACGGTAAACAATTCGGCGCGTTCATCGGAACTCAAGGAATGACACTCACCTGTGGTGCCGGCCACAAAGACACCTTTTACGCCGGAAGCGGCCAGATGTCTGGCCTGATGCGGTACCACCTCAAGATTCAGGGTAAAGTCCGGGTTAAATGGCGTGTGGGGTGCCGCAATAAGTCCTGTAAGCTGCATATGATTTACGTTTGTTAGGCGAACCGGTTTAATACCGGCCTGTGAGCACATCCACGAATATAGCAGCTGTAGCGCATCAATTGAGCGCAACATGTAATACACTGAATTTTGGTGAACCTGTCACGCATGTTTATAACCCTCTCGAGTACGCATGGGCCGCACACGAGCAATACATTAGTCAGGCTGCCAGCGGCAAAAAGAAAGTTGTTTTTCTTGGAATGAACCCCGGCCCTTTCGGAATGGCACAGACAGGGGTGCCTTTCGGGGAAATCGCCGCTGTTCGTGACTGGATCGGCATCGATGCCCCAATTGGAAAGCCAGTCAAGGAACATCCAAAGCGCCCCATAGAGGGTCTGGCGTGCACACGCAGTGAAGTAAGCGGCCGCCGATTGTGGGGTCTCTTTGTCAAACGTTTTGATTCAGCCAATGAATTTTTTCAGGATCATTTTATAGCCAACCATTGCCCGTTGGTATTCATGGAGGAAACCGGACGAAACCGAACGCCCGATAAACTACCTGCCACCGAAGCTTCCCCGCTCATGGAAGCCTGTGACACTCATTTGCGTAAAGTGGTCGAAATCCTAGAACCCGAATGGCTGGTTGCTGTAGGCGGCTTTGCTGAAAAACGTGCCGATACTGCCTTGGGTGGCCTTAAGGTTCGCATTGGAAAAATCCTGCATCCGAGCCCCGCCAGCCCCGCTGCCAATCGCGGTTGGGCCGAGCAAGCGACCAAACAAATGAAAGCGCAGGGCATCTGGCCTTAGCGACGCAACCTTTCGGCCATTTCATCGAGTTCAGAAAGCTTAAGCCTCACACTAACTATGTAGGGTGACTGCCCCTTACTCCAGTGACCGTAGGTGGTCGTTACAATCGTATCATCTGGCAGAATCTCTACGGGCGGATAGGCGCAGTCCCCACCCTTGGTGTTATCCATCAGGCGCACGCGGTACTGACCTTCTCTACCTTTTACAATATCCTCATAAGTACCAACCCAAGCCACCCAGTCCCCCTTGGTGGCGCTTTCGTGTGTGGTATCACGAAAGGAAATGAAGAGCCGGCCATCAGCCGTGTACTTGCCAGTATGGCGATCACCAGTAAGTGAAGCTGGCAACTCACGCGGTTTTGTCCATGTTTGCCCTTCATCATTGGAAAAAATAACGAACGAATTCTTGCGCCTGCTATTCTCGCGTAAAAGCACACAAAACTGCTTGCCATCCGGAGAACGAATAATACCCGGTTCACACAGGTGCACATCTGATCGTGCTAAAACGCTTTCAGGCTGGGTCCAAGTAAGACCTCCATCCTTCGAAAAAGTCTTAAAGAGATCAAATACCACAGGATTCTTTTGCTGCGGCTTGGCTGTAAAGAAACGTCCATCATCGTGGAACATGGCCATGTAATGGCCCTTTCCAGTTTTAAGCTCTTCCAAACACCCCATCA
>CAJWKQ010000070.1 GCA_913041895.1 uncultured Verrucomicrobiales bacterium
CCTAGCGACAACACAGGGGAGGTGGTCATAGGGGTCATCCTATTAGGAGTCGGTCAAAATGCAAAGGTACTTTAGGGGAAAATGCGTAATAGCTGGGGCCTTTTCTCGGTCTGGGAAGGTTTAAGGAGGGCAAATAACAATCGAAGTGATTTTTATATTCGCTCTGATATCAGGAACCATTATATAATTTGTTGTAAGATGTACTTTGCAGAATTCGGTGTGTCAAATGGGCTCCAAAGCCTTTGCCTAGCGGCAATAAGCAGCGAAAAATTGATTGCAGCTATGATAGTAGCGTGTGTGTTCGGGATTCCATTTGCTCTGGCAGGTTTATTTTTTAGGCCAAAATATAAGAAGGCCAAAAAAATTCACCAACTCATGTTGGATACTGAGACTACGCCCATTGGATCTTTAAAACCGGGGCCGGTGGAAATTCGAGGCCGGGTTGATTCAAGTATGCCCCCCGCGCCAAGTCCTTGGGCTCAGAAGCCTTGCGTGTTTTATCATTTTCACGTGGAGCAGCAAAAATCCAGTAGCAATGAGCACGGTACGACAACTTACTGGGTTGATTATATTAATGACCGGCGTTCAGACCCCTTTCAAGTGAAGGACGAGACAGGAGCAGTGGATATTATTCCTGGCGAAGGTGAATTTCAGATTAATGCAGATCACTTTACGAGCTCAGGAACCTTTAACGATGCTCCGGAAGATCTGAGAGTTCTGCTCAATAACCGATACGGGCAGGATACACAGGGCCTGATCTTCAATAAAACACTGCGCTATCATGAGAGCATTCTGGAAAACGGCGATGAAATCTATATTTTCGGTGAGGTGAAGCAAAAAGATGGCAAACTGGTAATTGGTGCTGGAGAAATGCCCTTACTCATTAGTGAAAATGGTGAGGCTGGAGGGGAGGCTAATTACGCAGCTAGAGTGTCGAAATATAAACTATATTATTACGGGTTGCTCATCGTCGGGTTGGTGATTTCATTAGTATTTTTTCTCATCGTATTGTTCGGAGTGGAATAAGTTACAGAAAAACTCTACAATCACGTCCGTGCCAATCTACGAGTTTCAATGTTCAGTTTGTGAGAAAGCCAGTGAATTACTGGTGCGCTCCAACGATTGGAGTAATGAAACGTGTCCTCACTGTGGTTCTGATAAATTGGTCAAGCAGTTGTCTGCCTTCGCGCCCGCTACTACTGAAGGGTCTTCCTCTTCAATTCCTCCTGCCGAATGTACCGGTAACCCGGGCGCCTGCGGGATGTGCTAGTTAGTATAAAAACCGTTAAATAACGGTTTAATTATGAATAATTATATCAAAATAGCGTCTTTTTTATAATAAAGAGTGTCTGAGGTGTAACAATTCTTACGTTCGGCACGTCTGCAAGTGCACTAACATGGAAGAACCGGGTGATAGCTCTCAAAGCAAGTCTTTTGATAAAGTTATGGTTGTGGTTGCAGTCTTCGCTTTGATCGGTTTTTTGATTGGATTGTATAAAATAATGAGCTGAAACCGGCATTATTGCCTATTACTCCAAAATCTAGGATTTTTAGTCAAAAAATCTGAATACTCTTGTTTATTACCTCTTAAATTGGCATCCTTTCATATGGATTGCCGTGAATTTGATGAAATTCAGTGCGTCTAATCGCTGTAAGCAAAATGAAACCTTTTTCCTGCTTAATTGTCGTGGCTGCATTCATTTGCGGTTCGACTTTGGCTGACGGGTTAAAGCCCGCAGAGCAACGCTTCGGAGGGAAGACTGAAGATGCTGAGAGCCCAAGTTTCCGCCGCCATGTGGTGCCCCTCGCTAGCAAACTCGGGTGTAGCGGCCGAGAGTGCCATGGGTCTTTTCAGGGCCGAGGTGATTTCCAGTTGAGCTTGTTTGGCTACGATTTTGCTAAGGACCACAAGGCAATCACCGCTGATAAAGAACATCGGATTCGGGTGAATCTGGATACACCTGAGGAAAGCTTGTTCCTGCAGAAGCCTATGAAACAGGTGAAGCATAAGGGGGGTGAGATTTACGAGGAAGGCAGTTGGGAGCATAACGTAATGCTCAAGTGGATTCAGGAGGGTGCGAAGTTGGATGTGGAGGAGACAGGTGCGTTTGATCGGTTGGAAGTATTTCCCAAAGAATTTGTTGCCAAGAAGGTTGGCGACAAAATGCAACTCAAGGTGGTTGCGCATTGGGCCGATGGCACAGTGGAGGATGTCACAAGTTTTACCCGCTTTGATACCAACGATGAAAGTGTGGCAGTCGTCAATGAATTGGGCGAGGTGGAGATCAAGGGTAAGGGTGATTCACATGTAGTGGCTTTCTATGACAACGGCGTTTTACCGATGCCGGTCATGTTGCCGGTGAGCCAGCAGGTGGGCTCAAAATATCCAAAAGTGAAGGCGTCTACTCCAATTGATAAGGCTATTGCTGCCAAGCTTCAAAAGGTAGGGATAATCCCCAGTGAGGTTTGCACCGATCAGGAATTTTTGAGGCGAGTCACATTGGATGTGACTGGCACCCTGCCCACGGCCGATGAAGTAAAGTCTTTCTTGGCCAGTAAAGATAAGAATAAGCGGCAAAAAACGGTTAATGAACTCTTAAGTCGTCCTGCTTATGCGGCTTGGTGGACCACCAAATTAAATGATTTTCAAGGCAACAGCCCTGCTCAGATGAGGGTTAACCAATACGCGAGAAAAGTTAATCCAAGTCGTGACTGGTACAATTGGGTTTACAGGCGTGTTTCAGAAAACAGGCCCTATGACGAAATTATTGAGGGGATAGTCATGGGGACCAGTCGATCCAAACCAGACCAGTCTTATAAAGAGTTTGTTAATGAGATGGCTTCTTATTTCAGGCGTGATAATCCCGTGGATTTCTCTAAACGCGAGGATATGCCATGGTTTTGGGCGCGCCGTAACTTGCGCCAGCCTGAGGAAAAGGCGATGGCTTTTGCTTATAGTTTTCTGGGTGTGCGCATCCAATGCGCGCAATGCCACAAGCATCCTTTTGATCAATGGACACAATCAGATTTTAATTCGTTCAAGGCATTCTTTGAACCAATTGTTTACACAGGAAATGGAAAAGGGTCGGACCCGGACTTTAGCCCTAAAACACTTCAAATGGAGCTTGAAAAAGAGGCTGGCTATAACCGCAAGGATCCCAAACAAAACAAGAACCGCCTGCTGAGACCGGTGGCGGATAAGCGACTAGCAAAAGGTGAGCCTATTCCATGGCAGGAAGTATACATCAAAACGGCGAACAAAAAGAAATATACACCGGCCCAGATTGCAAAGATTAAGAAGCGTAATCCCAATTTTAATGCACGTGTGATTACTCCAAAAGTTTTGGGTGGAGAAACCATGGATGTGAAATATCCCGATCCCCGTACTCCGCTGGTGAAATGGTTGCGTGCGGAGGAAAACCCCTATTTTGCCCGGGCTTTTGTTAATCGGGTTTGGGCGCACTACTTTGGACGCGGACTAGTCGAGCCGGCTGATGACTTGAACTTGGCTAATCCTCCTACAAATGCCGGTGTGATGGCACATCTGGCAGATGGTTTTGTAAAGAGCGGTTTTGATATGAAGTGGGTGCATCGTGAGATTTTAAATTCTGATGCCTACCAGCGCTCCTGGAAGGTGAATGATACCAATCAGCATGATGATAAAAACTTCAGCCGTTATGTCATTCGTAGGTTGCCTGCTGAGGTGGCCGCAGATGCGATTCGACAGGCGACTGGCTCAGAGGAACGCGTCAAGGAGCTCGCTAGTAACATGGAGATGCGCATGATTGGGGCAACATCCATCGGAGGTTACCGTGGTAATAATAATTATATGCTGGGAATCTTCGGTAAGCCTGCTAGGGAAAATAATTGTGATTGCGAACGCACAGTGGATCCGACATTGCTGCAGACCCTCTTCACTCGTAACGATCCAGAGATGCTCTCACAATTGAGTGCTAAGGGAGGTTGGATTGATGAATTAGCCAGACGTTACAAGATTAAGAATGGGAATAATGGTATAGATCGCAAAAAATTAGGCCAGTATCGGGCTAAGTTGGTTACAACAAGGAAACAGTTGGCCAATTTGAAGGCTGATTTACCGGCAAAACCAGGTGATTCAACTGATGCTGCAGCCCAGAAAAAATATAAGTCACAATTAACTGCCTACAAACAACGGGAGCAATCCTTGATTCGTAAAGCAGGTTATTATCAGAAAAAAATGGCAGAACTGACACCTAAAAAGCCCGAACCGGGGCAGCGTGCCGAATTGCCTGAAGATGTTGAGTATCTGATCTCTGAAACGTTTTTGCGCACCGTGAGTCGTTACCCTTCAAATAAAGAGATGGAATTGGCCCGCGCAGACTTGGCGAAATCTAAAAATGTTGTTGAGGGTATGCAGGAGTTGCTACTAGCCCTGCTCAATACCAAGGAATTCATGGTAAACCACTAGAACTGACGAAACTTTTAAATACTACATACAATGGCAACACACACATTCTGTGACGGAGTTCAAAGGCGCGACTTTCTTAAAGTAGGCGCAGTGAGCGGGTTTGGGCTGGGTTTGGGTCTCCCCCAATTTTTGGCACAAGCCGATGAAGGTCGGGTAAACCCCAACGCCAAAGGCAAGTCAGCTATTTTTGTTAGGTTGGCTGGTGGGCCCACCCATATGGATACCTTTGATCTTAAGCCTGAGGCTCCCGATACGCACCGTGGTGAGTTTAAAGAAATTAAGACTAATGTGCCGGGCGTACGTTTTTGCGAGCACCTGCCCAAGCTTGCCAAAGTGGCCGACAAATTTGCCATTTTACGTGGTGTCAGTCACACGTTGGCAGCTCACGCATTGGGTACACAGTACCTTATGACGGGCAACCGGCCGCTTCCCAGTCTTCGGTACCCCAGTTATGGTGCAGTAGTCAGTAAGGAGATTGGCGGCACCAAAGAGCTACCTGCTTTTGTCGCAGTTCCCAAACAGGGCAATTACCCGACAGGTTTCCTGCCAGTGGAATATGGTCCCTTTGAAACGGGCGCAACGCCAACTGCTGGACAGGCGATGCAGGTGCGTGGCTTGGCTTTACGCGGAATTACTCTCGAAGATGTGGATCGCCGGAAGGATATGATTGCCAAGTATGATCAGGCCTTTGGGGGCTTTGCCAAGGAAGACAAGATTTTGGCAGGCATGGATGAATTCAGCGCCAAGGCCTATCAAATGATGCGCAGTACCAAGGCTCGTGAAGCGTTTGACCTGACAAAGGAAAGTGCAGGCATTACCCGACTCTTTGATGATCAGTCTTTTTCTCAAAGTTGCCTCTTGGCGACGCGCCTAGTAGAAAGCGGCGTGAAGTTTGTGACTCTCAATCTCGGTGGCTGGGATACTCATCAAGACAACTGGAATCGCCTTAAGGACCGCAACCTACCCGAGCTGGATGCCGGTCTAAGCGGCCTATTTACTTCCTTGGAAGAAAAAGGGCTCCTTGAGAGCACCTCAGTATTTGTGACTGGTGAATTTGGCCGGACACCAAAGATTAATAAGCGTACAGGGCGTGACCACTATCCACGGGCAATGTTCTGCCTAATGGCTGGCGGTGGCATGAAGGGGGGGCAGGTCATTGGCGAATCTGATGCAAAGGGGGAAGGCCCCAAGGATCGGGTTATATCCCCTGACGATGTAGCCGCGAGCTTCATGCATTCTTTGGGGATTGATCACACCAAGGAATACCATACGCCGACTGGTCGGCCGGTCATGATCGTGCGTGACGGCACTGTGATTCCAGAGCTTTTTAGTTAATACACCCTTAGGGTGTTTTAATCGTCGGGACCCCGCAGGAAACTGCGGGGTTTCTTTTTTCGCTAAAACAGGGGGAAAACCTTTAAGAAACCAATTGAGAACAAATCTCAAAAAACTATTGACTTAATATTGAGACTCAGTATCAATTACTCATCGCCTGTGCGAATCCCGTTTTTGCGGATGTTTCGTAGTGGGCTAGTGTCATCCTCTGATTTGATAAATACGGGTCGGATCTGAGTTGAGAGCTCAGAAATGAATGATTACAGCAGATGCGATTTTTGGAAAGTGTCTGGGTAGACATGATAACAGGTTAGGTAGAAACAACGAAAACCAGCAACGGAGCAAGCAGGAAACAGAAAACAACCATAACGCATAATAAAAATGAAAATACAAAACACTAAGGGTTTTACCCTAATCGAGTTGCTGGTTGTCATTGCCATTATTGGTATATTGGCCAGCATGTTATTGCCTACATTGGCAAAAGCTAAAAAGAAATCTAGTCGCCTTAAATGCTCATCTAACATGGGCGGAATGGGCAAGGCATGGACAGGGGTCGCCACTGATAATGAAGATAATTATCCTTGGACCATGACAACTGAAGACGCCAACTTTTATTGGGATTTCAATAACAAAGAAATTGGTGCCACAAGACCAGTCTACACACATCAAGGTGCAAACTCGATGTTCTATGGTGCGCTCTACACAGCGCCTGGTTTCCGCGAAGACATTGCTGCAGCGCAAATTAGTTCTCCAGCGGATCCCAAAACTACTCGTGGATCCCAAACTGATGAAAAACAGGGCAAGTTGTCCACTTCAAAAGGAAATATTGGTTCGACTCGTATGCGGAGTGGCTACTATTCCGTTTCACGACAGGCAGCTAGTTACGGCTTCCATATGGGCGGTGATGCAGCCAAAAGCAGTATCCTGATGGTCACAAAAAATGTGATGGCAGATGGTCTGGCACTATTTAAGGGTAAGCAAGGAGTCGGTCATTTCAACAGCCCTGCTTACACCGGCAGAATGGCAGCATATGCTGAGTACGTTCCAGGTGGTAAGTGGCTTGATCCTGCTCGGAGCGGTCGAACAGTTCGCGGATCTGATATTCCTTTGAATACCTTTGTGGGCGCAGACACAGCGAATCAATACGCAAATGCTAAGCATGAGTACTCCTACAGAATGCGTAGCCTTACGGACGGCCAATATGGTTTGGTTCTGTCTGGTTTGAATGCGGATCAAGGTCAAGTCGTGATGAGTGATGGGAATGTGAAGCAGGCTAGCTCTGCAGACTTACAGGCTACTCTCAAGGAGCATGATGAAGCAACCGGGGGTAATATCTTCGGGGTAAACCAGCACATCACAGTGCCGACTTACTAGAACTATATTTCTGCTAACGGCTCCGTTGCAGAAAAACCTCTCCTAGGGGCTTGCACTAAAAGGGGTGCACTCTCCTGTTAAGCCTCTAGGGGAACCTTTTAAGAAACAGTAATAACAAATGAAAATAATGAAACAGTTTGCAATATTCTCAGTATGCTCGATTTTAGCGATTGCTTGTGGTAATTCAGCAATAGATGAAGGAACGCCTATCGAAGATCCCTCGGCTGATGCCGAAGCACAAACCACTCCGCCAACTCCTGAAGAGTTGGAGGCAATGCAAAATGAGTCTAAGTAATATTTAGTACAAGATGATAGAAACTGGAGATACATTGAATCCAGATGATAAGAAAAACTAAAAATATCTTCACCGCTTTAGCCCTCACCCTTGGATGGGGAGCCATTGCCGAGGATGCTGTTGATATACCTAAGGCGCAAACTTGGGGCCTTAAATTTCCAGAGGCAACCGCAAGTTTGGGTGCCTGTGTTGTGGATGACCACCTTTATGTCCATGGAGGCCATGTGGGTGCTACTCACGTTTATTCTGAGGAAACCCATTCTAAAAATTTTCTCAGAGTAGACCTAGGCGAAAAAAATGCGAAATGGGAGAAGCTGCCGATTCATATCCCAGTTCAGGGTTTTGGAATGATTGCCTATGAGGGGAAAATATACCGAATAGGGGGGTCTCAAGCTACTAATGCCAAGGACGAACCTTCAAATCTTCGTTCTTTAGCCAGTTGTTCGGTATTTGATGTTAAGAGCAAGAAGTGGTCAGAAATAACTCCGTTGCCAGCACCAAGATCGTCCCATGATGCTGCGGTTTCTCCTGATGGAAAGATCTATGTCACTGGTGGCTGGGATATGGGTAATGGTAAGCCACGAGAAGAACAGTGGTATAAACACGCTTTAGTCGCGGATCTCAATCAGGTACCTATTGTTTGGAAGAAATTACCTGAGGCTGATTGGGTAGTTAGAGCTCATGCAACTGAGGTCTATAAGGGAAAACTTTACGTAGCTGGTGGGATTGGAGCTAAAGGGACACTGAACACAATTAATGTTTTAGACCTAAAGTCGAATAAGTGGGAAGCGGGTCCGGAGTATCCCGGGCAAGGGAGAATGAAGAGTTTTGGGATGGCTCTTTGTGTTTGGAATGACCGTCTTTATGCTAACAGTTATAGCAGTACGGTTCGTTATCTAAACCAAAAGGGTGATGGCTGGCGCGATGCCGGCATTCGATTGGCAAATCGTAGGTTTTTTCATCGTATGGTACCTGTGTCGTCCAATCGACTCCTTTTTGTAGCCGGAGCTAATTTTGAAAATCATCTCGGTGATATAGAAGAGTATAGGGCATCCCAAAAACCAGAAACCAAAGGAGAAACTTTAAAAACCACAGGCCACAGTTGGCCTAGTTTTCGAGGGGATGGTTCTAGTCGAACCCCGGTAATGAATCTACCTGTGGAATGGTCTGATAACAAAAACATTCGTTGGAATGTGAAACTACCAGGCTATGGGCAATCCAGCCCGGTGGTTTGGAATGGGAGAGTGTTTACTACTTCCACAGAAGGAGATAATAGTGAGAAAGTCTCCATCCGCTGTACTTCTCTTTTGGATGGCAAGGAGGTTTGGAGTAGATCATTTTCTTCCAGCAGTCCAGTTAAGCGTAGTAAGATGGTTAGCCAAGCAGCGCCCTCTCCGGTGGTTGACAGTAAAGGGGTATTTGTCTTTTTTGAAAGTGGCGATTTGCTGGCCTTAAACCATGAAGGTAAGGAACTTTGGCAGAAAAATTTGGCTAAGGAATATGGGCCCTTAACCGGACATCATGGTCTTGGTTCATCCTTATTTCAGTCAGATACCTGTTTGGGACTATTATTAGATCACCCAGACCCCTCTTGTTTGATCTGCTTTGATAAGGTAACTGGGAAAACTGTGTGGTCAATTAAGCGCGAGAAACGCGTTTCTTGGGCAACTCCGACACTTGTAGGGGATTCGCTTTTTATCAGCTCCAATGGACTACTGGAGGAATTTGATTTTTCTACAGGCAAACAACTATGGTTTGTAGGTGATTTAACTGGAAACACTGTCGCTTCAGCAACTGTTTCGGGCGATTTGGTGATAGTGGGATCTTCGGCTAAAGGTAATTGCATGGCGGTTCGCCGTGGAGGTTCGGGTGATGTGGCTGAAACACATGTGGCTTGGAAGGCGGAGGAAGCTACCTCTAGTTTTGGTTCCCCGTTGGCCCATGACGGCCATGTTTATTTTGTCAGTCGTGCCGGGATTTTGAGCTGTCTAGACCTGAAAACAGGTGAACAAAAATGGGACCAGCGATTAGGTGCTTCCTGCTGGGCTTCTCCAATTGCGGCAGGGGGGTGCGTTTATTTTTTTGATAAGGAAGGCAAGACACTCGTAATTAAATCTGGCGGCAGTCAGACGGTTATAGCGCAAAATGAACTGTCTCTTGACGGCACGGTATATGGGGTGGCCGCCCTAGAAGGAGTTTTCGTGGTGCGAACCGGAACTCAGCTCATTTGCATTAACACCGTTGGTAGATAGGCAAGGTATGAATAGAGGTTTGCCTTGGGTTTTGGGAAACGAAACTTTTTCGATACAGCTAAAGAAGGTTATTCATCCTGAGAACCTTAGAATACTTCCGGGACGGGAGATTAGGGTTGCCGTCCACCCCGTTAATGAGAGTTTTTGCCAATTATGGCCTGACTTAAGGGAAGCTTATGTTTCCACGTATGCGCCCGCTGCTGTTTTAACTAGAGAATGTACCGAGTTGGATTTCTTATGGCATCGCAATCACGAAAATGGGCTCTTGGAATTCCCAGAGCTTTGGTATGATGTGCGTCAACTGGATGTGTCATGGGCGATACAGAGAACTGATTTATCTGGTCAGAAAAACTTCACTGTCAAGTTTAGCACAGAGTCAATGGGCTTAGTTCACCAGATAGATTGGAATGTAAATTCTGAAGAAAAAGCTTTCGTTCGATTTGTTGAATTCAATCAGACAGATTATCGAACCGAACATGACGGTCAACTGTGGCAAGGTTTTAATGCCATGATTCAGGACAGGTATGACCGGTGGCAAAAACGCATGGATATTGTTAGACGAGTTGACCGTTGCGGGATTGCTGATTTTCTATCTCAGTTGTGTGGAGTTAATGGTTTGGTTCGTTTAACCCTTATAAATAAAGCAATAAAGCATTCGTGCGATCTGCAATTCACTTCATCTGTCTTAGATGGGGAAACTCTAGAGATGCTGAATCATAAGGCTAGGTTTGTTATTCAGTGTGATCGAATTTATGAGGCATATATAATCCAATGTCAGTGCGCTTGCGGAGAGGAGATTCTTGAAATGTACGATTGTCATCAGCGATTAATTGCTTCAATTGCCTATAATGGATTGAGTCAATCTACAGCAAAGTTATTACCTGCATTAAACTAGAGCAATTATGCATCACTATGAGCAAGCAACCAAAGAGACAATTTTTACTTATAGGGGGGATTCCTCTGGCGAGGTATATCTATATCTCTGCGGGAAATTCCTTGAAACTGCGCAGACACGCATTCCCATGAAGCGCTGTCATCGTGTATGGAAAGCTAGTGTCCGATTGCCTGTTGGCATGTATCCTTACCATTTTGAAGTGGATGGAAGGCATGTTCCTGATAGTGGTGGGACGATTAAAGTACGGCAAACTACTTCAAAAACGGGAAGATGGAGTCTGGCAATTGTTCCTCGTTGGGTGAGTATGGAAGAATTAGCCAAAGCATGAGTTCTCCCAGACTAATATTGAGGGTAAATCAGAAGAACGCCAATCATCATTTGTGGAATAATAATGGCAACTGGTGGCTTCATTACACATTGCATATGCCTGATACCACAAAAAAACGAATCCGAAAAAGTTTGTGTACTAAAGACGTTAACCACGCCAGACGTTTGCGTGACGAGCAGCTTGCAGCTCTAGAATGTAGCAATTGAAATAAAGTAGAGAACAACCATGTCCTTGCGATAAGAGTATTTTATTAGTCATCTCCGTTGAAAGCCACGGTTATGGTATTGCCGGTTTTGACTGATGAATGCATTGGAACCGTAACTATAAGATCAATTGAGTCAGTTTTAAGGCAGACCTCCTGATGCGTGCCTTTGAGCGTTATAGCAGTAATTTTGCCTGAAAAAACAGGCACGTTTTTGTTGGTATTAAAATCAACTGTTTTCCATTGGTTGGGCCGAATAGAAGTGATTTCTCTTTCAGTATCCTCATCCAAGAAGTAATGACTTATATTAGGAATGAGTTCTCGGGGCACGAGGTTAGTTTTACCAAAAAGTAGAGCTACATAACGGTTGATAGGGTAGGAGTATAATTCCATCGGGGTGCCAATTTGAACAGCTTTACCCTCTTGCATGACAACAATTTTGTCCGCCATAGATAAGGCGTCTTCTGTGTCATGTGATACAAATAATGTTGTGGTCTCTGTTTTCTTGAATATGTTGACTAGTTCGCGGCGTACATTATCTCTAAGCTCAGGGTCAAGGTGGCTTAGCGGTTCATCAAGCAGAAGTAGAGCTGGTTGAGTTGCCAGTGCTCTAACTAGAGCTACCCTCTGTTGCTCACCTCCAGAAATTTGGTGGGGATAACGATTTTGCAAACCACTAATTTTGGTCAATCTCAGTAATTCATTGATTAGTTTTCTATTATTCTTGGCGGTCTTACCGAAAGAAACATTCTGTTTCACGGTCATGTTGGGAAATAAGGCGTAGTCTTGAAAGACTAGTGTGCAGCCTCGGTTCTCTGGTGAAACATATTCACTCGGGTCATTGATTGTTTCACCTTTCAAAGTTATCCGACCTGAATCAGGCATCTCCAACCCTGCAATTATCCTGAGTAATGTAGTTTTACCACTACCGCTGCTGCCTAGCACTGCGAGAATTTGGCCTTCTGAACAACCGAAACTGACTTGATCAACAGCTGGTGGCGTACTTGCCTCGAAGGTTTTAGAAATCTTTTGCAGCTCAAGTAGATTATTCATTTCTCGGATTTTATTTTGCTGTTTAGCCAAATTACTGGAGGTATTATAGCTATGATTATACAGAGTGCGGGTACAGACGATTCGGGAATTTGAGATTGATAAGCCAAATCAAAAGTTCGCGTCGAAAGAGTTTCGAAATCAAAGGGGCGAAGGATTAATGTAAGGGGCAATTCCTTCATGATATCAATAAAAACAAGTAGGCCCGCCACCAAAACGGCATTCCAAAGCAAAGGAATATTTACCTTGAAAAGAGATTTGAAAGCTGAGGATCCCAGCGATTTTGAAGCCTCATTAAGCTGGTCACAATTTTTCTCCATCCCTGAATCAATCGACTGCCAAGCAACAGCCAGAAATCGGATTAAAAAGGCAAAACCCAAGGTCAGTAACGAACCGGTAATAATGAAATTAAAAGCGTCATTTATTTGACCAGAAATAAAGAGTAGACCCATGGCAATCACCGCACCGGGTACAGAATACCCCAAAATTGCCAGTCGGTTTGAATAATGAACAAAATTACTTTTAAAATAACGAGCAACATAAACGAGAAAAAGAGCGACGATTACTGTCGCCAAGCTTGCAGTGATTGCCAGCCCAACACTATTTAATATGAGTTTGATGAAATAGGATTGATCAAAATTGTTATCCAATGCTGTTCTGGCCCATAACCCTAGTCGCGTGACCGGGATAATAAATCCGAGGGCCAATGGGAGCGTGCAGCAGAAAATTGCCAATGATGATTTCAATTTCCCGAGTGAATAGCGCTGAAAAGGTTGGTTCGATTTATTGTCTTCATGATACTGGGCTCCTGAACGAAGTAGTTTTTCAATAAGAAGGATAATTAAAATGAATAACATGAGGAATGCTGCAAGCCGTATTGCACCGGTTATATCGTTTAGTGCTAGCCAGGTACGGAAAATCCCGGTGGTGAAGGTGGAGATGCCAAAATGTTTAACTGCCCCATAGTCATTAAGGGTTTCCATGACAACTAAGCTAGCGCCTGCAATAATGGCAGGACGAGCCATAGGTAGAGCGACTCTCCAAAAAGTAGCTTGCGGATCGTGTCCTAGTGTTCTGGAGGCTTCCAGAAATCGATTACCTTGCCGTGAAAAGGCAGAGCGAGCCATTAAGTATATATAAGGGTAAAGAACAGAGGCGAGGATCATAATTGTGATGATATATTTTAACCATTCACTCAATCTCATCATAGTGTCCGGGCCTACATTTAATCTTACCCAAATCAGTACTGGAGTCAGGTTGTCTAACAGATCAAAATACGCATATGCTGCGATAAAAGTAGGAATCGTCAGCGGTAGAATCAACGCCCATTCAAAGAAACGGCGCCCTGGGAATTCGCAGCAAGCAACCAGCCAAGCACAAGAGACTCCGGCAAAAACGGATAAAGAAAGGGTTCCGAGAACTAGGATGAGAGATCCTTTCAGATATTTTCCCAGCACAGTTTCCTTTAAGTGACCCCAGTTATCGGTTGGCTGAGTGAGGTGCCAGAGCACCTCACCCATGGGAATAAATATGAAAACACCCATAAGCAAAGCAAATGCGGTCCAAGGATTGCATTTGAACAGCACCTCTTGCTTCAGTGA
>CAJWKQ010000071.1 GCA_913041895.1 uncultured Verrucomicrobiales bacterium
TAGGCTCAACGAACACCGCTCAGGAAAATAAACTATTGGCTCTAGTCATTAGCGCTGCAGTTCCGGTTCTTTTGTGGGGTGGATGGAGCTGGTGGAATAGAAACAAAAATGAAGGAGAAGATACGGGGCCTAAAACTAATCACTTGCCTTGACCCGGAAGCCCGCCACCCGGAAGCCCAATAGAAGTAGCGTTGGCATCTTTACCCCCCAAACCTCTTTGCTCTATTGAGGGTAGGTTTCCTGGAGCCTTGACGGGACCATTGGAATCTTCAGGGCCAAAAAGATGAAATAAACCCGCAATACAACCCACCAACAAAACCAAGCAGATGATGAGGATAATTTTTACCGAAGCCAGCACTCCTGTCAGAAACAAACTAATGATCGGCCAAAAAGTGACTAATAGGTCAAAGATTAAAAAGTTTCTTATAAAAGGAATGTTAAGAGCTCTTGAAAGCTTTCGCTTGGCCGAAGCTTCAGAAGCTTGCGCCTTCGGAATCTTCTTTTTCTTTTTCGGCTCTGCTTTCCCTTCAACAATATACCCACACTTCCAGCAACGTTGCTGATCTTCCCACGTCCTGATATATCCATCTTCACACTTGGGGCAGTCTCCATCCGATTTTTTTACAGGCCGTGATTGTTCAATTGGCCGGGGCTCCATGATCCGCTTAACAATGAGCGGCCATTTGCCTCTTCTCACCACCAGTTTGCCTTTTTTGCGATTGGCGTAACCAAAAACTTCGATCAAATCGCCCGGTTCTAGCGTTCTCTCATGGCACCGGAATGTATCCTTGTGTTCATCCGGATAATCCACCTCATTGATGTACGATTCCATTTTGTTCATCCGCCGGGCAATTTTTTTCTGCATCGATTTCTCAAACCAAACCCCCACGCGCACTAATATCCCTGTATGTCTTTTATAAATTGACTTAAGTCTTGGCCAGGCCTCCGATTCTTCAGTTACTTTGGAATAAGATTCCCTAAAATTCTTCGTTTGAGTCCTGTGAAAGGAGGACTTACCAATGTTCCCGATTGAACCCAGATCAATTTCGATTGATCCCGACGAGTCGATGATTTGGAAGGATTGATGCTGAGTATCGGACATCAGAGCATCTCTGCTCCACTGGGTTTGCCACGAATAAGTACGGTTTTCATAATCATAAACCTTAGCCAAAAGCCCCTTGGACACCTCCAGTTGGTAGTAAACACAGGACTTCCTTTCCAAAGGACTTGCCATGATCAAATCGCCCGCCTGTACCGTTCCTTTAATCCGGCAAAGCCCTTCAGAGACTTCAGAAATCTCCTGCAACTTAACTGCGCCCCTAATATCATTGAGAGTTTTCCTCGGTCCAAAAATCTTGGTACGAACCCATTCAAAAAATAATTGCAGCCCTACTCCCACAACCAACAAAAGCAATGGACCCAACCAAAGCCATAACTCCCATCGACCTGACGACATACCTTCTATCATAAAAGTTTTAGGGAGGGATTGGGCATGCTTACTGAAAAAATAACTACAAAAGAATTCTATTTATGTCGATCAAGACAATCTCTCCAACGCAACAATCTTGCCAAGGTCATCCAATTGGTTAAGCTTATTTCATGACCACCTTTATGCGCCCTCAATTTTTCCTCTGCTGTGCTTCATTCATTTTATTTTTTAACCAGACCCAATCCGCCGAAATCCCAAAATGGGTGGATCTCTTTAATGGCAAAGACCTAACTGGCTGGATCGATGTCAATACATCCCCAGACACCTGGTATGTCAAAGACGGAATCCTTATCTGCAAGGGCAAACCTATTGGAGTGATGCGCAGTGAAAAGCAGTATGAAAATTTCCTCCTTCATGTCGAATGGCGCCACATGGAACCGGGTGGTAATTCCGGCATCTTTGCCTGGAGTGACGCAAAGCCTTTTGGAAATCGATTACCCAAGGGACTGGAGATTCAAATGCTGGAACTGGACTGGGTAAAATTGCATACACGCAAAGGAAAGACTCCACCCATCGCTTACGTCCACGGCGAACTTTTTGGAGCCGGCGGCTTAAAGGCCAAACCGGACAACCCACGCGGCAGCCGCAGCAAATCACTGGAGAACCGGTGCAAAGGAAAGGGAGAGTGGAACACCTATGATGTGGTGTGCGTAGATGGCGTGGTAAAGTTATCGGTGAATGGAAAATTTGTGAATGGCATCAGCCACGTGGAGTGGAAAAAAGGATACCTATGTTTGGAATCAGAAGGAGCCGAGATTCATTTCCGCAATTTAAAGATCATGGAACTCCCGCCAGGCATTATTTCAAAGGAACAAACAGCGCCTTTAGTGAAATAGCCTGAACTAATCTAATCAATATAAAGAAACTCATTTAAATTCATCAAGGCCAAGCAAAGCTCAGTGAGGCCTTGCTTAGGATTACCTGTAGCCTCCACAAGTTGAGCACAGGATTCCAGTTCGCCGGCAGTTGGCTCACGGTTAAAGAGGCGTGAATAGCAGTAGGTATATTGTGCCGACTGATTGGATGTTTTCTCCGCAGCCACTCGGGCAAGCTTAGCAGCGGCATCACGGGTAAATTCAGAATTTAAGAGAGCCAGTGACTGGGGGGCAGTGGTGGAATTACGACGCCGGGCACAGGTCTCAGCCTGTGGAGGACGATCAAAGAGATCAAACATGGGTAAGCGCAAGTTGCGGCGCGCAAAGAGATAAATACTGCGACGCCGGTGATCCTCTAGTTTTTTGCTAACCGGCCATTGATTCTTTAGGAGAGTAACAGTGATTTCTCTGGGCAGAGGAGGGCGCACGCCCGGCCCTCCCTTACTTCCACTAAGGGAACCACTCGCTGCCAACAGTGTGTCCCGAATCATTTCGCCAGTAAGACGCCGCCGCAACTGGCGGCTCCACAATTTATTTTCAGGATCCCGGGTTAAACGTTTTTTCCAGTATTGATCAGCGGAAGTATTGCGACTGGCCTGACGCCACGTTGCGCTGGTAACAATAAGTTTATGCATTGCCTTGAGGCTCCAGTTTCGACGCGGCAATTCGGTCGCCAACCAGTCCAGCAAACGTGGATGGGTGGGGGGTTCTCCCTGTGTTCCAAAATCCTCCGGCGCGGCCAAGGGAACACCAAAATGCTGCTGCCACAAACGATTCGCAACAACGCGCATGGCAAGGGCGTTATCGGGGCGAGTCAACCACTGGGCCAGTTCAAGGCGCTGACCCTGCTTGGGTTTCATTTTAGACGGAGGTGCAATGGCCGGGTAACCCGCACTCACCACATCACCTTGGCGACGGAAGTCGCCACGAACACTCAGGTGAGTCTTAATTGGTTTGCCCGAATGCATCACCCGGGCTGTGAGCTTGCCAAGCTTACGCTCCTTCAATTGCAAATCGCTCTCAAAGAAGGCACGCATCTGGTAAAATTCCTTTTGGGAAATGGGATCATATTTGTGATCGTGACATTGAGCACAGCCAAGGGTTAATCCAAGAAAGGTACTACCAACAACTGAAGTCATTTCATTTAAAACCATATGACGCCGCTCCGTTTGCAGATTGATATCGGGCATATCCTGACCGGCTAAGAGAAACCCGGTGGCAATTGCAGCCTGAGGGTCATCCGGATGCAGCTGATCGCCCGCGATCTGTAACTGGACAAATTGATTATACGGCAAGTCCTCATTCAGAGCCCTGATCACCCAATCACGGTAACGCCATGCATTGGGCCTGATCTTGTCGTGCTCAAACCCATCAGTCTCAGCAAACCGGGCAAGATCGAGCCAGTGCTGCGCCCAATGCTCACCGTATGCACTTGAAGATAATAAACGATCGACAAGTTTTTCGTACGCATTGGATGAAGCATCAGACAGGAAAGCTTCGATTTCCTTCGGAGTTGGTGCAAGGCCAGTGAGATTGAAGGTAAGGCGACGAATAAGCGTGAGGCGTGAGGCTTCCGGAGCAAGCTTAAGGCCTTTAGAGCGGAGCCGATAAAGGATAAAAGCATCTACTGGATGTGGATGAGTTTTTGCCTTTGGAATTGAGGGAGGCTCAAGGGGTTGCCACGCCCAATGCTTCGTCTTTGTTTCAGCATAAGCAAATGCCGTGATTGCAAGACAACACACAACATGACCCATAACTCTCATTAGGCCAAAATCTCCTTTACCACATTACCAGCAACATCCGTAAGACGTTCATCCTTACCGAGGTGTTTTACTGTTAATCGTTCATGATCGATACCGAGGATATGCAGAATAGTTGCATGTAAATCGTGAACATGAACCTTGTTTTGCTCCGCACGTAAACCAATAGGATCCGTCGCCCCATAAGCCACGCCTCCTTTCACCGCACCACCGGCAAGGACGACGCTGTAACCCCATGGATTATGATCACGACCAGTACCCTGTTCGCTCATGGGCATCCGTCCAAATTCCCCCCCCCAGATGATCAAGGTGTCATCCCAAAGACCGCGGGCCTTGAGATCATCAAATAAGCCAGAAATCGGCCGGTCAGTACGTCCACACCAGGCAGTATGATTGTCCAACACGTTCTTGTGGGCATCCCAACCGCCGGTGTCACCTGAATAGAGCTGAACAAACCGCACTCCACGCTCAAGCATGCGCCGAGCTAATAGACAGCGGGTTCCGAACTCTGCTGTCTGCTCACTCTCCAGCGCATACAATTTTTTTACAGCCGCAGATTCACTGGAGATATCGACGATGTCAGGAGCCTTGGTTTGCATCCGGAAAGCGAGTTCATAGGAATCAATCCGAGCTTTCAGGGTGTCATCATGATCACGTTTGGCGAGATGCGCGAGGTTGGCGTGCCTTAGGAAACGAATGAAGGCGGTATTATCCCGGTACGCCGGTGGCTTGAGGTTCAATATGGGATTAGTTCCTGAACGCAATGTCGTCCCTTGATACGTCGCAGGGAGAAAACCACTCCCCCATGCAGGCGGCCCTCCTTTGAGACCCCCACGTGGATCGGGCAACACAACAAAGGAGGGCATATCGCGGTTTTCCGACCCAAGCCCATAAGCTACCCAACTACCCACCGATGGTTTTCCCATAAGGATGGAGCCTGTATTCATTTGGTAAACTGACTGAGGATGATTCACGCTGTCTCCATGACAACCACGCAAAACACACAAACTATCAGCATGTTTCGCCATGTGGGGCAGGAAATCACTGATCTCCAAGCCAGACTGACCGCGCGACGCAAAAGGTTTAATGGGGCCGAGCAGTGGATTCTTGGCTACCTTACGTCGTGTCATAACTTCACCGAAGCTACCCGGTAAAGGTTTACCAGCGTACTTCACCAAATCCGGTTTGGGATCCCATAAGTCCATATGACTGGGACCTCCATGCATAAAAAGCCACAATACGCGTTTTGCCCGAGGTGCAAAATGTGGATTTCTCACGAACGGACTTCTTTCTGCTGCGGATGCTTCTTCATTCAATAAAGACGCAAGTGCCATAGCCCCGATCCCACCACCTGCTTGAGCTAGGAAGTCTCTGCGGCTAAAAAAATCAGTTCGTGGGTTCCCGTTGGACACGAAACTAGGCTAATACGGTTTTCCCCCGCTGACACCCAATTTTTTTGTGAAACAGAAAATCCTATCCACCTGCACGGGACAAACGGTCATTGATGCCGTCCCACTCCTGATCGTCAGGGGGCGCTTCCACGCAAATTAATTCAGCCCCTTCTTTATCACACCGGTACAGCTCATCGTACAAGGCCTTGGCATAAGCCTTCGCTTCTCTTGGCAATACGCTGACCCGACCAAAGCGTGTGCCCGGCACAATTTGGGTATGAGCAATCACGCAAACCCGATCATGAGGTGTGCGCGAATAAGCAATCTGACTCTCAAGATCCTCATCATCTGCCCAATTCAATACAAGTAAGCGCGCATTGGGCGCATAATGTCTCTTTAGTTGCCCCGGGCTCTTAAGAATTCCTTTGTCACTATCTATTTCAACTTTGTAGTCGGACAACACCGCACTGATTGCCTCAACGGAAATCATTCCGGGTCGAAGCACCCGCACCTTTTCATCAGTCAAATCAACCACTGTTGATTCAATACCCACACTCGTGGGCCCTCCATCTACGATCAATGGAATCCTCCCATCCATTTGACTTTTTACATGTTCAGCACTGGTTGGTGAAACGTGATTGGAAAGGTTCGCACTGGGTGCCGCCAGGGGAAACCGACAGGTGTTGATTAAATCCTGCATGAAGGGATGACTGGGCCAGCGCACACCCACAGTAGTTCCTCCTGCAGTAACGTTATCTGGAATAGTCTCAGCCTTGGCCAACACCAAGGTCAGCGGCCCCGGCCAGAAAGCCTTGGCTAGCTCACTCGCAACCTCAGGCCACTCGACCACACATTGGCGCGCCATAGATTCATCATTTACGTGCACGATAATGGGATTTTGAGCAGGTCGGTTCTTAGCCGTGAAAATTTTCTCTACACTTGCTGCTTCCAGCGCGTTGGCAGCTAGGCCGTACACGGTTTCAGTCGGAACCGCCACCACCTTGCCCTCTCTCAGGCAAGCCGATGCCAAGCCCAAAGCTTCATTAAAAGCCTCCACTGAATCAGTCTTTAAGCACTGCGTGTCCAAAACCAAAACAGCGACTGTATCTAAAGAAGCTGTCCACCACGACCCAAAAACCTTGAACCATTAACTCCAAAGGCCGATTCTCCCATTCATGCTGACTACTTTAACTGAGCAATTGCTTACGGGAACCGATCTATCGAGCGAACAAGTTGCTGAAGCTGTGAGGCATATTACAAGCGAGGAGATTTCCGCGGAGGAAAAAGCAAAGTTTCTCACCGCTCTGGCTAACAAAGGCGAATCGCATGAGGAACTGGCGGCCTTTGCTGGAGAATTACGCGATCGCGCCACCGAAGTCCCCTTGGATGAGGCCACTAGTGCCGACGAAATACTGGACGTCTGCGGCACTGGAGGTGATGGGCTCAACACCTTTAATATTTCCACTACTGTAGCTCTGGTGTGTGCAGCCGCTGGCATCACCGTTGCCAAACACGGTAACCGCGCTATTACCAGTAAGAGCGGCAGTGCCGATGTCCTGGAAGCACTGGGTATTCCAACTGATCTTTCGCCGACTGACGCAGGCATAGCCTTGAGTGAACACGGCTTTGCCTTTCTCTTTGCGCCTCTGTATCACCCAGCCTTCAAGAATATCATGCCCGCACGTAAACTTTGTGCTGAAGCTGGCCAGCGTACGCTCTTTAATTTTTTAGGGCCATTACTTAACCCAGCCCAGCCTACTGCCCAACTCATTGGCGTACCGCGCGCCGAACTCACCGAGCCCCTGGCTAAGGTTTTACAAAATCTCGGCATTCGTCGAGGCATGGTGGTCAGCGGTCGCGTTGGAGATAAACGCATGGATGAACTTTCGACTTTAGGCGAAAATGCGATTGCCGAATTCTATCAGGATCGAGGCTTTACCACATCAACCCTTAATCCATCTGATCTACCCCTCGCTGAAGCGACCCTTGAAGATCTTGCGGGTGGTGATGCGGCGACAAATGCTAATATCATTCGCTCTATTCTCTCCGGTGAAATAAAAGGACCCAAACGTGAAGCTGTTTTACTTAATGCTGGAGCTGCACTATTTGTCGCAAATAAGACTGACTCCATCAGCACTGGAATGGAACTGGCCGTTGAAGTAATTGACAGTGGACAGGCTTCAGCAAAACTCGCCGAACTTACCGCATAAAATGGAGGAAGAACCGCCCATCCTTGAATTGCCCAAGCCGGATCTTCCATCAAAGCGTAAAGGCTGGTGGAAACTACTGCCACCGGCCGCTGTGCTCGCAATAGTGGGTGCAATATGCTTTGTCTCCCAATATGAACCGGTAATAAACAAACGATATTACCCACAGTGCCAATTTAAACAAACCACCGGATTGGACTGCCCCGGATGCGGTGGCCTGCGGGCTACTCACTCAATGACAAACGGCCGCATCACCGAGGCCTTCTTTTTTCATCCCGGCTTTGTGTTATCACTGCCAATCCTTGGCTACCTTTTCGTTTTATGGATTCTAGAGTGGCGACGAACAGGCCAAATGCCAATACCCCTAACACAACCCGAATGCAACCGGCCCTTGATTATGGTCGCCGTACTTTTTATTTCCTTCGGAATAGTACGCAATATTCCAATTAAGCCTTTCTCTTACTTGAAAATTCCGTCTGTAACGCAAGTAAAGGACGCAAAATAGAATTAAGCCTAGCCCGCGAAACTACGTGGTGTTAGGATGGTTGTTAGCAGGGCTGCCCAACGCCTCTCCAGCAGGAGATTCTGTATTTATTAACGTGATAATCGTACGGATTTAAATCTATACGAAGACGATGGCACGAACACTGCCGGTCGCATATCACACCAGTAAAAACCCATATCTAAAGGAAAAATTATATATGAATGCACCTCAACAGCCTGAAGGAGATGCCACTGGTGGAGTAATTCCCTACAAAAATAAACATGCTCTCATTGGCTACTACATGAGTGTGGGTGGACTGATCATGATGTGTATCCCGGGCGTAGGGCTCATCTACTCAATCGCCGTGATAGTTTTAGGATTTAAGGGCCTCAAAAACGCCAAGGAACACCCCGAAGTCAAAGGTCAGGTCCATTGCTGGGTTGCAATTATCGGTGGAGCACTTGAAACACTTGTTTCCCTAGTGTGGATCGTGGTTATGGTGGGTGCTTTTCTTGATAAATAGTTTCTTTCTTGAACACTTACGAAATTATCGGTGGAGATAACCGTGCCCATGGACCGGTAACGGGCGAGGAGATTTATAATTGGATCCGACAAGGGCGGGCTGATGGCTACACGATGGCACGCTTAAGTGAAAGTGACACCTGGCAACCATTAGGTTCATTCCCAGAGTTTGTTGGCCCTCTTCACGGCCTGCCATGGGTACACGCATTAAAAAAAGTACCCAAAACAGATAGTCTGGCCATCGCAAGTCTGGTCTTGGGCATTGTTTCAATTATTTTTCAGCCTCTGGGACTTTTTTTTGGGGTACCTGCAGCTTACTTAGGTCACCGGTCTTTGCATGCCATCGCCAAACAACCCGAAGAAATCGGGGGACATGGCCTGGCTGTCGGAGGATTGGTTACTGGTTATATCGGATCAGTACTGGGAGCCATTTCCTTAGTGCTTATAGTGATGCTCGTTCTAGCCATAAGGAACTGAACCTGAATTTAATCTTTGATGATTGTCAGTGGAATAAACTAAAGATAGTTTCACCCCAACCCATATGTCCGAATACCATTTCATTGGAGGAGACGACAAAGAATACGGTCCATTCTCTGCCGACCAAATTAAGAAATTCATCGCAGAAAACCGTCTTAACGCCAATACGAGTGTTAAAACGACTGGAGGAGAATGGAAGCCCGCCAGCACTTATCCTGAGTTAATGAGCCCAAAGGGCCCTGTAACCAGCCCACCACAGCAAAAAGACAACTCTGCTTCGCCCAATATATCCCAATACCATTTCATAGGGGGAGACAGCAAAGAATATGGCCCTTTCTCTGCCGAACAAATTAAAAGGTTCATGGCGGAAAACAGACTTAGTGCCAATACAAGTGTTAAAACAACTGGAGGGGAATGGAAGCCTGCCAGCACCTATCCTGAGCTTGGGTTTGCATCTACACCCGCAGGCGGCACCCTTATGCCCGGCCAACATCAGCAGGCAGTCAATCCACAAGCCGCCCAGCAAAAGGTCAGTGGACCGGCCATCTTCATGATGGTCATGGCGATTTTAGGAATCCTTGGCAATATAGTTAATTTGGGCTTAAGTGTATTCGGCACCGGATTGATGGGTGCTGCTGCCGGCTCTTCAGGGGGAGGAATGTCTGATGCGCAACAATTTGAATTGATTGCTAATCTGGTGAGCGGCGTAGGCGGCTCGATAATCGGTCTGGTAATCCAAGGACTTATTTTATTCGGTTCAATAAAGATGAAAAACCTTCAGTCCTATGGTCTCTCAATGACTGCAGCAATCCTCAGCATCACTTGCAACTGCTGCTGCCCCATTGGTTGGGGTGCAGGTATTTGGGCTCTCGTGGTACTAGCTGACCCGAAAGTCAAAGCTGCATTTAATTGAAATAAACCATTGGCCTAGCCATTCAACCTACACATGAGCGGCTCAGGCAATGACTCAACTCCCCCCGAAGAGGGTAAGAAAGAAAAACCAAACCTACCACCAATCCCGGATGAGGTTCGCGAGGCTTCACTCAGCAAAAAAATTTTATCTGCTACCAATAAACAGGAAGAGATTGATGTATCCCAGCCACCCGTTATCGAATATACAATTATAGGTGGAGACGGAGAAGAATATGGACCCGCTTCAAGAAATGATCTAGCCAGATGGATTCAAACAGGCAAAGCCAACCACCTTACCCTAGTGCGAACCGATCCAGAATCAGCATGGACGGCAATTCAAGAAATACCGGAACTGGCAAACCTGCTTGAAAAGCAGCTTAAAAAGCCGAGAAAAGTAACGGCCATTGCAGCAATGACCCTTATAGGCGGTATTGTTGCAGCAATCATCGGATTCACTGAAGCTATGGGAATCGCATCTACTTTTTGCATCGGCTGCTTTTTGATTCCGGGCTCTTTGATTTCATTTTTTGGCGGCATATTCGCAATCATTCAAGGGGCTCTTTTACTCGGAAGGAACCCCGGGAAGCATCTGAAGCGAACGCGCATTACAGCCTCCATACAGATTGCCTGTATTCTGGCGGGTGATATAGTAAATCTGATTCTTGGAATACTGAATCATGTCTTTCTTAGCGACGAGACAGTAGTCGAATACCGAAATAAAACAGCGGTAAATTAACATGTATATTGTCATTGGCGGCGATGGAAGAGAGTACGGCCCAAAGGCCGTGGTAGAGGTAGAAGAGTGGATCGTTCAAGGTAGACTAAACGCCGCTTCTCGAATCAAGGAGGTTGGCAGTGATGAGTGGAAGACTCTTGGAACCCTTCCGGCGTTCCAGACGGAGCTAAAAAGTGCAGCAACCATTGGATCACAAATCCATCAACATACGGATGAACCCATCCCCAGCTATATGGTTCAGGCCATCCTAGTTACTTTCTTTTGCTGCATGCCTTTAGGTATCCCGGCCATTATTTTTGCCTCACGAGTCGATGGATTAATTCGCATGGGAAACTACACTGAAGCGAGAGAATGCTCTAACAAAGCAAAACTATGGTGCTGGATTGGTTTCGGACTGGGCATCCCCGCCAATATTATCAGTATAATCGGCCTATTCGGCTCCTCATTTGCCAACGGCTTCTAGACAAACTATAATTTTCCGGCCTGTTTGATCTGTGAATCGAATATTTATTGCTGTATGAACCGATCTGTTTACGTGCCAAAGGGATAAACCCCTTTCGAAACCCATGAAGGAATATATTATAGTCGGCGGGGACGGAAAAGAATATGGACCAGTATCAGACACTGAAGTCACTCAATGGATTACAGGCGGCCGTGCCAACGGAGATACCCGCATAAAGGAAAAGGGTGAGAAGGAATGGCAACGACTGCGTGACTTGGAATTATTCGATCGCGCCATTGGATCGCCCATCCCTCCAACATTATCTGACTCATCCTCGAAAGCTTCCTCGCCCACTCCCCAGTTTACTGAGGCACAACTAATCGAAGAGTTGGCAGATCGGCCCCACACCTTTTCGGTAAGGGAATGCCTGGGCCTTGGTTGGCGATTAACACGAGAAAATTTAGGCCTCTTTATACTGACATACCTGTGTGTGATGGGAGTCAGCATGGTTGCCGGAATAATCCCTTTTGGAGGTTTCATTATAGGTGGCCCCATCACAGGGGGCATGTATTTAATTTTCCTGCGACGCCTTCGGGGTGAACCCGCCGAAATTGGCCATCTTTTCGCTGGTTTTAAGAAAGATTTTTGGCCTCTTTTCCTCACCTATCTCTTTCTGACAATAGCGGTTCTATTATGGTGTTTAGTTCTATTAATACCCTTAACCGTGGTTATCATTATCGTCGTATTATACGCCTCAGGCGGAGTTGGCGATGACCCGAAAGCAATCAAAGATGTCGTCTATCTCTCGTCCCTATTTTTAGGTTTGGGGATGTTGCCCCTAATAGTGCTTGCAATGACTCTGGGAGCGATGCTCGGACTTTCGATGCCTCTAGTGATGGACCGAAAAATGGATCCATTAGAAGCCTTTAAGGCAACGTGGAAAATAACCCGCCAATGTTGGAGAAAATTTCTAGGTCTGAGCTTTTTCTTAATTGCTATTAATTTGGCTGGAGTCCTTTTATGTTGCTTGGGCTGGTTAATCGCTGTCCCACTTATGATTGCAACAAATGCTGTGGTGTACGAGCAACTACTCGGACGCGGAGTAAAATCATGAAATTTCTTTGCTACATGTTGAATATGGTTATTCCCGGAGCCGGACTCTTAATACTCAAGGATTGGGTCAAAGGAGCCCTGCTAAGCCTTTTCTCTTTGATTGCATGGGGACTCGTTGTGCCCGGCTTGTATCAAGGCTATAAGATTTTTGAAGCAATGACCAACATGTACGATATGGCCGGTGGAGACCCCGCAGACCTTCAGAGTGGGTCAAATCAACTAAAAGAAATAATAGTCAACAACATACCCATCTTGGCATTGGGAGTGATAGGCGTCATCATTTTGAAAATCACACTAATCTGGTCGCAGGCGGTGACTGTCCGCGCTTTCAAGGAAAAAAGGAAATCGGAGGATTAAGCTTCAGCTAACCCAGAAGTGCCTTTTATAGACTCTTCAAACTGATGACACACCTGAGCCACAACCTCGCGCTGAGGACGAAGCTCAGTATTCACAATAACATCAGCCTGCTTGTAAAAAGGTTCGCGCTCGGCAAGCATCTTCCGGATAGTCCCCAAAGGATCTTTCCCTTGAAGCAGAGGGCGGTGCTTCTGATGTTTGGTCCTCTCGTGTATGGACTCTGCCTTAGCCCAAAGGCACACGAGTAGAGCGTGGGTCTTCAGGCTTTCAAAATTTTCCGGCTTTAGGATAGCACCCCCACCGGTAGCTATAACCAATGCCTGCTTCTCGGCCAGATCTGAAATGGCATCCTTTTCCAACTTCCGAAAAACCGCTTCTCCCTCTGAACTGAAAATCTCAGAAACTGAAAGCCCCGCTCGTTCCTCGACCAGAGAATCCGTGTCCACAAAGCGAAATCCCAGATCCCGAGCCACCATTTGACCTACAGTAGATTTCCCACACCCCATAAATCCAACTAAGGCAAGATTGTGGATTGTACGACCGTCAGGCATAGGCGAATCATGCAAAAATATGCCTGCAAAGGCACGCCTGTTTTAAGGACCTATTAATCAAATGGCCGATTTTACTTGTTCAGCCCATGCAGCCATCATCATCATGTCGGCAGTGAGCAGTGCTCCGGACAAAAACGAACGAATCTTTCGTGGTATCGGTGTGTCGCCCGGTGTGGTACGTGGTCGGATTGTGGTATTGGACCATAACCAAAACGAAGAACCTCCGCGGCGGCACATCCCAAAATCTGGACATTCTTCAGAACTTGACCGGCTGCAATCAGCACTGGCAAAAACGCGACGCCAAATATCCGACATCCAAAGTCAGGTCGAACACAATCTCGGCTCCTCCGAATCAGCTATATTTGACGCCCACTTGTTGGTGCTGGAAGATTCAACGCTGATTCATGAAGTAAAGC
>CAJWKQ010000072.1 GCA_913041895.1 uncultured Verrucomicrobiales bacterium
ACCAATGCGATTGCTAAAAACCGGTGGCAGGAAGATTCACATGTGCTTCATATCCGTGCACTCATGGCTCAAGGCAAATACGCCGAAGCATACACCGTTACCACCAATGCCATGGAAAAACTTGCAAGTAGTGTGCGGATACAATTGGCTGCATATGATGTGTTTCAATTTAATAACGATCCTCAAAGCGCAACCAACGCGCTTAGTGAGATCAACCGACTAGCCGGAGCCCGCAGTTGGGCCTACCGCAATGCCCCAGACATGGTAGTGCTTGGGCGCACAGCACTCAAACTAGGCGCGGACCCAAAAGACGTTCTCAATAAACTCTACACCCCTGCCCGGGAGCATGACCCGGAATTTATTGGCATTTCATACGCCATCGGTGAGCTGGCTCTTTCCAAGAGCGACTACGAACTAGCAGGGCGTACTTTTCAGAAAGCGTTAAAACAGAAACCAAAGGATGCTGAACTCCATTTTGGAACTGCCCGGGCTTTTGCTTCATCTGATGGAGAGATGACTGCAAAACACCTGCAGCACGCACTTTCAGTAAACCCAAATCATACTGGAGCATTGTTAATGCTTGCAGACAAGCTTATCGACCGCGAGAACTACACCGAAGCCGAAGAGCAATTAAAGAAAGCTTTAAAAATCAATCCTCATCATCCTGAAGCCTGGGCTTACCGTAGCCTGATTGCCCACCTAAAGTCTGACAAGGAGACCGAGAAGAATGCCCGCAACCGTGCACTCAAACATTGGAAGACCAATCCCAAGGTCGACCACTTAATAGGAAAAAAACTTTCTCAAAAATATCGTTTTGCTGAAGGCTCCTCACACCAGAAGCAGGCACTGGCCTTTAACTCCAAATATACCCCCGCCAAGATACAACTTGCCCAAGACCTCTTGAGGTTGGGACTCGAAAATGAAGGCTGGGCCATGGCCGAAGCAGCCCACGAAACTGATGGCTATGACGTTACGACCTATAACTTAGTTACCCTTAAGGATACGCTAGGAAAATATACTACCTTAACTAATTCCAATTTCATTCTACGCATGGAACCTCATGAAGCAGAGGTTTACGGACAAAGAGCCATGAGACTACTCAACAAAGCCCACGATACACTATGCAAAAAATACGGACTTGAACTGGAACAACCCACCACCGTCGAAATTTTTGCCAAGCAAAAGGATTTTGGAGTCAGAACATTTGGAATGCCGGGCAACCCGGGCTTTCTGGGCGTGTGTTTTGGGTGTGTCATCACAGCCAACAGCCCTGCCTCTCAGATGCCCTCTCCGGCTAATTGGGAATCAGTGCTTTGGCATGAATTTTGTCACACCGTAACCCTTGCCCTCACAAAAAATAAGATGCCTCGTTGGTTAAGTGAGGGAATCAGCGTTTATGAGGAACGACAGGCTAAACCATCCTGGGGTCAAAGAATGAACCCGAACTATAGATCGATGATTTTAGGTGAGGACCTAACCCCTATCAGCAAATTAAGCGGGGCTTTCATGTCCCCCGAAAGCCAATTGCACCTCCAGTTTGCATATTACCAATCCTCTCTGGTTGTTGAACACCTCATCGAACGTTTCGGAGCTAAGGCCATCGGAAATATTCTAAAGGATCTCGGCCAGGGAATTGAAATTAATGTCGCCATCGAGAAAAACACTGAACCGATGGAAAAACTTGAAAAAAGCTTTAAACAATATGCACAAGCCAAAGCCAAAGCAATGGCTCCGGGACTAAACTGGACGCAACCCGATCCTGAAACCCTAAGAACTGGGGTTGAGGAATTTGCAAAAAAGCACCCCAAGAATTATTATCTTCTCGTTCGAAATGCACGCCGTGCACTTGAGGCCGACGATTGGGAAGCAGTGAAGGCTCCCTGCCTTGAGCTCATCAAGCTTTTCCCTCATCAGACTGGAGGCCAATCCAATGCTTATGTCATGTTGGCCCGGGCCTACCGGGAGCTAGAGGAATACGATTCCGAACGAAAAACACTCGAGACATTCGCATCAATGAGTGATGATGCTTACCCTGTATTTCAACGCCTCACTGAACTGGCCTCTGAAAGGAAAGACTGGGAAGCGGTACGTGTAAATTGCGAACGGATTCTGGAAGTAAACCCACTACTTCCTGAAACCTATCGCCATTTGGCTATAGCGGCAGAAGCCGAAAACAAAACTTTACTGGCTATCGAATCCTGGCAAACCCTTCTCAACCTAGACCCCTTGGACCCTGCCGAAGCGCACTACCATCTTGCCCTTTTATTAAAGGAAAAAGATAACCCTACTGCTAAAAGACATCTATTGATGGCCCTTGAAGAAGCCCCTCGTTTTCGCAAGGCCTTAAAACTTCTTCTGAGCTGGAATGAAAAATAAAAAAATATTCATTCTTCTTGGAATTATGGTGTTCGCTGCAGTCGTCCTTTGGGCTCAACGCCGACCCGGCCTGCCCCCATCTGTGGATCGACGCGGTGTGCCAAACTGGGAACTGGACAACGAGATGCCTCGTGATGTTTTCACTTTCGTGAGAATTCGGTACAGTAGCCGTTACGGCAGACGCGGCGGCGGCTGGAGGACTGACTATCCGGATGCCGACCTGAATTTCTCTTACCGCTTACAGGAACTCACGTCTTTAAAGGTTCATCCAGAAGGAAAAATTCTGGAGCTTACCGACCCTGAACTTTTTGATTATCCTTTTATCTACATCGTTGAGCCAGGTGCATTGCAATTTGCTGAATCCGAAGTGGTAGCCTTGCGCAAATACCTCCTTAATGGGGGCTTCCTGATGGTGGATGATTTCTGGGGAGGCCGAGAATATGAAAATTTTGCGCGGGAAATGAAGCGGGTTTTCCCTGACAGAGACCCCAAAGAGCTCCCATTGGAACATCCCATCTTCCATTGCGTTTTTGATCTTAAAGAAAAACCGCAACTACCTTCCATCGGCCAGGCGATGCGAGGCCAAGACTTCGAATGGCGGCCGGAAATCGATGACGGAAGTGAAGTTCACTACAAGGGCATCTTTGATGATAAGGACCGCATGATGGTTATCATCTGCCATAACACAGATTTGGGTGATGGCTGGGAACGCGAAGGCGAAAACCAATATTACTTTAAAACCTATTCTGAACCCAAGGCCTACCCAATGGGCATCAATATTGTTTTTTATGCATTAACCCACTAATGGAAACTGAAACCCTCCCCCCTACTGAAGAACAAACCGTAGAACAAATTATCCGCGGTTATGACCAAATCAAAACCGAGCTTGGCAAAACGATCATCGGCCAACGAGAGGTTATTGATGAAATCCTAATCTCACTATTTGCCGGCGGTCACTGCCTCATCACAGGGGCTCCAGGCCTTGCCAAAACCCTGCTGGTCAAATCGATTGCAGAAATATTCGACCTTAAGTTCTCTCGCGTTCAGTTTACGCCTGACCTAATGCCTGCAGATATCACTGGCACCGAGGTGCTAAGTGAAACTGATGAGGGCAGACAACTCCGTTTTGTGTCTGGCCCGGTTTTCGCCAATATCATCTTGGCTGATGAAATTAACCGTACCCCACCCAAAACACAGGCGGCCCTGTTGGAAGCCATGCAGGAACACCAGGTTACAGCAGCAGGCCAACGCCACCCTTTACCTAAGCCATTTTTTGTTTTGGCTACTCAAAACCCAATTGAGATGGAGGGCACCTACCCTCTGCCTGAAGCACAACTCGACCGGTTTATGTTCAATGTCATTATTGATTATTTACCCGAAGATCACGAGGTAGCTGTTGTCCAGCAGACAACGGCTGATCAAAGCAAATCCATAGAACCACTCTTCAACGGTGAAGACGTACTCCGCTTTAATGATCTGGTTCGGAAAGTTCCGATTGCTGAGGATATCACCCGATACGCAGTTCGACTGGCGGCGGCCAGCCGGCCTCACCAAGAGAGTACCCCTGATTTTGTCAATGAATGGGTCAGCTGGGGGGCCGGTTTAAGGGCCGCGCAGTTCCTTGTACTCGGAGCAAAGGCACGCACGCTGATTCAGGGCCGTTCCCACGTCGAAATACAGGATATTCAAGCGCTTGCCGCGCCGGTGTTAAGACATCGTGTGCTTGTGAATTACCGCGCTGAAGCTGAAGGAATAGGCACTCAAAAAATAATCGATCAATTACTCGATCTCGTTTCAACTGATGCCTGAAGCCGAACCCAGCGCAAAACGTCAGGGTTTAATTGATACGCGCACTTTAATGCAAATTCGCAGTCTGGAACTGCGTGCCCGCATTGTAGTGCAGGGATTTTGGAATGGCATTCACCGAAGTCCTTATCATGGATTCTCAGTGGAATTCTCCGAATATCGCCAATATGTTCCCGGCGATGATCCGAGATATGTTGACTGGCGTGTATATGCCCGCAGCGACCGCTACTATATCAAAAAGTTTGAGGATGAAACCAACCTCCGCTGCCACTTGCTTGTAGACCAAAGCCGCTCCATGACCTTTGGCTCAAACAACTGGAGCAAGGCGGAGTACGCACATACTTTGGCTGCCACACTGGCCTACTTTCTTTTCCAGCAGGGAGATGCGGTAGGATTGTTAAGCTTTGATGAAAAAATACGAGACTATATACCTGCACGCAACCGCCCCGGCCATTTGCGTCAATTGATGTTAAGTCTTGAGAAGCCTGCGGCTGGAAAGGCCACCAGCATCGCCAAACCACTTCAACGTATTGTGGAACTAGTCAATAAGCGCGGACTGATGGTGCTTATTTCTGACTTACTTGCCCCCATCGAAGAACTGGAAGCAAAACTCGGCCGACTGACTGCCGCCGGTCATGATGTCGCTGTTTTTCGTATACTCGATCCACGTGAGATTGATTTTGATTTTGAAGACGCCCTGCTTTTCCATGATGTGGAATCAGAAAAAGATCTCTTTATCGACCCCGCATCCGCAAAACGTAATTACCTGGAACGTTTTAAGGAACATGGAGATGCCGCCCGGTCAGTCTGCCAAAAACTCGGGGCGGACTATCTGCCGGTAATTACCGACGAACCTCTTGATCAAGTGCTCTCAAACTACCTTCGGCAGCGCCAACTCCGAGGCAAGAAAATCCAACGACACGCCAATCTATGAGTTTTCTTGCCCCACTTTTCTTGTTGGGTGGTCTGGCAATCGTGGGCCCAGTGATCTTTCATTTAATCCGCCGCAACACCAAGGAGAAATTCAGCTTTAGTTCACTCATGTTTCTGCGAGCTGACCCTCCCCGGGTTACTCGCAAAAGTAAACTTGAGGATATCTTGCTTCTTCTGGTCCGGTGCGCCCTTTTGGCGGTAATGGCATTGGCATTCTCTCGCCCCTTTTTCCGAAATAACGTGAATGCAAGCAATGACCCTTCAGCCGGACAGCGTATGGTACTGCTATTAGACACAAGCGCCAGCATGCAAAGAAAGGGACTATGGGAAAAAACACTAGAGCAGGCACAGGATAGTCTCAAAGAATTAGAGCCGGCAGACTCTCTGGCAATTCTTTCATTTGACAGCCAAACCACATCCCTAATGCAGTTTGATCAGTGGGAGGAATTACCTGAGCCCAACCGAATTCCTGCAGCTATGGAAACGTTAAAAGCAGCCGAAGCCGGTTGGGGTGGAAGCCGTATGGGCAATGCCATTCTCACTGCAGCCGAATTATTAGAAGAAAATGAACACCTTGGACCCAGCCGGATCGTAGTAGTAACTGATAGACAGGAAGGAATCCAACTGGAAGGGCTACAGGGCCATGAGTGGCCTGAAGACATACAGCTCACGCTTAAAACTGTTGAACCCGAAACTGCAGGAAATGCTGGAATACAACTCAAACCTTTGCAGGAAATGAAAGATTCGGTAACTCATTCAATACGCCTCACTAATTCAGAGGACTCAAGCAATGAAGAATTTCGCCTCGCATGGCTGAAGAACAAGCAAAATACCTCAACCAATAATGTTACTGTTTATGTACCAGCGGGCCAAAGCCGAACAGTTAAGGCCCCTCGACGGCCAACCGGCGAAGGATGGCAACTAACTCTTCTGGATGACGCTCATCCTTTTGATAACACCCTGCATATCACCCCACTCATCCCAGAGCCTGTACGCATACATTATTTGGGCAATGAACAAGCTGATGAAACTGATTCCATGCGCTTTTATCTTGAACGCGCTTTTTCAACAACCCGCTTACAACACGTTCGTGTTCTGGCACATCCAACAACAACCGAATCCATTCAGCTTAGTCGTAATGATGACAGACTTTTAATTATTGGTGATACGATTAAAGAAAGCCAAGTGGATGAAATCAGGAAATTTATCGAAAGCGGCCGCTCCGTTTTACTTGCGCTAAAAAGTGAAGTCATGAGCGGATCCCTCACTGCGCTGGCAAAATCAGGGCCTGTTCCCCTAACTGAAGCACGCGTAGACAAATATGCGCTTCTGTCTCAACTGGATTTTGAACATCCGCTTTTAGCACCGTTCAATGAACCACGCTTTAGCGATTTTACCAAGATACATTTCTGGAAACACCGTTCCCTTGATCCGGCAAGGCTGCCTGGCGTAAAAGTCTTGGCCCGTTTTGATGACGGTGATCCTGCCCTTCTGGATCTTCGTATCGGCCGAGGCCACCTCTTCATCCTGACCTGCGGATGGCAGCCCGAGGACAGTCAACTCGCACTTGCCAGTAAGTTTGTCCCCCTTCTCTATTCAATGCTCGAGCTCGGAGAATCTCGAGGAAAATTGAAGTCAAATTGTTTTGCTGGCGAAACCATCAAGCTTCCGGGCAAAAGCGATCAGGCCCGAATCCTGAATGGTCCTGATGGCAAACTGGAAGTCCCTGCAGGCTCGACAACTTTTAATGCAAAAAAACCCGGGCTTTATTCTCTGGAAGAATCTCAAAACGTTTCTTTTGCAGTTAATGTTTCACCTAGAGAAAGCAAAACCTCTCTTCTGCCTATGGAGAGGCTGGATGCATTGAATTTACCTTTTAGCGCTAAAAACGAACAAACTGAGAAAATTGCTCAAAACCGAGAACAAACATTGATCGACGAACAGACTGAAAAGCGTCAGAAAATATGGCGTTGGCTGATCGTGATTGCGATCCTACTCGTGCTACTGGAAACATGGCTGGGAGGCTGGCTCTGGCGAAAGCCCTCAGGCGGTTCTGAACCTGCAGCGGAAACAACATGAACGAACTAAAGCGGATTCTCTCTCCGATAGTAAAACGTCAACAATCCTGGCGTACATGGAACATGTTTCTTTATTGGTGGGGAGCACTGGCAATTATATCAGGGCTCATCCTCATTCGCTCACAAGCGAACCTCCCTGTTGCTGGTTGGGCACCTTACGCCCTTACTTGCCTACTACTAATAGGCACATTTATCATTACCTGGATCAACTCTTCGAGCAGCCGTTTTGACTATCAGCAACTTGCACGGAATATCGAAGAAAAACATCCTGAGCTGCATGCCACTCTACTTACAGCCATGGAGCAAAAGCCCGACCCCAAAACCGGACAGTATAATTTCCTTCAGCGAAGAGTACTTGAAGAAGCCAAGACAGCATATGAATCATCTCAGTTTAACAGAATGATCCCCAAAGGTCGGCTATTCGGCCTCAAATTGCTGCTCTCGGTTTTATTCGTGGCCACCTGCGTTTGTTTAGGAAAAATTTACACTCTGCCGAATAATCCTAACAAACAAACCCAAGCTCAGATCCAAGAGGATGAGGCGGAAATAGTCGCAGACACCCAACTGGACAAGGTGGAACCAGGCAGCATTGAAGTGGAACGTGGAACTCCACTGGCAATTTTAGCACACTTCAAAAATAGAGGCCCTACCAAGGCAGAACTGGTTGTCACTAAGGCTGACAAGACAACCCGCCGTCTGGAGTTAACAAAGAATCTGGATGATCCCATTTTTGGAGCTACTCTACCGTTTATAGAAGAAACATTTTCCTATTACGTAGATTACGACGGGAAGAAATCAGAAACTTATCAGGTTAGTGTTTATGAACACCCCTATCTGGACCGCGCAGACGCATTTCTGGAATACCCAAACTATACCAAGTTGCCCGATCGCAAAGTTGAAGACACTCGTCGCCTCAGTGCAGTGGAAGGCACACTGCTCTCCTACCAGTTTAAACTTAATAAACCGGTCTCTTCTGCCCTTCTAACCAATGATCTGGAAGAGCCAATCTCACTAAAGGTTCTCGCCAACCAACCGGTGGCACAATTACCTCCTATAAAACTCACCCAAAACCAAATCTGGAAACTTGAACTGACTGACTCAGCAGGCCGCAAAAACAAGCTTGCCCCTCGCATTGAGATATCAGTATACCCCAATAAGCCGCCCAGTATTCGTATTGCCAACCCCCGTGGAGATCAACAGATCTCTCCATTGGAAGAAGTCGATTTTGCAGTTGAAATTCAGGATGACTTCGGCCTTGGCAACTATGGCCTCACTTACAATGTAAACGGAGGCGAAATGAAGGATATCCTTTTAGGCAAGGATGCCTCGGCCAATACCAAAATCACCGCCACACATTTACTTGCTGTGGAAACATTGGGAGTGGAACCTGACCAATTAATCAACTGGTTCTTCTGGGCAGAGGACACTGGCCCTGATGGACAAACACGCCGATCTTACAGTGATATGTATTTTTCAGAAATAAGGCCTTTCGAGGAAATTTTTAGACAGGGAGATCCAAACCAACAGCAGCAGCAGCAACAACAGGAACAGCAGCAGGAAGGCCAACAATCGCCAAACCAACAAACCGAGGAGTTGATCAAACTACAAAAACAAATCATTAATGCGACATGGAAATTACGTCGAAACCCTGATACATTGAGTAAAGACATACCGATCCTCATTCAGGGACAAAAGGAAGCTCTGGAAAAAGCCAAAGTCTTGTTGGATAAAAGCAGTGATGAAAAACAAAGTGAATTTATAAAGACTATCATAACCAACATGGAAGCGTCCCTTAAAAAACTTAACGAGGCCCAAGGAAACCCCAAACAGTGACCACGAATTTTGACATGAAAAGAAACACTTCACTTCTAGCGGTTTTCATCGCTGCCCCATTGCTGGCACAAGAAAACCCCAAGGCGTTAATCCCGGCACTCACTGCCGAACAAAAAGCCTATCAGACTCTCCTACGTCTTCAGGCACATGAATTCGAAGTCACACGACAACAACAAAGAAACCAAAACCAACAACAGCAGCGACAAAATCAAAGGAGTCAGAGAGCCCAAAATCAACTTAACCAACTGGACCTGCGTCAACAGGAGGATCGCTACGAGAACGAGAAACAGGCGCAAAAACTTCAGGAACCCAAGCAGCGCGAACAATTACAAGTTCTGAGCCGATTAAAGGATCTTGCTCGGAGACAGGAGGATTTGAATGAAAAACTGAAGGAACTGGAAAACGCCCTGCGCGCGGCTGAGACCGAACAGGAAAAGGAGGAGATTGAAAGACAGCTTAAGAGCCTTCGTGAAGAGCAACGCCAGAATCTGGAAGATTTAGACGAAGTGAATCAGCGCATGGAAAAGCCTGAAAACAAAACTGAAATGAAAGATCAGCGCCAACAACTGGAGAAAACCCGTCAGGAAATGAACAAGGCCGCTGAGCAAATGCAGAAAGGCCAGCTATCCCAAGCTATCTCTTCTGGGACACGCGCCCAAAGAGATCTGCAGGAGATGCGCGATGATTTACGTGAGAAAACTTCCAGCCAGTTTTCCGAGGAAATGAGAAACATGCGCCGCGAGGCACGGGAATTAACTCAAAAACAGGAAGAACTGAGTAAGAAACTCGGAGAAGAGGAAAAGAAGGAACAAAAACGTAAAAGTCTAACTGAATCAGATAACAAAAAAGAAATCACTGAAGATCTTGGGAAACAACAGGAAAAGCTCGAGAACCTGCTCAACGAAATGAAGGAAGTGGTGGAACAATCCGAATTAGCCGAACCCCTCCTCAACCGTAAACTTTATCAAACATTCCGTGAGGCGCATCAGGATCAAACCGATAAATCATTAAAAGCCGCAGCCACCCTTCTGGAACAAGAAGAAGAATCATTGGGCAACCACGAGCTTCTCCGCAACCTTGATGAAATAATGGATAAGGATCCTGATAAGCAAAAGTTAATCGACCAACTGCGCCAACGTGATTTTCGGGAGGCTTCAAAGACCCTGAGCGACCAATCCCGGCGCAAAATGGAAAATCTACAAAAGGGTGTGGAGAAAGCCGCAGAGAGCGTTTTGGGAAATGAAGCAGAAGCACTAAGATTTGCCGAGGAACAACTCAAACAATTAAGTAAAGCATTGGAAGATGAAAAAGCCGAAGCCACTGGCCAAAAACAGGATGCCAGTGAAAACGAACGCCAAACAGAAAACCAAAAACAAACTGAGGGTAATAACGGTAAAGGAAAACCCTCTGAGCAGCAGGAAACCCAGTCAGAAGGCAACCAACCTGATGACCCACAATCTCAAGAAGAAGGTCAACCCAACGAAGGGAAACCGTCTGACCAAGAGCAACAAGCACTAGCGCGCGGCAATCAGCAGAACAACCGACCCAACCAGCCCAATGCTGAACCACAAAACAACCGACCCGGAGAACAGAATCAACCTCCGCAAAATCAAAACTCCAACGATCAAAACCAAAGGACCCAGCAAGGGGGAGTCCAACCACAATCCGGCCCAGCTTCTTTTTTGGAAAAAGGATTCAGTCGTAACGAGCGGGGCCGCAACCCCATTACTGGTGGAGATCACCGTCAATGGACCGACCGCCTGCGGGATGTGGAAGAAGCAGTAGATCGCCCCGAACTTCGTGACCAGGTCGCTCAAGTGCGAGAAGAACTAAGGAAAATGAATGCCGAGTTCCGCAGACACAGCAAGGAACCTGAGTGGAACTTGATGGAAAAGAAGATTTTACAACCGCTGGATGAAATCCGTAGCCTGATAGCAGAAGAACTAGCCAAAAAAGAATCGGACCGGGCCCTAGTCCCTATCGATCGTGATCCGGTTCCCGGACGATACAGCGATCTTGTGGAGAAATATTACGAGCGTCTGGGCAAAGGCAAATAGCCTACACTTACGGAGTAAATGTGACTGAATCGGTTTATCTGGCAGGTAAGTCCTGGCTCATCCCCGCCCTATTATGGATGGGCGTAGGTGCAGCAACAGTTCTGTGGGCTTACTCGAAAGCGCCGATCGAAGATAATATTCGCAAAGCCTGTGTCGGCCTGAAATGCGTCGGACTACTCTTACTTCTCTTTTGCCTGCTGGACCCCATGGCTACCCAGAAGCGAGCCAAGCCCGGCGCCAATCGTCTGGCGTTGGTGGTCGATAATAGTGAAGGACTGAACCTCACTGATTCTGGGGAAAGCCAATCGCGCGCTCAAATCTTGCAAAAGACCGTTGCCCCGAAGTCAAAGAACTGGCAAAGCAAGCTGGCTCACGATTTTGAATTAAAACGCTACACGTTTGATGCACGGCTAAAAAATGTAGGCAACTACAATAACCTTCTTTTTGACGGACAATCCTCCAGACTCGGAGACGCCTTATCCACGCTCTCACGCCGTTATCAAGGCCAACCGCTGGCTGGGATCGTGGTATTCACTGATGGCGTAGCAACTGACTTGGAGGGAGAACTCTCCCTGCCCGAAGGCATACCACCAGTTTATCCGATTGTGATTGGTGAATCTGCCCCCAAACGCGATGTAGCTCTGGGGACTGTCACGCCAACTCAAACCTCTTTCGAGGATGCTCCGGTCACCATTACTGCCCAGGTAAAAACACGGGGTTGCGATGAGGAAGTCGTTGAAGCAAAATTACAATTGTTGGATTCTGAAGGGGAGACATCAGCCATCATCAAGAAATTGAAGCAAAAGGTTGATGGAGATAAGAGTGAGTTAACTTTTCGGTTTCAAGTGAGGCCAACTGTTCAGGGCATCATTTTTTACCGGTTAACTGTTAGTGCCTCTGGAGAGGAAACTGAAGCGACTCAATCAAACAACAGCCGGTTTGTGGTTGTTGATCGCGGACGAGGCCCTTACCGTGTCCTCTATGTATCGGGCCGACCCAACTGGGAGTACAAATTTTTAAAACGCGCAGTAGATGAAGATAAAGAGGTGGACCTAACCGCCCTTATTCGCATTGCCCGAAAAGAGGCTAAATTTGAATTCAAGGGTCGCCGTGGTGAAAACTCCAACCCACTAGCCCGGGGCTCAGGCCAAGATGTCGGCGATTATGATAAACCGGTTCTGGTAAGGCTCAATACAGTTAATGCCGATGAATTAAAAACTGGGTTCCCCTCAGAGCCTGAAGAGTTATTTGCCTATAGCGCAGTGGTCATTGATGACTTGGAAGCGGGTTTCTTTACCCCCAGCCAACACACTCTACTTCAAAAGTTTGTCAGTGAACGTGGCGGAGGCCTGTTGATGTTGGGGGGGCAGGAATCATTCAGGCAGGGTAAATATGATCGCACTCCCATCGGAAATCTTTTGCCAGTTTATCTGGATAAACCGCAGGATACCAGTGCACTTAATAACCTGAAGTACTCCATCACTCGTGATGGCTGGCTCCAACCGTGGGTACGTTTACGCGACAATGAATCATCGGAGAGGGCCCGTCTTGAAGAGATGACCGAATTTGTATCGCTCAATCGTGTGCGCGGCAAAAAACCGGGTGCCAATGTACTGGCAACAGTTTCTACAGGTAATGGCCTAATCAATGAACCGGCCTTAATCACCCAACCCTTTGGCCGCGGACGCGTAGGCTCAGTTCTCTTGGGCGACCTCTGGCGCTGGGGACTAAAGGGAGAAACCCAACGTGAAGATCAAGACAAGGCTTGGCGGCAAATGATGCGCTGGCTGGTTGCTGATGTCCCCCTTCCCTTTGAGCTCACAACCACCCAGAGTCATGAAAAATCCGGGCGCACCCTAAAACTCAAGGCGCACGACAAAAACTATGAACCACTTGATAACGCCACTGTTTCCCTAAAGGTCAAAACAGCCGGAACCGACAAGACCGTTATTCTTCCGGCTGAAGAACAAACTGAAGAGGCAGGTATTTATCAATCACAATATGTTCCGCGCAACAACGGCGGTTACCTAGCTGAAGCGGAGGTGCGCGATGAAACAGGTAAATTACTGGGACGCCACCAAGCCGGCTGGGCTACTGATTTTGCGGCCGCGGAGTATCGCTCTCTTTCCCCAAACCGAGCGTTACTGGAGGAAATCGCCAGCAAAACAGGTGGACGCGTAATTGAAATGGATAAACTCGATTCCTTTGTAAAGGAACTTCCTGCCTTACGTGCGCCGGTCACCGAAATCCGTCATGTCCCGCTCTGGCATCAGGGACCCATTTTCCTATTAGCCCTTGTCTGCTTTGTTGCTGAATGGTTCCTACGCCGCCGTAAAGGCTTGCCATGAGGATATTTCTTTTCATTTTTATATTCAGCTGGACTGCTTTGGAAGCAGAAGACAAAGCCAGCGTGATCCTTGTGACGGGTGCGCCCGGCACTGAAGAATATAAAAAAACATTCAGCGAATGGAGTGCTCAATGGGAGGAAGCGGCTGGCAAGGGCGAAGCCAAGTTTAGTGAGGCAGTTCACACAGAAGAAAAAAGCCAGAAGGAAATGCTGGGCGAACTCATCAAGTCTGAGGTCAATGAGAACAAGTCACCCTTATGGCTGGTATTGATTGGTCACGG
>CAJWKQ010000073.1 GCA_913041895.1 uncultured Verrucomicrobiales bacterium
CTGTTAATCGTCATCGGCGCGGTGGTGGTTACCCATCGGAGGCTGGGGTCGGGACATGTGTTAAGTAAATTGAGCCTAGCCTGGATCGGGCTGACCCTGCTGCAGGCAACGCTGGGCGCATTGACAGTTTTGAAATACAAACCGGCGGACATCGCTACACTGCATGTGCTATGTGGTGCGCTAACATTGTTAACGGGAGCAATGGGCACCGTTATTTCCCGGTGCAAACATCTGCCGCCGAAAAATTTCGGAGCTTCATCTTTGGAGGAAATGAAGGGAGCTATCGCTTGAGCAGGGAACGTTCCATCTCTCGCCCCGAGAGCAGCCTTAGACGTCAATTGGCTATATGGTCAGAGTTAACAAAGTTACGCCTGACGTCAATGGTGTTAATCACCACGGCAATGGGTTTCTATTTGGCACCTTCCAGTACTTTTAACTGGATGCTCCTTTTTCACGCTTTATTCGGGACAGCACTTCTTGCAAGTGCAGCCGCTGCATTAAACCAATATGCAGAAAGAGAATATGATGCGCGTATGCCTCGCACATCTAAGAGACCTATACCTTCCGGTGAGATTAGCCCAAGAAAAGCGGTTTTGTTCGGTGGAGTTGTGGCAATTCTAGGGATAATTTATCTGGCAAATACCGTTAATTTTATAACGAGCTTAATCGGGGCAATTACCCTTATTTCATACATCGATGTCTACACCCCTCTGAAGAGAGTTACATCACTTAATACTCTAATTGGCGCAATCCCAGGCGCACTACCTCCTTTAATGGGCTGGACTGCCGCAACCGGCAGTCAGGGTGTGCTTGCTGCAGAAGCATGGTCTCTTGTAGCTATATTGTTTTTTTGGCAACTCCCCCATTTTCTTTCAATAGCATGGATATACCGCGATGACTATGCGAATGCCGGTTTTGAGATGATTTCAAAAGGAGAAAAGGGTGCAGCAAATACTGGTCAATCAGCCTTATTGTACTGCTTTGCCCTAATCCCATCGGCAATTTCGCCTTATTTATTGGGTATTTCTGGTACATTATACTTCTGCGGCGCATTGCTGCTGAGCGTCTATTTTCTATTTTTGAGTTTCAAATTTTCTAGAGAAATGAAATTGGAATCAGCACGAAGTTTGTTTTATTATTCCCTCCTTTATCTGCCCCTCTTGTTGGGTTTGATGATCTGGGACCGAACTATTTAGATAAATAGAAATAATGGAAACCACTACTCAAACAGAGGCAGCCCGCCATGATCATCATGAGTCTAAGGAGGGCCATGGGCACGGGCATCAGCATTTTCTAACAAAGTACGTATTTTCTTCTGATCATAAGGTCATCGGCATCCAATATGGCGTAACCTCTCTTGTCTTCTTAATGATCGGCTTCTTGCTGATCATGGCCATGCGGTGGCAAATTGCGAACCCTGGCGAATCCATACCGGTCATGGGCGCAGTTCTGGAAAACATCTACGCCCATAACAATACCGGTGAATCGGTTTTTAAGGATGGGGTAATGTCGGCTGATGCTTATAATCAATTCGGTGCAATGCATGGGACAATCATGGTCTTTTTAGCGATTGTGCCATTAGGATTCGCGGCATTTGGTAACTATATTGTCCCTCTTCAGATAGGTGCTCCAGACATGTGCTTTCCTCGTATCAATATGGCAAGTTTTTGGGCCTTCTTTGCTGGATGCACAGTCATGACAGTTAGTTTCTTTATTCCAGGCGGCGCAGCACAGGCAGGATGGACGTCTTATTCCCCGTTGGCATCAGTCATTCCAACTGATGGCCAAACCTACTGGCTCATCGGTATGATCCTGCTTATCACCTCCTCACTGCTTGGCGCGGTAAATTTTATCGCCACCATTATACAGCTTCGAAGCCCGGGGATGACGTGGTTTCGCATGCCATTTTTTGTTTGGGCACAATTTGTAACCGCATTTCTGTTGCTTCTCGCTTTTCCACCGCTCGAAGCCGCTGGGATTATGCAGTTAATGGACCGTGTTTGTGATACCAGCTTCTTCCTTCCTTCTGGTGTTTTTGATACAGGCTCAACACCTATGGCCGTCAGCGGAGGAGGAAGCCCGCTTTTATGGCAACATCTATTTTGGTTTTTAGGTCACCCAGAGGTGTATGTATTAATTTTACCTGCTATAGGAATAGTTGCTGAAATACTCTGCAATAGCGCTCGCCGTCCGTTATGGGGCTACAAAGTCATGGTGGGATCAGTGCTAGTTCTAGGGTTTCTTTCATTCATCGTATGGGCGCACCATATGTATCTCACTGGAATGAGCGCTAAAGTCGCCACATTTTTCCAAACTACCACGATGATTATATCTATTCCATCGGTGATCCTGCTCACCTGTCTATTTATGACACTTTGGAAAGGGTCAATCCGTTTTACCACTGCTTCCTTGTTTGCTCTTGCTTTTTTACCAATGTTCGGAATTGGCGGGCTTACAGGATTACCTCTCGGGTTCAGTTTTACTGATTTACATTTGCACGATTCTTACTATGTCATTGCGCATTTCCATTATGTTGTAGCGCCGGGTTCTATTTTTGCCCTGCTTGCGGGCATTTATTATTGGTTCCCTAAAATGACAGGCCGACGAATGAATGAATATTGGGGTAAAGTTCATTTTTGGGGTTCATTGATATTTATGAATATAATCTTCATGCCTATGTTTATTCAGGGGTTTGCCGGATTAAGCCGTAGAATGAGCGATGGAGGAGCAACTTATTCGTTACTACAGAACCCAGATGTAACCTCAGGCGCCTTGTCAGACCTAATAATTAAACTAAATGAATATATTACAACGGGAGCCTTTGGGATGTTTCTCATTCAAATCGTTTTTGTTATTAATTTCTTTTACAGTATTAGGCACGGTGAAAAAGTGAACGGTGACAACCCGGCAGAATCAACAACATTGGAATGGCAGGCTCCGACACCACCTCCTCACGGAAATTTCGACACTCCACCAGAGGTGCACGGCGAACCATATGCTTACAGTTTGCCTGGGGCAAATTCGGACTTCACCCCTCAAACCGAAAAAAATCGCCCGGAAACCGCCTGAAATTAGGACATCAATTAATGGAAATTCCTTACAACTCAACAGCTCGACCGGACACGGGGCTATACAATGGCAAGGTAGGTATATGGCTATTTCTAGCGTCTGAAATCATGCTTTTCGGAGCCGTTTTTTCCGGCTATGTCCTCCTTCGAGTAGGAGCAGATCCTGGTATTTGGAGCATGGGCTTGATGAACAAATGGGTTGGGGCTTTCAACACTTTGATACTGATTGCATCTTCGGCCACCATTGTGTTGGCTTGGGTTTCATTAAAGCTAAAAGATTGGGCTGGGTACAGAAAATGGAAAATAGCTACAGTAATATTTGCGTCTCTATTTCTAATTGTTAAATGGAGTTATGAATGGCCGGCCAAATTTACCCATTATGACATAACATTTAAATCGGACGAGAAAGCTGTTGAGGTATTTTCTGATCCAGATTTTCTTGGGAAGGATTATGAGGCAAAACTAAAGGAAGTGTGGCACAAGCGTTTTGATCGGGATGAAAAAGATTGGGATAAAGTAGACCTAAAAGATAAGCCTCTTGATGGGCATATTGTTGGGTATTACACCAAAAATGATGACGGCACCGAAGAACATCATCCAGTCGGTGAAGCTTTTGGGTTATCGTTTTGGAGTCATGCGCTTGCATGGCGTTATGATGAAAGGAATGAAGGGAGAGTAACGGGCGCAAAACGCGACACATTCCTAAAGCGAGGTATAGTTGCTATAGATTTTGAGCCCGCGCACGGTACGTGGCCTGCACCTAGGCATGCGCACGCCGGAGCAATTCGTTACGCCGAGCTAAAGGGTGGATCCAAACACGACGGTGACGACCATTCGGCTCACCATCATTCTTTGCGTATCGAAAAATCACAGATCAGCCGCTTATCGAGTTATGAGCCAGCTCACAGTACTTTTTTTGCTACATACTATACTTTAACAGGCCTTCATGCGCTTCATGTTTTTGGGGGTATTCTTGTAATGTTATACCATCTGCTTCCAGTCAGCCGTCGAGTCTACGAGGCCGATCCAGAGCGTTTTACCAACCGAATTGAAATAACTGGCCTTTTCTGGCACTTCGTTGACCTAGTTTGGATTTTCCTTTTCCCAATTCTTTACTTATTATAAATGCCGATGGCTGATAATCATTCCCCAGAATATTACAAGGGACCGTTCAAACGCATTATCTGGATAGTTGGGGCTATTCTGATTGCTGGAACAATTGCCTCGTTCACCGTAGATTACATATACGCCGAAGAGCTTACTTTTAAACAAGCTCTGTATTTCGGTCTTGGAATTGCATGCATCAAGGCAACCGCCGTTATACTATATTTCATGCACTTATTGTGGGACATAAAATTTAAAACCATCAGCCTCACTCTCGCATCCACTGTTTTATTTTTCATTGGAATGATGTGGCTGACTGTCGGCAGCGAGGTCGATTCAGTGAAGCCCGGACAGGATGATACTACTTGGCTGCATGGAGCCCAGAAAGATATTAAATTCAAAGGGGATAAATCTCCTGCGGATCCTACTCAAACGCAGTAATGTCTCTAAAAGCTTTTCATTTAGTGTTTGTGGTTGCCTCCATCTTGCTAGGCCTTGGAGTTGGTGGTTGGGGTTTCTTGGAATATCGTTCAAGTGGTGAAGTTGGCGCACTCGTCTTGGGTTTAGTTTTCCTCATGACTGGCGTAGCACTTATTTTTTATGGAAAACAAATGCTAAAAAAAACCAAGCATATTGGCTATTTGGTTTTTATATTGCTAATGGGGATAAAGCATGATGCATCCGCGTGCGCAACTTGTTATGGCGAATCTGATGCTCCAATGGCCGAGGGGATGAATGCTGGGATTTTTGTTCTCTTAATCATTGTGGGAGGGACGCTCGCCGCGATAGGAGCATTTTTCATTTACTTAACACGCCGGGCAAAAATCTATGCTAATCGAGAAAAACTACTAAACAACCCTAAGTTGCTGGGTATTAGACCGCTACATTTGACTAAAAATTCAAATCCTAACCGCCGGGTTACATAAAGATATAATGAAACAAAAGTTTATAGTTGGGGCACTTGCGGCGATATTGGGAATGTTTATTGCCGTAATGGTTGTCAATTCCATGAAGGATGAGAGTGGTGATTTCACTAAAATTGATTCTACTGTGGAAGAGGTGATGATCACACTTTTCAAATCCCCTCCCGCAGTTACCGATCATGGATGGAATGTTGATAGAATGATTGTTTTTGTTCATCTTTTAATGGCCGTTTTATTTGTCGGATGGTCAATTTATTTCGTTGTGGTTCTTTTCAAATTCCGACAATCAGCCAGCCCTAAAGCTGACTATCAGGGCGTTAAATCAAAGCTTGGTACAACATTAGCTGAATACGGTGTCATCGTAGCTGAAGTTATTCTTATCGCTTGCTTTGCTGTTCCGCTCTGGGCTGATGTAGTGAACGAGGAGGAGATCGATAAAATCAAAAAAGCCTCAAGGGACAAAAAAAACGGTCTTGAGCTTCATATACTTGCTAAACAGTTTGACTGGAATGCTCGATACGCAGGTAACGACGGCCAATTTGCAGACCAATTCATTGAATATGCCAACAAGGGTGATAACCCTTTCGGCTTAGCTCCACCGGAGGCCGACACAACAGTGGATGATGTTGTGATCCTTTCAGCTAAAAGCAAAGATAATGCAATTGTTGTTCCATGGAATGTTCCAATCGCCCTAAAAATCACATCGATGGATGTTATTCATTCGTTCAAAGTACTGCCATTGAGAGTATGCAAAGACTCAATACCTGGACTCCAACTACCCATTCATTTCAAAATAGAACCGAAATATCTGAAAGATGACAACAACAAGCCATTAGCCGGCAAGGATGATGAGCACGTTTATCTGATCACTTGTGCCCAATTATGCGGCGACGGGCACGGAGCAATGAATGGTTATCTTAAAGCAGTACACCCGGATAAGTTTAAGTTATGGCTGAAAAAGAAAAGTGCCGGCGAAATAAATAGACGGATCGAAGCAAAAACCAAATTGGCCTCCAGATAAGGCCTTCTAAAGTGGCCTCAAAATGGCCCTGCCATTTAATATTAAATATTTTGTACAATGGGCACTATTGGGAGTGTTAATTGTATTTGCTGCTACATATTTCAACTCCAAGAAAAATTCAGAAGCAAGAAGACAGTTGTATGATTTACCGGAACCGCTTCCAGTTATAAGTAATGTTTCATCGTTTAGTTTGACTAATCATCTAGGTCATCAAATGACTGAAACTGATTTTTTAGATAAACCATGGCTTGCGAATATTATTTTCACAAGATGTCCCACAGTATGTCCGCAGATCACGCGAAAGATCTCTGAGGTTCTTCAAAAGCTTCCCCCGGATATTAATCTAGTTACTTTAACAACTGACCCTGAGTTTGATAAGCCTAAAGTGCTTTATAATTTTGCAAAAGCCAATAGGGCGATTGCAACGAATTGGTTTTATCTTACTGGAGACAAGAAGACCATTAACAAACTAGCCATTAACGACCTCAAGATGGTCTCGGTCCTCAAAAAGGAAGATGAAATGGAAAGCCCCACAGATCTTTTTATTCATAGTAGCTTACTTGTTCTAGTAGATCAATATGGCAGGGTTAGAACTTCATTTGAGACTGACTCGGAGGAATTATTATCAGATATTCAGGCAGCAATTAAGAAATTAGATTAATGACCGTAGAACAAATGCCATCCATTAACGCTGCACTTAATACTCTAGCAACGATTCTTTTATTGATGGGTTATTATTTTATCAGGCAAGAAAACAAGCAGGCGCATAAAAAATGTATGATTGCCGCTTTTGTTGCGTCCACTGTTTTTCTTGCCTGCTACCTTTGGTATCATTACGCCTCTTCGTTGCACACCGTCCTTCGGCATCCAGTTACGCTGTTAAATTATTTGTATTACTTTATACTGATTACGCATATCATTCTTGCTATTGTCATAGTCCCAATGATTTTCATCACATTCAATCATGCTCTACGAGAGCGTTTTGATCTACATAGAAAAATTGCAAGATGGACATGGCCAATCTGGATATATGTTTCGGTTACGGGTGTGATTATATACCTATTTCTTTATGTGTTATTTCCACAGCACACCGAAAAAAAGCTTAAAATTTCATCTTCCAGCCCCGCGATTGAGCAAAAGACCAAATAAAAAATCAACTTTTCGTTTAAATCCAAATTTGAGCGAATCACTAGTCAGGGACTTGGCCCGGTGCTTCCGAAGGCGAAGGATAGCTCCTAAATTTCATTATATATCTAATAAGCAATCTGAGTTGTGGCTTAGAATTCATTCCGAATATGCGCCAGCCGATATTATGGTTGATCCATATCTGGAATCTGCGCTCCATATTCCTGATAACATTCAGGCCCTTATTTCATTGGGATGCGGAGCAGGGGAAAAGGAAATTTCGATCATAAAGGAATTAAACACAAGTGTCGTCTTTATCCCAACAGATATAAGTATGCCACTGGTTTTAACAGCGGCAAAAAATGCTGCCTCCTGTGATATCAAAACAGGTGTTCCGCTGGTTTTTGACTTAGCAAACGATTCGAACTTGGATGATTTTTTACGCAAACAATTTAAAGCAAATAGACTTTTTACCTGCTTCGGTATTTTACCTAATTTTGCTCCTGCCGATATCTTGCCTCAAATTTATAGACTTATTAACGGGTCGGATTTACTTCTATTAAGCGCAAATCTTGCACCGTCCGGAATTGAATCCATTCTTCCTCAGTATGATAATAACCTTACAAAGATATGGCTGGGACAATTGTTAGTGGATAACGCAGTGTACGGTGGAAAAATAGACGTACGCGCAATCGAGACAGACCTACATCATTGGATTCAAGCTGACTATATATTTGAATCCGATATAGAGATAAAAATTTCAGGAGAAACCATTTCCTTTAATGTAGGGGAAAAGTTGGAGTTATTTGTATCCTACAGGTACACACTGCAATCACTCGAATCCACTCTTAATGGGTTCGGCATACAAATAGAAAACTCTTTTATTTCGGAGAACGGTGAAGAGGGCGTTTTTCTCTGCAGCACTCAGTAAGTATTCAGCGTATCAAGCACTGCCTTTACTTTTGGGACCTCATGGGTCCTGAAGAGAGATGTTTTACTCAGCGCTGCCAAAACTGCAAACAATGACTCTGCGCTTCTAATTTCTTCTCCAAAATAATCAAAAGCATGCGGCAAAGCGTGACAAACTGGCCACCCTAATCGCCTGAGACGAAACGTATTTAGAAATACCTTTATTTGGTGCCGGACACGTTTTTCCCCATCAATTAAATTTTTATAATAGAAGCCTAACCCTGGATCAATGAAGATTTTTGAGACACCGGCAGATTGAGCATTTTCTATTTCTTTTCCAAAATAATCTTCCAACATAGGTATCGGGTCATCCTCTGTATTGAAATTTGAGACATCCCTTACATTGACCCCTTGCAGGTAGCATAAAATAAGACCTGCATCCTGTTTGGCTATTTCATCATATATTGTCGATGCATATTTGCCGCCAGTCAGATTAATAATTGCAGCTCCGGCCTGCAGGCATTCTTTTGCAACTTGTGGGTTGTATGTTTCTACACTCACGGAAATTTTTGATTTTACTAGCCCTTTAAGCACAGGAAGAACTAAATCCAATTGCGTTTTAGCATTCGCCAACACAGACTTAGGGAGTGTCGATTCGGCCCCGATATCCACTAGGGCTGCACCTTGTGCGCTAAGGATCTCCCCGCGTTTTATCGCTGTTTTGGCAGTGCTGCAGACACTTTCTCTGTACCAGGAATCTTTGGACAAGTTGATAACCCCCATTAGTCTGGGCTTGATCCCGAACATTACACCATTTGGTCGTAATTCGAACTCATTAATATCAGCCCTAAAATCATCCTTATGCTCTAAGGCAATGTTGACTATATCTTCAACTGTAAGCACTGCTGTAATAAATCATTTTTCCGGCACAAGGGCAAATCGTTGTCTTGAAATATTCGTTAATTGTGTTATAAGTTTAGCGTAAGGAGGTTGCTACATGAGGCTTGCAAAAACTTTGGTCATTGGCTCGTTTTTTATTCTATTACCAACTGGATGTACCGGAAAATTTAATCCATTCACTGATGAGAACCATTTCGACACAGTTTTAGGGTATCCGCCGAAAGCCTTGGCCAGGTTTTTGGACATCGAAAGCCAGCTCACAGTGGACCCTGAAGACCTGAATAAGGCAAAGCCAAGGTATTAATCACTACCGGCAAAATTTAATATTCTCATTTTAATCATTTTAGGCCTTTTGTCTGGCTGAATAATGCTCCTTAATCGTCTCGTGAGCCCCCTGTCAGCGTTTATCTTAATGGTCACGTTACAACTTACCCGATCTGTTGAGATAAAATATCCACCTCTTTTGGCTCAGCCTACAGTAATTTTAAGATCTGATACATTTAATGAGGGTGAGGACCATGACTCGTGGCATTTTCTGGAGTGGTGGGAAGCTCGTGATGGAATTCTAGTGCGCAATGATTTGCCCGGGGAAAATAAGCGGATCTTTATCAAGAAACCGGAATATAAGGACGTAGTGATACGTTTCGATTTTCAGTTTCGAGGAGCTGGAGAGATCCGATTGGTGACTGGCGGGGGAGGGCACTATAATTTTGGTGTGCACATTCGCCATAACCGGTTTCGAATCAAGACAGCCGATGACAAGAGTGTGCCGTATTTCCCAACGATCCTTGGTGAGTGTCCATTCCGGTTTGAGAAAGGCAAGTGGTACACGATGCAGGTGGAAGTGGTGGGTGATGAAATTTTGGCTCGATTGGACGCGGAACATTTTGTGGTGGGTAAACATCCGATACTGAACCGAAAAAGAGAATACTTCGCTTTTCAGGTTGATCAACCCAGCGCAGCTTTTGATAATGTAGGCATCTGGCACGCCAAGGCGGGGAAAGGTTGGGATTCAGCAAAGGAGTCATTAATCAAAAGACAATCAACCAGACCTTGGTCAAAGCGTGCTCCTGAGGAGGAGTTGAAGGATTTGAAAATGATCACGATAGATAGGGCCTACCGAACTGATGCGAAGTACCGTGCCGTTGTCGCTCGTCATGAAAAGTTGCAGGCATTGGCCAAGACAAAGTATCCGGCGGCCTACCGGACTTCCAAGGAATCTCAGAAAGCAGTTGCCAGGCTCAGAATAAAGCTGCGCAAGGAGAATTCATCCTATAAAGAATCGGTAAATGCCATCAATAAGGCCAAGCGAAGGGAGGTGAAGCACCTAGAAGGTAAAGTGAAAGAGTTAAAGGAGCTTCCGGCCAGCCAATATCGTGCTGCTTTGGAGAGGGTGCGTGCTGAAGCAACGAAGAAGGATTCAAGTTTTCGGTTGCTGGTGGCTCAGCGTGAAAAACTGGAGAAGGATTTACAGAAGACATATCCGCAACTCAATTTTTCCAATGAAAACGTGGTGGAAGGACGAAGAAAGACGCATGTGCTGTTGAGGGAAACTGACCCGGCCTTTGTGAAGTTGCAGAATGAGATTGGGCAAGCCTGGCGTGCACGGTCGGATTATCTGCTGGAGGTTGAGCCTCGCTTGCTTCAGCTGGAGAAATTAGTAAAGGAGCGAAAGAAAAACCATGAATAAATCTTACCTAACTCTTTTTGCGCTACTACTTCCCCTTGCGATGTGGGCAGAAACGAAAAAACCAAATGTCATTTACATCCTTGCAGATGATTTAGGGTATGGAGACCTGTCGTGTTATGGGCAGAAAAAATTCCAGACACCCAATATAGACCGTTTAGCTAAGGAGGGAATTAAGTTTACTGCGCATTACTCTGGCAATACCGTGTGTTCACCCAGTCGGGCGGTTTTGATGACCGGTCAACATTCGGGGCACTGCTATATCCGGGGAAACCTGAGTGGCGAGAAGGGGGCGGCACTCAATCCCAGGATGACAGTGCTGCCTGAGGTTTTTAAGTCTGCAGGTTATCGTACCGGAGCCTTTGGTAAATGGGGGCTGGGGCACACGCACTTGCAAGGGGCTGCCAATCCTTTAAGTCATGGTTTTGATGAATTTTACGGATGGAAGAGTCAGTCTATTGCTCACACCTACTATCCCTCTACTGCAGTACATAACGGTAAAGAGGTGCCCTTGAAAAAAGGCACCTATCTGCATATCCCGATGATGGAGCATGCGCGCGGTTTTATTCGAAGCAGCGTGAAGGCAAAAAAACCGTTTTTCTGCTATATCCCCACGGCCATCCCTCACGCGGCCATGCATGCACCCAAGCAGTTGCATGAAAAATGGCGCAAAAAATTTTCGCAGTTTGATGCCAAGGTAGGCAAGTACCGTGCAGGTGAAGAGGAATGCCCGGATGTACAAAACCCCATCGCCGGTTTTGCCGCGATGATGGAGCACCTGGACAACGAAGTGGGGGGAATACTGGCCTTGCTCCAAGAGCTGAAGGTGGATGAAAATACACTTGTGATGTTTGCCAGTGATAATGGGGCCCATAAGGAAGGAGGCCATAATCCCAATTTTTGGAATTCCACCGGCAACCTGCGTGGGCACAAGCGCGACATGCACGAGGGAGGGATCCGCACCCCAATGCTGGCCCGTTGGCCCGGGGTGATTTCCCCGGGAAAATCCACCAAACATATCAGCGGTTTTCAGGATGTATTACCCACTATTTGTGACCTGATTAATCAACCGGTGCCAAGACAGAATGATGGTATCTCTTTTCTGCCCACCTTGCAGGGTGAAAAGCAGAAGCAGCAAGCCCACGACTACCTTTACTTTGAATTCTGCAAAAGCCCGCAACAAAAAATATTTTCGCAGGCTGTCCGTATGGGCGACTGGAAGGCTTATCGGCAGGCCGGCCAACCATTGGAGTTGTTTAACCTCGCAAAGGATCCTTATGAAAAAAACGATCTTGCCCGTGCCAAGCCCGATCTGGTTGCCAAGATGAAAGCGGTGATCAAGGAGGCACATAAACCGCTTCCCACACAGTAGAAATGTTTCGGTTCGTTAAGCTGTTTTTTATTGGTCTGGTGCTGAATCCTTTTCTGGAGGCGGCAGATCTTGAGAAACCGGCCGATGGACTTTCGATTACCCGGCCGGCCTCTTCTTCTGGCCCCCTGGATAACCCACTCAAGGGATATTGTCTTTATACGACCGCCGGGAAAATCCACCGGCCTTACTCAATGGTTTTTCAATATGTTTCATGGAAAGAACTTGAACCGGTTGAAGGCAGGTATGCTTTTGAGGATTGGGAAAAAAGAAAGTGGTCGCACCCTCGGGCAAGCGGGAAGCACGTTGTGCTCCGGGTTTATGTGGATTATCCGAGTAAATCTTCAGGTTTGCCTGACTGGTTGCGTGCCAAGGGAGTGACTGAAAAGGATTACCGGGCGCATGGAGGAGGCAAGAGCCCCGACTATAATCACCCCCAAATGGTGCTGGCACTGGAACGATTAATTGCTGCAATGGGTAAACGCTACAACACGCATCCGCGTGTGGCCTTTATTCAACTGGGTCTTCTGGGCTTTTGGGGTGAGTGGCACACTTATCCACGCGGGGAATTGTTTGCTTCTGAGGCTACTCAACATCGGATTATTCGAGCTTACTTGAAAGCGTTTCCCAACAAGCAACTTATGGCTCGATATGCTGATGGGGTTCTATCCAAGTATCATGCCATCGGTTTTCATGACGACATGTTTCCGGAGGATACCGATAACGGAAAGGATTGGTCTTTTCTGGCACGCATGCGCAGAGGTGGACACATTGATAGTTGGAAACACAACGTGGTGGGTGGTGAAATGGTTCCCAATGCCGCCGGAAAATGGATGGGTAATCAATGGGCCTACACACAAGAAATGGTTAAGCGTTCACATTTTTCTTGGGTGGGGCCATATGGCCCAGCTCTGGATGCAAAAGTTTCAGTTGATTTGGTTGCTAACAGCGATGAGCTAGTCCGTAAAATGGGGTATCAGTTCCGCTTAACTGAAATCCGTCACCAAAAGAGTGTCTTTGCAGGAGGTGAATGCTCGGTTGTGTTGCAGGGGGTCAATGAGGGAGTGGCTCCATTTTATTATCCGTGGCCACTTAAGCTGGTTTGGCTGGATGCCAAAGGAGATATTTTATCCACGGTAAAAATTCGGGATGATATACGAAAATGGCTGCCGGGTAAGTTTGAGATCAAGACAACTTTTACTGCTCCAACAACATCAGGAATCTATCATTTGGGTTTTGGGATTGAAGATCCCTGGAAAAAAAACCCGGCGATTCGTTTGGCTAATAGGCTGCCTCTAATGGGAGGCTGGACCGTGCTGGGTCTGGTTCAAGTAAAATCAAAACTCAAATAGTCTTTGTTGCCTTTTCAGCCGTGACCTGAGGAGAAGTTTTCTGTTACCTTCTCTCTCTCAAATGAGACGTTTGGTTTTCATTTTATTTCTGCTGGTGGCGCTTGTGGCCCAGGCCGATGAAGTCTTTAAAAAGGACGTGTTGCCGGTTTTGCATAAGCATTGTTTTGGCTGTCACGGAGAGAAGAAGCAGAAAGGGGATCTTAGGCTGGATACACTTGATCCGGATATTGTCCAAGGCACTTCGGCGG
>CAJWKQ010000074.1 GCA_913041895.1 uncultured Verrucomicrobiales bacterium
AAACGTAAAGGAGTAAAAGTTGAGCCGGTGGAAATCAGCGTGATTACCGGATAAGGCGCATGGATCAAGCGGTTTCCATTCGCTGGAACGTGCCGCCAGCTGATCTGGCCGAGGTTCGAAGGCTCTCCTTGTATCCCTTTAAATCAGCCAGCCTTCAACTTGATGAAGAGATGACGGCTACTCCAGATACTATTTTTGCTGGGGCCTTTCGTGAAAACGAACCTATTGGCTGTATTGCGATCCTTCCAGAGGCTGGATACGATTGTCAGTGGCGTATCCGTTGGTTGGGAGTCTTGACCGACGAGCGCGGCCGGGGAGTCGGTGCAAAACTTGTAAGGGCGGTGCAGCAAGAGGCGGTTAACAAACGTGTATCCCTCTGGGCGGAAGTTCGTATAAAGGCCATTCCTGTCTATGAACGCTTAGGCTTTGAATCATTGGGGGATTTTTTTGATTTGCCTGAAATTGGGGTGCACCGTGTTATGCGCTGGAGCTCTTCTGGACTCCGTTCTTGAAAAAATCCTTGATTTCGTGTCACCTCGACACAGTTTGCAGAGCCTCTGCCATGATGATCCACGTTTCCAGAGACGGTCAACAATTCGGGCCTTATAGTCCGGAGGATGTTCAGAAGTATTTGGCAGATGGGAGTTTGCTGACTTCTGATATGGGTTGGACGGAGGGGGCGGCCGATTGGGTACCGTTGCCACAGTTAATGGGAGGGGAGGTTGATGGACCGCCGCCTGTATCGAGTTTATCCTGTCCTAAATGTGGAGCAGGCTTGGAGCCCGATCAAGTGGTTTGTCTTGCTTGTGGCCATAATCTTGATGATCCCATAGAGGAGTTGGAGACCGTAGCTGTGGCACCTCAGGAGAAACGAAAGATTCCTCCTTCTCTTTCCTACGAGAACGAAATGGCCGATCGTTCCTCCTTTGTAAATTCAGCGGGCTGGGGTTTGGTGATGGCATCGTTATTGCCTATATTTGGCGACGGTCAATGGAATGTGCCCGTATGGAAGTTTTGGGAATTAGATCAGTGGCAATTGATGTTCAGTATTCTCGCTCCTGTGGTGGTGGGTTTTGCAATGATAATCTTAGCTACTGCCCTGCATGGAAGGGCGAGAGGTGTTGTGATAACGGTTTTGGCTCTGATGGTATATGGTGTTTCTTTTTCAGACAGTCAGATCTCTAGTTTGGAGTTGGTAACTCCTGTTGAAGACGCTGAACCCATTCCAGAACCATTCAAGGAAGAGCAGTCGACGGTAAAGATTCCGGAAAAAAAGATGGAATTGAAGGAGAAAAATGTTTTCTACGAAAAGATGGACTTTGACCCTGGAGATCACTTTCTTTCAGTTATGATTTTTGTAGTAGCTTGGGGTTGTTTGGTGATTGGAGCAAAAACACGGTATTATCGTATTGAGAGTGTCGTAGCCTACGTCATCGCCCAGATCGGAGCGGTTGCGATGATTGTGTTTTGGGTTATGCCGGGTGAAACCGGCATGCCGATTGTTGCAGTTATCGATTTCTTGAGCAGTAATCTACTATTGGGAGTTGGGCTGCTTTTGATGATGGTGATGCAAATTGGTGCAGCAGTGTTGTGTTTTATAAATACTTTGGGAAGGCGCCCGAGCCAAATGAAGCAGTTTTCCAATACTGCAGTCATGTTGGTAATTACCTCTATCGCCATGCCGGTTCTTCCAGCATGGGGAAAGGTGATTTGGGACGAATGTAAGGATGATCACGAAAGAGCCAAGAAGAGATTAGCGTATGTGGAAAGTCAATTTGGCACCATATACACTGGCAACCAAGCCACTCAAAAGGAGTTAGCACTTAACAAGGTGGACAAGCCTCATAATGCTGTAATAAGTGCTTCATGTGGTTGGTTGATGAACGGGGTAAAGTATGTAGCCTGGTTAGGGGGCTTGCTAATTCTATTACCTTTAGGGGTGATAGAAACCATTTGTGGCACACGTGAACGCGAAGAAGGTTTTATTGTCCAGCAACAGTAATGGACTGGTATATTGTCGAGGAGGGAGAAGCGGCCGGACCCTTCAAGGAATCGGAAATTCGAAGATGGGTTCGATCAGGTAAGCTTTCGGATGACACTTATGCTGCTCGGGAAGGTCTTAATGAATGGAGGCCGATTGCAGAGCACTTTGGGAAAATTGAGACCTTGTCGGATTTGCCACCTTCATTATCTTCGCCTATACCCGATGAGGATTCCGAAGAGGAAATTCCTGCCTCCTCCGCTGACAAAGATCCGGATTTACGACGATATCAGCCATCGAAAGAAGAGCAAATTCGCATGACTGCATGGTCTATTGTTGGGCTGTTGTACATCATTTCGTTTTTGTGGCCAACCCACATGGCTGATGGCATTGGAATAGTTAACCTTGAATTGAGTTGGGCTCAGGAAAATCTAACTTGGTCAGTTATTCCATTCATGTTGTGGCCACTTTTTGCCGGATTAGGGTTAATCGCACTTGGTATTCTGACTCGCGGTCGTTTGCGTGGCTTTCTTGGATTAATATTGAGTTTCTTGCCGTTGTGCTTGGTTCTCTTAATAGGTGGAGACGGTTTTTCAAGCGTTATGGAGACAATCAAAGCATTGCCTGAATTTGACTTTAAAGATATGGATTCGGCTGGGAGATCAGTAGAGCAGTCAGCGAATGTTTTATCAGATAAATATCCAACGTTATTAGCGGGCGTAATTAAAATTTTCGCTTCTATAACTGCAGGGATGTTTATTTTCGTTGGAGCAGCTTTATCGATCTATCTAACAGTGTTGATTGCTCCTCATGGAGTGCGTCATCTGAGGCCTAATTCGAAAGGGGCTTATTATTTTGCAATGTTTGGGGGTGTAGTGCTTTTCTTATTTGTTTTGGTTTCGTTTATCTTGTCTCTCTTTTCATTCGTTGTTGGGTTTTTATATGGTACCGGTTTCGCGATCTCTCTAGCCATGCAATTGGCTGCCGTTTTCCTTGGGTTTACCAACCTGCCTAGAAGAACTCCTAAACAGTCGACGCGACGGGCGCTTTGGTCGCTGAGCCTTTCTCTGGGCGGGGTTGTTTTATTTCTTATTATCTTGATGGTTGTTCCATTAATTGGAGGGGAACTCGAAGCGAAAATAGGTATGTATCTTTTCAAGGCGGTCTTGGGTTTTATTGCTGCTTCTTTGGTTCTCCCTCTGGCAACGGTTGATTTGTGGTTGGGGCATGCAAGTCGGGTTTCCTCAAAATAATTGACCTCTCGAGGTTTTTGCTCCAAACAGACCGCTTATGAACGATAACACGGATGATGAAAGATTGAGCGATTTCATTCGTGATCGCGTGGCGGCGGATTTGGACTCAAAAAAATATCCCTCAATTATAACTCGTTTTCCGCCAGAACCAAATGGGTATCTTCACTTGGGTCACGCAAAATCGATTTGCCTGAACTTCGGGATTGCGCTTGAAAATGGAGGTGTCTGTAACCTGCGGTTTGACGATACGAACCCGGCCAAAGAAGATGTGGAATATGTAGAGTCGATTACTGAAGATGTAAAATGGCTGATTGATGGTTGGGCTGACTGCGTTTTATCTGAGAAAATATATTTTGCATCGGAATATTTTGAGAAGCTTTATGGTTATGCAGTGGAGCTTATCAAGGACAAGAAAGCTTACGTTTGTGAACTGCGGCCTGAAGAATGGGAAGAATACCGTGGTGTTCCTGAAAAGCCTGGCAGGGAAAGCCCTGGGCGAAACCGTTCTCCAGAGGAAAATCTTGCTCTATTCGAGCGCATGCGTACGGGAGAGTTTGCTGACGGTGAAAAGACGCTTCGGGCAAAAATTGATATGAATTCACCCAATCTTCACATGCGCGACCCAGTGATCTATCGGATACGACATGAGAAACATCATCATGCTGGAGATAAATGGTGTATTTATCCAATGTATGACTTCACCCATTGTCTCAGTGACTCAATTGAAGGTATTTCTCATTCCATTTGTACCTTGGAATTCGAGGTTCATCGCCCCCTTTATGATTGGGTTTTGGATAATCTTTCAATTCCTCAGCCAAGGCCATATCAGCATGAATTTTCGAGACTAAATCCTACCTATATGGTGATGAGCAAGCGGAAGCTTTTGCAGTTAGTAGAGGACGGTCACGTCGCGGGTTGGGATGATCCGCGTATGCCAACCATTGCGGGATACCGGCGTCGAGGATTTACTGCGTCATCAATCCGTAGTTTCTGTAAGGATGTAGGCGTTACTAAATACAAGGCTCTGACTGATGTCAGTTTGCTTGAAAATTCCATTCGGGTTGAGCTTAACAAGGTTGCAGAGCGCAGGTGTGCTGTGCTTGACCCTTTAGAAGTGATTATTGAAAACTATCCTGATGAAGAATCAGAGGACGTAGAGGCAGTAAATAATCCTGAGGATGAGACTGCAGGCAATCGGACAGTACCTTTTGGTAGGCGGTTGTTCATTGAGCGCGAAGATTTTATGGAGGATCCTCCGAAGAAATTTTTCCGACTTGCGCCGGGTTGTGAAGTGCGCTTGCGCTATGCTTATTTTATAACCTGCCAAAGCTTTGAGAAAGACGATGCAGGAAATATTATTCGTTTGTATTGTACATATGATCCAGAGACACGCGGAGGGAATGCGCCAGATGGGCGCAAGGTAAAAGGCACTATTCATTGGGTTAGTGCTGATCACGCAATAGATGCCGAAGTGCGGCTTTACGACCGGTTATTCACGCAAGAGGAACCTGAAGCAGAAGGTGAATTCCTGCATTGCATCAATTCGGATTCATTAAAAGTCGTTGCCGGAAAACTTGAACCATCACTTGCCAAACTTTCTGTGGGTGAACGTGTTCAGTTTGAAAGACTTGGCTATTTTACGCCTGATTCCAAAGACAGCACTCCTGAAAAGCTTGTTTTTAATCGAATTGTGGGTTTGCGCGATAGCTGGGCAAAAATTTCGAAGAAATAATTTTGATCAGAGTTTTGCATGTATGTAAGGAAGCATTCTTAGATTGCTTCTACAAGGGCCAGGGGTGTCAACAGTAAAGCTGCGTGCGGTGATAGGGTCATAAGCTGCACGATGAGCGACAGCTGCCTTTACGACGATTACGTTTAGTTCCGCAGGCTCAATTCCTTGGCTGTGCCATTGGCCGAGGTCGAACGGGGCGGTGCGATTAGAGGTTAGCAGGATGGAGAGTCCTTCGTGGCAAACTACTGCTGAGGGGCCCATTTCGTAGAAGTCACCCACCATAGAGGCCAGATGGCTTTGCTTGTTCTCTAGTTCAAATCGGCCGTCACTACGCGAGATAAATTCTACCTCCAGTTCCAATGGGCCTTGATCAAGCAGGCTGCCTTTGCCGCCAAGTGGGAGTGTAAGCCTGTCTCCAAGTGCACAGTTTGATAATGCAATAACTGCTTCCGGATCGTTCAGGCAAATGGCCGCATCTGGGATTTGATGGGTCGTTAGTGCTCGGAGGCAACCGGTACAATCGCCCGGAGCGCCACCGCCGATGTTATCGCTGGGTTCCACCAATACAGTGAGGCCATTGATGCGTTCGTGGATTTGGGGTATTACAGATTCAATAGATGGATCTTCGCATTCGCCAAATGATTTTAATTCCGTCGCAAGATATTCTAGTTCATCCAGTGCATGGGATGGGTCTCTTGTGCTTATTGCCTGCAAACTGGCACCGGTGTTGGGTGTGTCACCAAAGGCAAAGCCTGCGGTGATATTGATTACCCAAATAGCCTCGTCCTTTTCAAGGTCTCTCGCGCGGGCTTCGAGTGAACGCATGGGGTCATCGGCAGTGCCGACACCGGTAGGTGGCCAAAGGATCGGTAGTTTGCGCAGATAAATGGTCGGTAGTTCACCGGTAGCGAAATGGCGCGTCAATAGTTCGGCGGCTCTTACCGCGCTTTCCCGTGCATCAGTATGTGGGTTTTCTCGGTAAGCAACCAGGCAATCGGCGTGTTTGGCCATGGTTGGGGTGAAATGTGCATGTAGATCGTATACGCCAAAGATCGGTTTGTTAGTGCCTCCCGGCAGGTTGCGAATACGTTTCAGGAGCTCGCCTTCAACGTCAGGTTGCGATTGGCAAATCATTGCGCCGTGTAGGATGAGTAGCACTGCGTCGGTCTTGGGGGTCCAGTGGGATTCAAATTCATGCCACCACCATTCAAATACATCGTCTTCAACCGGGCCAGAAGGTGTGGCTCGGATATCGACGGTGGGATGGATTTTCCAACCTTGACTTGTGGCATATTCGAGCGCGCCGCCGAGGGGCGAGGCGTCACCGGTGCAACTGAGAAGTTCATCGCCAATGCGGATATTAAAATCCTCTCGAGTGGTGATATTGTCTATAAACGAGTGTGTTTCATGAAAGATCCCGCCGATGAGAACAGTCTGTCTCACAGGATGCCATGTTTGGCGAATACCTCGGTAACAGGTATGCCCCTGGAGAGATCGTTACGGACACTGTTTTCACTACTAGCTTTTTCCTTGGCGAGTTTAAGGGTTTGATCCAGTGCCTCTGCAGGAATAATGACAACTCCATCGGAGTCGCCCAATAGATAGTCACCGTTTTTTATATGTACACCGTCAATGGTAATGGGTTGGGCGATGGTTGTTACGTCGATCCGTCCTTTGCTGTCTGCGGGAGTGGAGCCGATCGCAAAAACGGGAAAATCCATTTTTTCAAGTGCCCATAGGTCGCGCGTGCATGTGTTCATTACTGCGCCGCGTACACCTTTAGCTTTGCAGGCGGTGGAGAGCAGTTCACCCCAAAAAGCACATTCCCTATTATTGTCAGCATCAACGACCAGTACATCTCCACTTTTCATAGCATCGATTGCAGCCATTTCTAGTTTATAGGGTTCCTCAGGGATTTTATTTACAGCTTGTGCTTTAGCGGTAAAAACTCGTCCAGAAATCCGATTGGCTGAGGTCATCGCGCGAAAATCGGCACCAAGTATTTGTTGGCGATGCCCTAGAGAATCGAGCACGTCGGCTACGACCGCAGTGTAGAGTGTTTCCAAAACGGAAATGGATATGCTCATGAGGTGAGTTTCTCTCGGAGAATCGTTTCGGCAAAGGATTTTGTTTGCCTGATTGGATCTTTATGAAACTGTTCCGGTGTGAGCAAATTTCCTCAAAAGCCGGACACAGGAGCGTCTTACCGGCAATCCAAACGTGAAATGTTTGTCATGATTGGTGTTTGGGTGGTCGCGGGGTTGTGGGTGATTGGTTATAATTCCCAAGCGGCATATGCAGCGGAAAATGAGGCGCCTCTTCGCACACTTCTAGGTATGCCTCGTTGGGTCGTCTTTGGCTGGCTCATTCCCCTGTGTGCTGCCAATTTGTTTACCTTTTGGTTTTGTTTATGTTTTATGCGAGATGAGCCCATGGAGGAATTGCCCGAAGAGTAATGATGGAAGCTGGCTTCATTCTGTCTTCTAGTGCAGGTAGCGCGGCTTTGGTTAGTTTTGCGGTTTACATGCTGTTTGTCTTTATCCTTGCTGGTTTGGCGAATCGGGAGCAGTCGGGCAGACCATTTCTCAACGAATATTTTTTAGGCAGTCGGAATCTGGGGATGTGGGCTTTCGCCTTCACTTATGCTGCGACCAGTGCTTCAGGTGGCAGTTTCATGGGTTTCCCCTCACTTATTTATACTCACGGGTGGGTAATGGCCCTTTGGGTTGCTGGTTATATTGTAGTTCCTCTCGTAGCCATTGGACTGATTGCCAAACGCCTTAATCAAGTCGCCCGCAAAAGCGGCAGTATTACCGTGCCTGAAATACTCCGCAAACGATTGGGAAGTGACACGGTTGGAACGGTGGCGACTGTGTTGCTGATGTTTTTTCAGTTCTTCTTCCTGCTTGCGCAGTTTAAGGCGGGTGCGAAAATCATGACCACACTCTTGGAAGATGTATCGGTTTATCAAACTGTGGTGGTGCTGGTAGACCGTTTCACCAGCCCTATTCCATGGGTTGGTGCGGCAGATGCAGATTACCTGTTGTGCTTGCTGGTATTTGCCGTTTCAGTGGTGGCTTATACAGCCTGGGGCGGTTTTCGTGCCGTTGTGTGGACAGACATGATGCAGGGAGTGATCATGGGATTGGGTGTGGTAATCCTGTTAGGGCTCGCCCTCAGTCAGGTTGGTGGAGTTGGAAATGCTACTACGGAATTGTCACGGCAAGTTCCTCCACGGGACGGAAATGCGACTTTAACTGTTAGCGCGGAACTCAAGGAATCCCTCATTCTTGCTAAAGGCACGTGGTTTGAGTTGCCGGAGAAGGCGCAGCGTCAACCATTTGTTAGATTGAAGGAATCAATAGAATTTTCTGATGGTCGTAAAGTGATTAAGAATGCGCCCATCATTCTCGTGCGAACAGCAATTGAGAACACAATTGAATTAAGGTCTATACGCGCCCAAATCGATGACAATTTGATGGTGAGTATATCAGATATTAACGTAGTTGGATATGAATACGGTGATGATAAGCCCGGTGTATATGTGAGTGCTCCCGGGCCGAAGAGTAGTAGCGGGCTGGGTTTTCTGCCGATTATGCTCGCAGTAAGTTTTTTCTGCTTTTGGCCTTTTGCAGGTGCGGCTCAACCCAGTTATATGGCACGTCAGATGGCGTTTAAGGATATTCCCACGCTAAGACACTCAATCATCTTTGTGGCGGTATATTTTTCACTAATATATTTTCCGCTTATTGTTATTTTCACTTGCGGCAGAGTGTTAATACCGGGATGGGAAATTGATGCAGATAGGATCATGCCCGAAATGGCTACTTTTTTGACTTCCAACGCTGGCGCCCCATGGTTGGCAGGGTTATTAGTTGCCGCACCTTTTGCAGCGGTTATGAGTAGTGTGGACAGCTTTCTTTTACTTGTTTCAGGGAGTGTGGTTCGGGATGTTTATCAACGCAAGAATCCTAATGCAAGTGAGGCAAAGATGAAAAAAGTGACTTACTGGACCACTATCGGGATAGGGGCATTAGCTGTGGTGGCAATGCTGAATCCTCCGCAATTTCTACAAGACCTTATTGTATTTGGTTCTGGTGGGCTAGGGGCAAGTTTTCTTATGCCAGTAATTTTAACACTTTATTGGCCTCGGCTCACTTCACATGCGGCAATCGCCGGCATGCTTTCTGGGGGAGGTGCGATGGCTGCCTTTTACCTCATCGGTTACTTTGTGAATGGGAAATTCAGTGGTTACGAACTCTGGAGTCTCCACCCCTTTATCTGGAGTGTTGTGGTATCCGGGTTAGTTATGGTAATAATCACTCGTAATACTAAACCTCCTCAGAAAAGGTTGTTGGAAAAATATTTCGGCAAAACCGAAAATCTAGGCTAGATTCTTACAGTGCTCCGGCTTTTCACGATAGCTTTACTTGTTTGCCTTTATGCTGAAGGGGCGGATTCTTTAGTTTGGCATCCAAAGGCACGCACATTCGATCTGAATTTTCGTGAGCGTCCTTTGAATGAATTCCTCGGATATATTAAGAGTGAAACTGGCTGGGAAGTGAAAGTGGAGCCGGGTTTAAGCCAGTTGGTGGATGGGAAATTTCGAGGTAAACCAGCTGCAGATGCTATTCGGCTGATGTTGGGGGGGACACAGTTTAAATTGGTGCCCAGAATTCAGGGAGGCACACGACTGACTGTTTATTCGGGCAATATAAAAGCTGCGACTCAGGAGGTCCAGTCGGTAGTTCAGGATGCTGCAGCCTTTGAGGAGACTTTAATTGAAGGGGAATTGCAAATAACACTTCCTGTAAAAATACACTATTTCAAAAGCAAATATGCTTCGATTAATGCAGATCCAAATGCTACTGACTTGCGGCCATTATTTGCCGGGATGAACGAAATCTGGGAAGTAGCAAATCTAAGGTTTCTGTTGAATCAACCTGAGCTAATACGCGCTGATGATGCATCTGCAGAAAGGGAATACGCCAATCTCTTCAAGCCCGGTGTGCCCAAGGCGTATGTTCGGCAACATCAATCGAGGATTCTCCACAAGGTATTGCCTGATATGCCAGACAGGGGTAAGGCTTTTCACATTGTTCTTATCTATACTATGCCTGATGCTTTTGGAGCAGTATATCTGCCGGCTAAGGGCGTTATTCTTATGCCTCAAGTTAAGTTTGCAAAGTTGATTGATCCCAATGGGGTCTGGAAAGATGGCTCGCCTGTATTTTATGCTCAGTCTAATATTTTGGCTCATGAAATGGGGCACGCCCTTTCTTTGAATCATGTGGTCACACAAGGGAACCTTATGATTGACGGGCGATTTCGTGAGGGGTTGGGGATCGGGCCCGGTGTTGATTTGTCTTTAGAGCAAGTTGAGAAAGCCAGAAATCAGGCCAAAACCAAGGGGCCTTATGTTCCTGGGGTTAATCCAAAGCCTGATGCGGGTGAGTAGATTTTGTAGTATTTTTTGTGTCTATTTTTATCGAATTGTTGATGTGAGGTGTTTTAATGCAAAAAGCCGGAAAGCCTTCCGAGGGGTTACGTTAATTGAATTACTGGTGGTCATAGCTATAATCGGAATTATCATGGGCTTGATGTTTCCGGTTTTTGCTAAGGCCGTTAAAAAGGCTAGATCCTTGGGAACTCCAGTTGATCCAAACGACGATACCAAGGGTCAATATGCTCCTTCGTCTGTGCCTCATGACTCTCCCTTATACGATTAACTCAATAGGTCTAATAAGGCTTAGGTGACTTAGTCTCAATCTGAGGGTCGCTTCCTGAGGATATTTCCTCAATGTTAGGTTGGGCAACAAATTTTGACACTAAGAGATTGGCTGTTTTTTTCTGTTTATCATTCATTGCCTGCTCAATTTTTGGGAGGAAATCTCTAGCTTCACGGCTTCCATATTTTAACGCCACCTTCATCCACTTGCAGGCCGATATTAGATCTTTTTCAACTTCGCTTCCTGTGTAAAGCAGGGTTGCTAGTCGATATTGTGCAAGAGCCAAACCCTGTTCAGCAGCCCTCTTATACCAGTTTACTGCTTCATTGTAGTCTTGTCTTGCCCCAATTCCTTTTTCAAGCATCCAGGCATATTTAGCTTGGGCATAGGCATTTCCCTTTCCGGCCGCCTTTGACATCCATTCAATCGCTATGATAGGGTCTTTTTTTACTCCAATACCTTCCAAGCGGAGTATGCCTAAATTATACATTGCCATGGAATAATCTTTATCTGCGGCTAAGGAAAAATAATCTGCGGCTAGGGAGGGGTTTTTCGGTACAATTTTCCCTTCCCAAAATATACTTCCAACTGCGTTTATCGCATATAAGTTCCCGGATTTGACGGCGATCTCATAATGTTCAAGTGCTTTGCGAATATCAGTTTTTATTCCGTGCCCGCGTTCGTACATTCTTCCGAGATTATAATGGCCGTGCTGGTTTCCCGCATTAGCAGATTTGCGAAACCACTTTATAGCCGTCATTGGATCGGGTTTTGTGCCTTTGCCATCACGATAAAGGCATCCAAGGTTGTTTTGTGCCATAGAATGGCCTGGCGACATTTTGCCTGTTTGAAAATCTTTTCTTTCATTTGCAGCTTGGGAATAAAGCCTTAAGGATTCACTATAGTTTATCTCTAATCCGTATCCTCTTTCATACAGCCATCCCAAATTAATTTTGGCATGTCTATTGCCCTGTTGAGAAGAAAGCCTAAACAAAGAGGCAGCTCTCTTGTAATCCTGTATGACTCCACGACCGTCGCGGTAAAGGCAACCTAGATTGTTCTGAGCCATTGAGTGGCCTCCCTTTTCTGCGGCCATTCGATACCAATTTGCAGCCTCTCTGGGGTCCTGTTTAACCCCCGTACCCGTATCATAATGCCAGCCTAAATGGACCATTGAAAAGTGGTCATTATGCTGGGTTGCTTTTTCATATAATTTTCTGAGGTCTATTTTTAGGGAGGGAAACGCCCCTTTTGGGTCGGGCTCTTGATCATAAAAATTACAGGAAAGGAAAACTATTCCCATACAGAGGATTAACAATTTTTTGGTTGTCTTCATCTACAATTTCTATCCTCCTAGAAGAGTATTAACGTCCGGAATTATTGCGATAATGCAAGGTGGAGTCATTCACAGTGGCTGGCGTTGTAAAATTTTAATCCTTGTGGCATCTTCTCCAGATGGGCAACTCGTTTGGAGAGCTTTTTAGGATTACAACATGGGGAGAGAGTCATGGTGGAGGAGTAGGTGTGGTTATTGATGGTTGTCCGCCACGTTTACCGCTTACCGAAAAGGATATCCAACCGGACTTAGATCGTCGCAAACCTGGTCAGTCAAAAATTGTTACACAACGTAATGAAGCAGATCGGATTCGTATCATTTCTGGCACATTCAAAGGCAAGACGTTGGGCACCCCAATAGCTATTCTGGTGGATAATGAGGACCAGCGTTCTGAGGCGTATTCTGAAATGGAAACCAAGTATCGGCCGAGCCATGCTGATTACACTTATGAAGGTAAATATGGGATTCGAGCGTGGCCCGGAGGTGGTCGTACCAGTGCTAGAGAAACTATAGGGAGGGTTGCTGGTGGAGCGGTTGCAAAAAAGATTTTAAAGAAGAAATTCGGTGTCGAGGTGTTGGCCTGTGTCAGTCAGGTAAAGAATATTTTTGCAGAGATCAACGCAGATAAGTTTACGCTAAAACAGATCGAATCAAATATTGTCAGATGTCCGGATAAAATTATTGCAGATAAAATGATTCGTCTCATTGAGCGTGTGCGCAAACAGGGTGATAGTGTGGGGGGCGTGATAACAGGTGTTGCTCGAGGTGTGCCTGTAGGATGGGGAATGCCTGTTTTTGACCGGTTAGAGGCTGATTTGGCCAAGGCGATGCTAAGTCTTCCTGCGTCAAAAGGATTCGATATTGGTTCAGGGTTTAGGGGTGCTGCTCTTCAGGGTAGCGAGCATAATGATGTGTTTCGAATGCGTGGAGGCAAGGTGCGTACGCTTACTAATAATTCTGGCGGGGTTCAAGGGGGCATTAGCAATGGAGAGACAATAATTTTTCGAGTGGCTCTTAAGCCGACTGCAACCATCTTGCGTGAACAGGACACGGTAAGCGTTAAGGGCAAGAATGCGAAGCTTAAGGCCCGAGGTCGACATGACCCCTGTGTGCTACCTCGCGCGGTACCTATTGTTGAGGCGATGACTGCTTTGGTTCTGGTAGACCATGCCATGCGGCAGCGAGGTCAGGTTGGTTGATCAGGGTTTTAATCCGCCCCACCACCAGTCCCATAATTGGTAACCACCAAATATCCAGATAACTGCTGCCAAAGCGATGTACGGGCCGTAAGGGATAATATTGGCGTTATCTTTTCTTGTGGTCATGATCAGGGTCCCGACAATCGCCCCCAAGACAGCGCTAAACATCAAGCTGAAGACAGTGGCTTGCCACCCCAGAAAAGCTCCAATAGCAGCCATGAATTTTACATCACCAAAACCCATTGCTTCTCGTGGCA
>CAJWKQ010000075.1 GCA_913041895.1 uncultured Verrucomicrobiales bacterium
GGTCTGGACGAGTTATCCAGCGTGCGAGAGCCAAACGATTACCTGTTTTATTTTTCCCAACAGCTTTTGCAGGGCTAAACAAGTCGTCAGTAAATACGCGAGGAATGGCCGGTTTAACCAAAACTCCCGGGCTACCGGGGTTGCCTCTTAGGTTCACATAGGTAGGCGAAGATTGCCCCCGGTCCCATAAAGCACGAATAAGAGGCATTGATTTTATCTTACCTTTTAGTTCATCAATTTTTTTCTTTAGATCCTTTCGTGCCTGACCTTTGGCTGATTTATACTTTTCTTCCAGCAGTTTAAGTTCGGATTCGATTTTTTCGTTGTGAAGCTCTATCGCCTCCCTTTCTGCAGGCATGGCAATCGGTAAGTGTCGGCGAGTACTGCCAGCCCACTGATTCTTAAAAGGCTGGGGCGTAAGCCAATTGTATTCATCATAAGCCGCCTTAAAAATTGCAGCAAAAGAATAATAATCACGCTGACTAATAGGATCGTATTTGTGATCATGACACCTCGCACAATCCATAGTTAAACCCAAAACCCCTCCGGCCAATATCTGCAATTCATCACTAATAACCTCCAAACGGTCCTCAACACGATTCACTGGGTTGGCACTGGTACCATCGGGAGCCATTCGCAAAAACCCGGTGGCAACCAACTTTTCAATGACATTTTCATTGACCGTATCCACATCCGCATAATCCACCAATTCATCACCCGCAATTTGCTCGATTAAAAACTCGTTGTACGGTTTGTCTTCATTGAAAGCCTTGATAACATAGTCGCGGTACTTCCATGCATAATTGCGAATCATGTCTGCATTACGCTTACCCTCCGAATCAGAATAACCAGCCATGTCCAGCCAGTGTCGCCCCCATCGCACCCCATAAGCCGATGAAGCCAAAAGCCGATCAACAACCTTCTCGTAGGCACCCGGGCTTTCGTCCCGAATAAATTGACTCATCTCCTCCACTGTCGGTGGGAGCCCTGTAAGATCGTAGGTTACCCGCCGTAGTAGGGTCAACTTCTCTGCCTCACTCGAAAACCCAAGGCCCTTCTCCTCAAGCTTCACAAGCAGAAATGAATCGATCGGCGTAGAGGGTATTGCGAGGCTTGCTTTGTGAACCGGTACCTCAGGGCGGCGTGGCTTTTGAAGCGACCAGTGTTTTCTAGATTCCGGATCAACTTTCACACGTTCAAAGCTCTGCTCAACTTCTGGGGCTCCAGCACTAATCCAGTCACGTAATATTTGAAGTTCTCGATTCCCCATACGCTCAATCCCAGCCATACTGATGGTGTTATCGGGTGGACACTCGCGCGATACAATCCGTTGTATCATTTTACTTTCTTCAGGCTTGCCTATAACAAATGCTTTGCCCGCCAACATTGATGCCTTGGTCCTTAAATCCAGCCCCCCCTCTTTTGCATCCTGCCCATGACACATCACACACCGGCGTAGCAGCACGGGAATGGCATCATGCTGAGTAACTGAAGCCGCGCTCACAGGTAATTGACTTACTAGCGCTATAACCAGAAACAATTGAAAAACACGAACTCCCATCAGCAAATACAGTGTCTATTTGGATGCCTAAAATTTCAAGGCTATTCAATGTTTACGACTCTGCACTATCTAATTAAGAACCAGTAGTGTTACAGAAATATGAAACTTATGGTGGAGCTCTTTTCACCCTCTTCCAGAAGCAACCAAGAAGAATGATTGCCACGAATTAAGGCGATGGCTGAATCTTGATTTCTTCAGAACGATCGAGTTCCAACGGAAATTTACCAGCACCTTTTTCACTCAAAAAATCGATTGTATTTTCGCCTCTTCTCTTATGTAAGTCGATTAAATCGGATATTGAATGCCTCTCAATGATTTCTGGATCTTTGATTTTACTAAACCATGACATAGCTTCAGGGAGAGATTTCTGGTTAAAAAATAAAACCCCCGCATTATAACAGGAAAGATCATGGCCCTGATGCCCGGCTTGAGCAAACCAATATCCTGCCGCGCCGAGTGCATCACTCTGGAAACCGATCCCACTGTGATAAGAAATATCATCTTCACTCTCAACTTGAGACCAATCATAATATGCCAATGCCAGATTGTGCTGAGCCACAAAGCTTCCCTCTTTGGCATAAGGAGCCAATGCATCAATAAGCTTAATTGCGTGAGGAGCTTCCATTCGTCCATTGGCATGCAATCTACCGTTTGATGCGACCATCTTTGCCACTTCTATCTCAAGAACTTCGCGAGAAAGGTTGGAAAAATCCGTCACCGAAGCGCTTCGTGTTGTATGAGCGGAGCGGACAACCTGAACAGATCTTGAGTCATTTTTATGAAAAAGATTTTCCAAGTCGGACTTGCCACTCCACAAGAAAGATCCGGAGGAAATCAGAAGTGTTATCACAACCAAAGAAACACTCACAAGACTCCCCCACCGTATCTGCACTCCATTTTTATCTGGATGAATGACTGGAAGGTAGTCATTCCGTTTTTCAGGCAAAACAAGTATTCCCTTAACGGATTCCTCGGTTTTCTTTGAATCAGCCATACTAACACCTACTGCCATCATCCCCATGACCAATAGAAAAATAATAAAGAATGAATCGGAATCGAAAACAAAACCCAAAAACATAGCTACAAGTGCAGGGAATAATACCAGCTCGCGCCAATGGCGTAAGAGTCGTGGATGACGTTTAACTAAAGCGCAAAGAGCAATCGCTGCCACAACTCCTAAAGGGAAATAAAACCATAGCCATTTCATTGATGCACCAAAAACCACTGGAACCAGTGCAAGCAAACACCCTAATACAATTAGTAGTGGCAAATTAAATAAAATGAATAACGGCGTGGGAATCCATTTTGTTGGCAACATTTTAACTGGCTTTTTCAGAGGCAAAACAGGGACTTTACTATCTTTATTGAACTTGCTGGACCAAAAATTGCTGGACCACCAGAACACCGCAACCAGCTGTCCCCAAACCAAACCTCTTTTCAAAAATAAACCAACCCAATCCTTAAGTGGCTCCTGAATCCATGCATATCCTAATCCACCCAATACTATTCCACCAAAAACCACTTGCCAAACTTTGCGCTTAATAAACCTGGAGGTAGCCGAACCTCCACTTGAAGGTGACAGGTAGTTATCGAGAGGAGGCATTAAATCCAACCCGGCTGCACCTAAGCCCAGAACCATTAAAAATGAAACTCCAGTGCCTAAAAATACGCCCAGCAAAAATCCTGAAAAGGTCGCATCCAAAAATACCCCTCCTGTCCAAAAAAAAGTAAGAGGGATGGCGACAGCTGCAGACACTAGTACGTACGCGCCTTGTGAAGCGATAAAGGTCCGGAAGCCGCGTGTGAATTCAAAATATTCTGTCTTTGAGGCCGCCTGAAACTTCTCCGCATCAGGATATACTTTTCTGCGCAATCTTTTTATTTGGAATAGGCAACATCCTAAAATTGCCACTACACCGAACACTCCCGCTAGCCGACCTCCAAAACCTTCCTCAGGGTGAAATGATTTAGTCACAACCCGTTCATCACTCTTTGAAGTTTTTGACTCTTGGTTTTTATTAGGCGGAACTTCAACTTCCGGAGGAAAAGGTTTCACTGCATTATTTGTAGACGGGATCTCTGGTGGAAGAGGAGATTCCTTGGAGTCGTCAGGTTGTTTTCCCGGAGGAGACACCGGGGTGACTGTCTTGGTCTTCCCTTGGTCTTGAGCAATCTCATTGGGTGAGGATTGAAGAAAGGTTAAAGTTAAGAACACCAGAACAAGCACTCCGGCAAAAACCAAGCCCAACACATAAATCTTTTTTGGGTTTGCCTTGATTTGCGTCCAATGATGGGCAGCAGCAGTTCCTTCCCGCTTCATCTGTCGGAAAACAACGAAGCCAAACGCTATAAGAAAGGAACATACACTAAGCACAAAAATCCACCCCAGTATTGGTGAAGCATTCCCTTCACCGGCACTTCTCTGTCCGACATAAATCAGACCCACAAAGAAAGCCAATACCGCAGAGAATAGGCATACGGTTGTAGGTGCATTATTACTAATCCATGGCCAAGCCGCCGAAGGTTGAGATTGAGATACTGGCTGAGGTTCTACAGGCGATACAACTTCGGGCTGAAGAGGATCTGGAACTGCCTCTGGTTGAGGCGGTGCCGGTGGATTTTCCAATTGCGCCTCTAACGAAGCACGAAGCTTGTCCAAATCAACAGAACCATCAGTCGGCAACCGCAACCGCAATTTAATTTTGGGGTTGTTGCGCGGTCGATGGCGGGTCTGACTCATGTGCTAACTGAAATCACGCCACAATTTATCAAACATACGTGTAAAATCCTTTAACAGATCCCTATTACTGGTAATCAGAAAATTTTCCTCATTATGCAACGCAGCTGAACGCGTCCAGTTGTAACTACCGGTTAAGAGTTTGCTTTTATCAAAGATTGCAAACTTATGATGCATATGATGCTCAGAACGATCCACTCGAACAGGAATACCCAAACGGTCAAGGTGATCGATATCAGATCCCTTATCCATTGCCTTTTCGTCATCACTAATCACCCGAATTTGAACCCGACGTTTATGTGCCCGCTCCATCGCATCCACGATACGATTGTCGGTAATAGTGAAGACACATACATCCACCGTGGATCTCGCCTGCCCAAACATCTCGGTAATTTTGCCCACACAATTGTCATCCGGACTAAAGAAGGCATGATCGGACCCTGCCTTTCCGGCCGCAGGTAGATTTTCCGCCGGATGCAATGCTTTGACCGCATCCTCCAACCAATCCAGAGTTTGATACTTTTGCCCCGCATCAGCCTTACCCAAGGCCTCTCGGGCAGCATCAAATGCCATGCTACGGTAAAGGGCACGTTTTTGCTCATCGCCCTTAACCTTATCGAGTAAGTCGCGTATTTCGCCGCGTTCTTTTCGGGAAAGCTGGAAGTCCTCCAGCGTACTTTGCATGAGGGTTTTGACCTCGTGATCCTTCATAATACGAATACTTTTAGCCCGCAAGTAGCGGGTGCGCTGGGCTGCAGGCAATTCTATCGGTCTGGATTCAAGTCGCAAATGAAAAACCAAAAAAATATGAAATAAAAAAGATTCCCTACCAATCTTTCGTGGTCTAAAGTCAAGTGACCCGCGTGCTAAAGGCAAACCCCTATACTAAGGTAATCTCATGGCAAAATTTCTAGACAAGTGGAAAAACAAAGTCACAACCTATAAAACCAAGGCCGAAGAGATTCGCGCCATGATTGAGGACGGAGCAGAAACCATACGCGACATCCGTGCAGACGTCGAAGGCACCGTTGAGGATCTCAAGGCTGATAGCGAGGAAAAAATGATGGAAAGCCTGGAGAAAATCCAGGATTCCGAACGGGTTTTCAAGGATGCAGGATACCTTCTCCAAGCCGTGGAATTGGAAATGGGATTTAACCCCAAAGTTGTAGCTATCTTAAAACGCGAAAAGGACGTAGGTGTAAGCAAAAAAGAACGACTGCTCAAAAAGCATGAGGACGATAAGGTCGTCAAAACAGTTCTCACTTCCCTCTTCAAAGCTGAGGCTCTTGAAGACAAGGTTCACTTGAGACGACTCACCTTTAGCGAGGTTCACCTTGAGATGGGGTTAGTCCCTGCAGTGCATGTTTTATGGGAGGACAAATCTAGCAATGGAATTAGCGCACCCTCAACTACTTCAAGAAGTACCAGCTCTTTTGGATCAAGCAGTTCCTCTTTCACCGGTGGCGGCTCCTCGTTTATTAGCAGCTCCCCATTTAACTCATCTACAGAAGAAGAACCAGCAGAGGAAGTCGAATCTGCTCAAGATGAGCTTGAAGAAACACGGCAAAGGGGTGCTTCTAAGGAAAAAGAGCAAGGCGGAGATGAACCCACCCAACTGCCACCTGTAATCGAGCCAACCGTTCAGGATCCGGAAGATGAAAAGTGGACCAGTTTCCCCGATGTCTCATTCCCCTCTGGTAAGGGTAAATAAGATATACTCTACTATTCTTCAGGCTGCTCGGGAGCAGGGTTTTGACCCTGTTGCTGTTCTTGCGCAGCCTGTAGTTGATCCAAGATCTGTTGAATAAGCTCATCGCTATTGGCAGTCATCTGTTCACTGACATCTACTACCACTTCACTCGGCTGAGCAGATTTGAGTTCCTCCTGCAGGTCACGAGTACGCATCTGATAATCGGTGAACAGATTTCCCACCTGCTGCAGTGCCGCTTGCAACTGTTGAGCCTGAACCGTTGCTTGTGAATGAGTAAGAGCATCAGTCAACTGCTCATTACTTTTCTGAATAAACTCCATCATTGCCTGCTGCCTTTCAGCAAGCATCTGTTGATTTTGATCAGACTGGGCCGCCGTCTGGCTGGAATGCTCTAGGTATTTTTCAATGGCACCACCAATTTCAGACATATTGGCACCTGTGGAAACAACACCAGCCTCATCACTCCTGGGAGCAGCCCCTCCGAGATTCTGATTTGCCAAACCTTCCGCTAAAGTTTGACGTAAACCCTCCAGGCTTTCATTCATCTCACCCAAATCGAGCCTTGTAGTTTGCGGCTTGGAAAGCTCTTCCTTGAGCGTCCCTTGAATGGATTTCATTCCGAATTCCAAGGTTCCAATTTGCTTAACGACTCTACCTACAGGATCATCCTGATCACCGCCACCCAAGAACTGACCACGCGTAAAGGTTTCCTTAATGTGTTCCCAACGCTGTTCTTCCTCCTCACTCAGAACACCAATCATCTGCTTGAACTTGAGGAAGTTCGCTTCTGCACCAGTTGTCAATGTCTGGCTTTCCCCCTTGTAATGATCTAGAACGAGATCCATTAACTCCTGCTCATTCATCATCGGCAGAACCTTCTCTGCCATTCGATTCATGTTACGATAGGAACCCTGCATTTTGAATGCAGGCTCAGTTCGGTCAGCATCGTTTTGGCCGGCGCTCTTGATATAGAGCTGATTTACCTTAAGCACCACATCACGTAATACGACTAGCTTCTCAAGCACTGTAAGCAACTCCTCTTGCTCATTAGCCGAGAAATTACCCTGCAACTCCACTCCTTCACGCTGACCCGTCTCAGCCATACGAATAAAAGCCTGAATATCCTTCTGGGAAGCCTTGGCAAGAGGTTGCAACACCGGGTTTGAAGTAACCGCGTTTTCAATATAGCTCCCCCCAAAGGCCTGCTCGCGGCCCTTCATGTCATCACCCAGATTGTAAGTATCTGCACGGTTGGCAAGCATGTCCGGGATACGAAATTTCTCACCACTCTCTGTGTAAGGGTTGCCTGCCATCACCACCACCACACGCCGGCCACGCATATCATAAGTCTTGGGCTGACCGCGCCACACACCCTCAATCTTACGCTGAGCATCACAAAGAGAGATAAATTTTTGAAGAAACTCTGGATTACAATGCTGAATGTCATCCAAATAAATCATTACATTATCACCCATCTCCAATGAAAGATTGAGTTTCTTAACTTCCTCACGTGCTCCCGCATTAGTAGCCTCTTCCGGATCCAACGAAGTTACTTCATGCCCTAAAGCCGGACCGTTTATCTTCATGAAAATCAGACCCATTCGGTTAGCTAAATACTCCATGAGAGTCGTTTTACCATAACCCGGTGGCGATATGAGCAGCAAAAGCCCCATCAAATCCGTCCGTTTGGCATCACCGGCTGCACCAATCTGCTTAGCGAGGTTATCACCCACAATCGGAAGGTATACCTCATCGACCAACTGATTGCGGACGAAGGAGGAGAGGACTCGTGGCTCAAACTCATGCAGACGCAAAAGTTCCTTTTCCTCTTCGATGAGCTTTTGTTTCAGATTTTGATACTGCTCAAAACGGGGTACTGAGTTGCGGGTAAAGTCGCCAAGCTTTTCGCGGAAAGACAAATAATCAAACGGATACTTGCCCCCTTCCTGCACTGCATCATGGGCACCCTGAATACCCTCAATGACCTGCTCGGTTGAAGCCTTCACGACCGCCTGTTTATGGTGGTGACCGCAGAAAATCAGAGCGGCAACTTCCTCGAGATATTTATTGGCCCCATTACGATCCAGCAAAAAGCCACGAACCCAATCCCTTACGAGTTGATAGTGACTATGAGGGTCGGCTTTGAGAGGTTTCTGGGCCTTAGCAAAATCAGCCTCACTACCTTTCTTAACCAGATGGCGCTCAAACTCAGTGAGCAAGCTATCTGCCTCCTGACTCACCACCCAGTCCCGACCATTGGTGTGTTCATAAAAAAGATATTCTCCAGCCTGCTCAGCATCCTCTGGCGGGAACAGTCCTGTCTGCTCAATAAATTGGGCAACCATTGCGCGTAATTCTTCCACATAATCTGCCTGAGTCGGATCTCCTGGAAACACCTCATTGCGGGCAGCAAAACCTTCCAGTCGAGCCAACATGAGCTTTTGTGTTTCAGCATCGCAGAACTTATGCCAAAACACTGCCGCACAAGCACGAGACCGCGGATAGTAGCGCGCCAATTTGAGTGCTTCCTGAGTGTTAAGCAGTGCCAGTAAAATTTTCCCAGCATCCTGATCATGGATACCCTTGGTATAAGCCTCTGAATACCGGTCGCCCATGAAATCCTGAACCAATTTCAACCGGTCCTTAGGTTTCATCTCCGCCACTTCGGTCATCCGCTCCAATCCTTCTCTCTCAAGCTTTTGCCAAAGTAGGTAGGCGAGATACTCGGCTCGATATATCTCCCTATCCTCAGAAATAACCTGTTGGTTCCAAACTTCACGTGTGGCCAGAAAATCCTCGTTAGAAACCTCGTCAAAATACTGGGTACCCGTCAGGTGGAGAAACTGTTCCTCTCCACGTCGCACCATAGTCAAATCCAAAGGCTGTGCGTTAACGGCAAATTTATGCTTACCAAACTGAATAACATTCTGACCATCGACATACAGCTCCTGCTTATCCTTGAGCTGCCGTACCGCCTCCTCATGCACGCTCTTTAACTGGGAGAGCAGCCCTTCTGCCTCACCAGACTTATCAAGGGCCTGCAACTCCTCCACCCGTTCACGCAATGAGTCAATCATGCGGTCACTGGCCATATAACCGTTGATGTCATTGACATCTTCAAAGGTCCCCAGCTTATGCTCAATACTCTTAAGCATCCTATCAGCTGAAGAAACAAGGGCGGTGGCCTTACGATTGCGCGTCTCTTCCAGTTGCAAACGTTTTTGCTCGAAGGCCGTTTCGAGCTCACCACGTTTCTGGTCAAGTTGTTCTATATACTCGGGGAAATCTGCAAAATCGCCGCCCAAATCCTCCAACTGGTTAAGGATGTTGTTGAAGTACTCATCACACTTCTCAGGCGTATCTGACATATCCAGATAGTTCACTGCTGTCTGACTCAACAGGAGAATCTGTGCATTGAATTGAGCAGCCCCCTCAGCCGTCATCAGGGTACGCATCTTGTTCTTGAGCGCTTCCTTAACCTGATTAACCACCTGATAAATCGCCGTAATAGCCTCCACAATTCGGGTCTGCTCAGTCGTATCATCAATAGATAAACTGCGGACAATATCTATCAACATCTCAAGATCTGATCCAGCCGTCGTGATTTCCTCTTCCAGCTCTTTACCATCAGAAACTTTGGTAACCGTATCGACCTTGGCCCGCTGTTCCTCTGATCGCTCTCGGTATGGATCGAGTGATTCAGGCTTCAGCAGGAACGCCACGCACTTCTGCGAAAGCTCTTCCACTTGCTCTTTCACCTGCGCCTCAAGCGTCTCCATCTGCGCCTTATCAATGAACCTGACTTCATCCTTGAGAGTAATGATCTCTCCACGCATCCGCCGTAAGCCACCTAAGTTCTCAACAAAATCATCAACTGAACGGAAGTCGGCACGGCCCACTTGATTAAAGAGTGTTTTGGCTTTCTTTTGAATTTCTGTAGTTTTCTCTTTAGCCTCCAAGCGCAACCGACGCACCTTATCGAATTCAGCAATAGCCTTTTCAGCAGTTTCAGCAACCGTCTTCAGTATATCGGCCACTCCAAAACCTTCCTCAGACCCCAGCCAGGTATAAGTATCAGGAATACTCTGCGCCTTGGACGCCATATCCGCATAAAGATCTGCATAGGGAGATTCCTTCTGGATCAGAATCAACACCTCATTACATTCGGCCATCGCGCGGACCACTGCCTTATTGCCCACCTGAAACAAAAATGAATCCCGGTCTCCACTTTCCGGTTCAAAACCTGGCTGATAAAACGGTGACTGACGCAGTTGAATCATATGATGCTTAATGGCCTCTTCCTCAGCCCGGAAACTGACCAAATCCCCATTTGGAAAAAGGGAAAAACCATTGCAAGCAATGCGCTCAGTAACTTCCTGTTCAATCAACCGGTAGGGCATCAGTGCATACAGCCCGTTCATGCGGTTGAAGAATACATACAGATAATCCTCTCCATTGGGTGAAACGACCGTGCGCTCAAGCATCATCTCACCCAAATCCCCCTCATACTGTTTTAGCTCTCCGGTCTGCAAATAGTACCCATCAGGAAAAATCAATCCGTGCTCTTCCGGAAGAAGCACGCAGGCCTGACCCAATGAATCAACCCGATGCACTGCCTGAAGTTTTTCATTAAAGATAAAATATCGGGCTGCTTTCTCTCGGAAAGGGGTCACCTTCAAAAGAATCAGCGAACCTTGAATCGCATACTTTATCTCTGCATCGTCTACCTTCTGGTTACGATCCTGCACTTCCTCCGCGTAAATACCGTCACCGGTAGACGTGTTGTCCTCGACCTTAATGGTAAGATCCCCTCCCACACACTCTACAAATACACGATCTTCAATGGACACATGCGGGTTATCACCATGCTTTACGGCACTGCGTGAGGGCGTGTTCCATTGGAAGTTGTACTGAGTGGGAAAAGTTTGAAGGTACTCCGGAGCACTCCGATCATCCTCATAACTCAACTGCCCGTCTCTATAGAGCCACTTAAATACTTGAATGTCATCCACACTAGAGCCAACCCGAAAAACCATGAAGAGATGGTTTTCAACTAAAGCAAATCGGTGGAAGGTGGCCGACTCGTTAATTTTAAACAAACGAGTGAAGGATTCATTAAAACCTGGATCATCAAGCATCCCCAGATCACTTTCAGCAAAGCTTTGCTCCTCTTCATTGTAATCATAGGAAGCAAAAACATCACTCAACTGACCCTGTTTAAGCCCAAGATTTACATTGAAACCGAAGAGAAATCGGTTATGCCCCAGCTGAATCATGTCACGCGGCTCACACGAGAGCTGCGTAGACACTCTGTCCATCTTTTTTAGCTCGAGCTTGCGGGAACCAAAGACAGAGGCACGTTTCTCATCCAGATTCCCAAGCTTGGCACGCAACTGTGCTCCCTGATCATTCAGTCGCTGTTTGATCAGATCATAAGCACCGCCTTCGAGCGCTGCAGGTGCGCCTTCTGGAACAGTTCCGCTATCGGTAGGGTCCGCCATGGATTTGTAATCCATGCGTTCCCGGCCCGGCCAAGCCGAGCCGGAACGCAAAAACTATTTCTTGGAAGAACTCTTCAGGAATGTGCCAGCCGTGATGTCTCCAATCCCGGAGTCCTTTACTGCTGCTTGTGCCTGGCGAATAATAGATTTCAATCCGCTATCGTCAGCCTTAGTCATCAACTTGGTCAACAACGCTGAAGTCGTCAAATTCTGCACATCCGCTGAGGAAATCCCAAGATCATCGATCCAACCGCGCAGCTGGGTCTTGAAGTAATCCGGATCCCCATTGAAGAAAGTATTCTTCACATCGGTAATAGCCTGACTGTTATTTACCAGACGATCGACCGATTTGCCTTGAGCGACTGACTGTACAATCTTCTCGAAGAAGTCGTTTTCGCCGCCAACGATATCGATGTTCGCGCTCTTGAGCGCTTCGCCAACCACTCGGGCTTGCGCCTCGGCAATATCCTTCTGCACATCGATTCCGGCCAGATCCACCGCCTTATCCTTATCGAGTTGCAGGCGGAATTCTTCGTGATCTTGAGAAGCCTTATTAAACTTCTCAATGGCCTTCGCCATCTCGGTTTTAGATACAGCCTGAGCCAGACCCATCTTTTCAGTGCCTTCAGCCTCAGCCAGTTTCACAGCCTGAATAGCTTCGCCTTCACCTTTACCTTCAGCAGATTTAGCCAGTCCGGTAGCTTCACCGGTCTTAGCAATAACCGTTGCTTCTGCAAGACCTTGAGCCTCTTCCGCTTCCGCATCAACCTTCTTGGCCTGCGCCATCGCTTCCACGCCGCGAGCCTCAGCCATTGCCGGTGCTGCCTGCATGGCTGCAGTTCCTTCAGCCTCCTGCTCCATTGCATGACGGCGCTTCTCACTTGCCTTGGATTCAGCATCCGCGGTGACCTGAATCGTCTCAGCATTGTGATCCGCTGCTTCCTTCTCGGCCAGAGCCTTGGTGCGCTCCTCAATTTGGGCTGCTTCAGCCTTTTGCTGACGCACTTCCTTCTCGGCTGCTGCAGCTACGGTGTCACGTTTCTGCTCGGCTTCGGCATTAGCTGTCGCTTCAACAAGCATCACGCGCTTAGCACGGTCAGCAGCCATGTCCGCCTCTGCGTCCATCCTTTGTTGGGCTTGAATGGTAACATCCTTCTCCTTGGCCTCCAGTCCAGCCTTACTTTCAGCAACACCAAATGCCGCTTCAATAATCTTAGCTTCCTTCTCCTGTTGCATTAGGCCGACACGGCGTTCGCGGTCGACTGTAGCCTGTTCGCCTGCCTCAATCTTCTCCTGCTCCAGTCGCAATAAATCCTGATCCTTTGCATAGGTGGCACTCATCACTACACGATCCTGCTCAACCTTACGTTCTTCAATATGCTGGTTGGCCTCAATCTCGGCCTTTTCAGATACCTCACGCTGCCCCTGTACAACTTTCTGAGCCTCAGCACCCTGAAGCGCCTTGGCTTCCTCTACCTGACGGCTTTGAGCCGCCAAATCTGCTTCATTCTGTTTATCCAATTCGCGCTTGTCCATTTCAGCCCGCACGTTCTGGTTTTTAATTTCCACATCCCGCTCCTGCGTCCGCTTATTGGTTTCCTCCTCTTTAGTGGCGGTAATACGATTAATCTTTTCAATGCCTTGCGCATCAAGAACGTTGGACGGGTCATGATCATCCCGAGCAGTTTGCTCCAAATAATCAATTGCAACATCCTCCAGCTTGTAGCCGTTCAGATCCTCTCCGATTTCGTTGACAATATCATCTCGGAACTCAGTGCGCTGAGTATATAGCAATTCGAAATCCATCCGTTTTCCGGCTGCCTTTAAAGCATCTGAAAATTTCGCCTCAAAAAGATTACGCAATAACTCAATCTCCGAAGCTCGTTCACAACCAACTGCCTCTGCCACCTCCTTAATCTTATCCTCGTCAGGTGCAACCCGCACATAAAAAGCCACCTCAATATCCGCACGGATAT
>CAJWKQ010000076.1 GCA_913041895.1 uncultured Verrucomicrobiales bacterium
CATACTCACCTGAGAAGGGCGGTTCAGTGCCCTTGTTTTCTATGACGTAACTTTCTTCGGCAGTTAAGGGATTGTGGTCTGGGTTAGTCATTCGAAATTCGTTTATTTCTATTGTTTTATTGCAGTCATAAAGCCGCGATCAGCAATGGTATCCTGATAGGGGCCGACTTTAAAGTTTAGTTCCTCAAGAATCACGCCGTATTCATTTGGGCAATAGCATTTGCCCTGAGTAATATTCATGAGTAATGCCGAATACTCGGCTACCGGTAGAGGGCCATTTTTCTCATCATTAATAAAGGCTTCATGAATGACAAGTAATCCACCAGTTGAAAGTGCGGTTGCTGCCTTTTCGCATAGTTTGCGCACTTCAGGCATATCCCAATCATGTAGCACATTTGATAAAAGTAGGATATCGCACTCGGGCCAGTCTTCTTTAAACATATCGGCGGTAATGACCTCCAGTTTTTCAGAAAAACCGTGGCTAGCAATTCCCTCGCGTGCAATAGCATCGACCGGTGCTTGTTCCATAACTGCTCCAGTTAGGTGAGGATGAGCGGCAATCATCGTGCTGGCATAAATTCCTGAACCTCCGCCTACATCCAGAAGCCGTTTTTTATTTTCAAGCAGTGGGTTGAGCGCCTTTGCCAATTTTTGTCCAAATGCGAGTCCACGACAGTTCATGATTTGTGTAAAGCTGCGCGCAAAATCTTCATCCAGCATGGATACGTGCCAATCACTACCATTGTCTTGGGCCTGCCAGTTGGCAGGTTTGCCTGTCTGCAGGACCGTGAGAAAATCTTTTGTAATTTGGCTGTCCTGAATGGGAGCGTAGTAGGGGTGTAAATTCCACGGGGAATCGCTGGTCAGAAATTCGTCGGCCAAAGAAGTTGTGGAATGTTGATCTTCAGTGGTTTTAATTAATCCATTGGCTCGTAAAAGTGTAAGCAGAACATCGGCTGGGCGTTCGGTAAAATTATAATTAGCCCTCAGCTCCTCGGTGGTTGATCCGGGATGTTTTTTTAGCCAAGTGAAAAGATCAAGATGTACAATCGCAGCTGCCAGAAGTTCTGCAGCATATTGCCGGTCGCGGTAGCGCAGTAGCTGCGCAGGGTCGGTGGAGGGATGCTGGGTTAGGTCGGGGTTCATCAGAAAGCGCTGCACAGAGCCTAAATATCCATGGGTTTATTGACAAGTGAGGGGATTTGGGCATTTTCACCTGCTTTAGTACATTGTCTATGTAACTCTAAGACTCCTGATAACGTATTAAAGGACAGCGGTGTGGAGGGTTGTCCCTCAAACGAAAGAGACCTTTTTAATAATTGAATCATTATGAAACTAAGTAACTTAACCTACGGATTTCTGGCTCTAATGCTGGCTGTGATTTCAAGTAATTCTCAGGAACGCGGTCGTGGAGATCGTGAGCGAGGCAGTCGCGATGCCCAGTGGGCTCGTGAGGCGATGGAGCGGCTACGCGGATCTGATCGAGCCAATCCGCTCGACCCCGAAGCGGTGAAGCGTCGTTTGGATTACGCGGTTAAAGAAGGGTTAATGACTCGCGAGCAAGCTGACAAGATGATGGTTGATGCAAAGAAGCGTATGGAGGTCGCCCAGCGTGGCGGTGGCGATAACCCACGCACCAATCAGCGACGAGGAGATGATCGTGGACGTGTGGATATGGAGGCGATACGCAAGCGTATTGAGGAGGGCGTAAGGAGCGGCAGAATTAAACGCGAAAATGCGGGTCGGATAATGGAAGGGATTCGTAAACGTATGGAGGCTGCCCAACGCGGTAATAACGAAGGTCGTGGACGTGAAAGCCAGTCCAATGATCGTCAAGCTGATGCTAGAAAAGGTTATGAAATTAGGCGTAAACGCATTGAGGAAGGTGTAAAGAGTGGCGAAATTAAACGCGAGGATGCTGCCAAGATGTTAGCAGAACTGCGTAAACGTATGGAAGCGGCCAATCGTGGTGGGGGCGATAAAAAGGAAGAAAGCAAAGAAGACCCGCGTTTGGAAAGATACCGGGCTGCTGAAAGACACTTTGCTGGTGAGGTAAAAGCGGGGAAACTTTCCAAGGAAGATGCCCAAAAGAAACTAATAGAGGTAAGGAAGCGGCTCTGGGGAGGCGGCGAAGGTGGCGACAAGAGTAAACACAGTAATGACAATAGTCGCAAACGTACCGGAGATATCGTGGAGGTTGCTGCAGGCAACAAATCCTTCCGGACTTTGGTTGCTGCTGTTAAAGCAGCTGGATTAGTTGATAGATTAAAGAGCAAGGGGCCATTAACAGTGTTTGCTCCTACTGATGAAGCTTTTGCGAAACTGCCCAAAGGCACGCTGCAAAGTCTCTTAAAGCCCGAGAACAAGAAAAAGCTAATTTCCATTCTTAGTTATCACGTGGTTCCAGGCAGGGTGCTGGCCAAGAACGTAAAGAGTGGTAGGGTTAAGACCCTTAACGGTTCGTCCTTTGAGATAAGGGTTGATGAAGTAGGAGTTACTGTAAACAAAGCTAAGGTTGTTGCTACTGATGTAATGGCAAGTAATGGCGTAATCCATGTTGTTGATGCAGTTATTATGCCCCCATCTAGTTCTTCTTCGCGGGGTTCTCAGGCAAAGAGCTCGCAATCAGGAGGTTCATCCCGTGGTTATCTTGGCGTCGCGGTGGAGTCATCATCCAAGCCCAAAGGACTTCGGATCGGTCAGGTGTATGCCAATACTGCCGCAGCGCGCGCAAAACTCAAAAAAGGTGATATCATCCTAAAAATGAATGGTGCAGGCGTCACAAGTAATTCGGGCCTGATTGGGCGGCTCTCCAGGACTAAACCGGGTCAAAAGGCAACCTTGCTTATTTCAAGCGGAGGCAAAACAAGGACTGTGCAGGTTCAATTGGGAGGTTCTTACAGCACCCGTTCCTCAGCTCAGAATAACTCCTCGCGCTCACGTGATTCTCAAAGTTCTCAATCAAAGAAGCCTCAAACGAAAGGCAGAGATCATGATCATGACAAGGGAGAGCGAGGCAAAAAAGATCATGAACAGGATCGAGTGCAGCATCTTAGGCAGGCTATTGGCCATCTGCGGGCGGCAGGTCGTCATGATTTAGCCAAAGAAATAGAGAAGAGGATGCATGAAGCGCACCACAATCAGGATCAGCATCGTCAAGAGCATAACGACCATAAAGGCCACCGAAATCATGACCGGAGAGATCGCGGAGAAGACATGCGCAAGGCTTGGGAGGAGCGCATGAAACAGTGGCGCGAGGCACGTGAACGTGCAGAAAGAGATTCTCGTGGACGAGGTAATGGTAATGATCGTGGAGAGGCAATGCGTAAAGCTATCGGTGAATGGATGCAACGTGCACAAGAGATGCGTGAGCGATCCGAACGAGATTCACGAGGTCGTGATGATCGTGGAGAAGCCATGCGTAAAGCTTGGGAAGAACGTATGAAGAAGGCGCGTGAAGACCGCGAACGCGAAGAAAGAAATTCCCGTGGTCGCGGTAATGATCGCGGAGAAGACATGCGCAAGGCTTGGGAAGAGCGGATGAAGCAATGGCGTGAAGCACGTGAACGTGATGGAGATCGCGATGGTCGTCGTCCTGAAACGCATCGCGGACCGGAAAGAGGACGTGGGCCTCAGGGCCGCGGACCTCAAGTCCAACGCGGACCGCAGAGCGGTCGTGGGCCTCAGCCTGGTGGATCTTGGAGAGGTGGGCCTGAAAGAGGGAGAGGGCCCCAAGGGCGTGGTCCTGGACGCGGTGGCCCACGTGGCCGCTAGTTTTGATTGATCGGGCTATTTTTTTTGGCGCGACTCTTCATTTCGTAGTCAGCGAGAAGGGAGTCGCGCTCTTTCTTTTTGAGTCGGGCAATTTTTTCGACTTCATCTAGGAACACCTCAATATCCCGATTAGTTTTCTCATATAACGTAAAGAAGGCAGGGACTCGACGATGATATACTGAACGTGCTCCGAGAAGTGCGTTATTAATGGGACGCTTGGCCCAGACTGCTACCTTGCGGTAGCCCGGATCGCTTTCACTCAAGGCGACCAAGTCCATTTTTAATGAGGTGATGAGTTTCTTTTTACCTTCGCGCTTTTCCGACTCCGATTTATTCGAGCCGTAGAGTTTTTTTAGGTTATTACGACTAACAGCCAATAGCTCGCTGAGGGTATGTCTACGGGCACATCGGGCTAGATATACATCGTGTTGTTCAGTTCCACGATTGGATTTCAGCCAGATGGCTACTCCGATTTGAGCTACTGCGGTGGCAAAGCTTTCATTGAAGGTCGCATCACCGCTAATAAACAAATGATGATGTGCCAGCTCATGAAATATCAGTTCGGCGAAATCAGCCTCAGGATAGTTAATGAAGGTGTTAAGGACTGGATCATTGAACCAACCCAAAGTGGAATAAGCCGGTGCGCCTCCGACAAACACATCCTTTCCTTCCTCCTGTAATCGGGCTGCAAATTTTCTGGCATCCTGTTCAACAAAAAATCCTCTAGAGGTGAATTCGCCTACAATCGGGTACCACCATGTCTCGAGTTTTACGCTCAGCTCCGGCGCGGCATATACAACCCACAGGACGTATTTACGATCGAGATCCCGGTATTTTAAATAGTTGTTACCTGGGTTCATCTTGAGCTCGTTGCGGGCAAACTCACGAAGTTCCAGTACCAGCTGCAATTTCTCCTTAAGATCTTCGGGGAGCTCCGGGTCCTTGACCATTTCGCAGATGCGTTGTTGTCCGAACAAAACCTGAGCCTGTCCCTTTGCGGCTTGAGTGTAGTAGCTAATGGTTTGGCAGCCAGTTCCAGTTAAAAGAACAGCGAGCAAAAAAAATACAACCGGCTTCATTAGGAGCGCCTATCGTGTTGGCAGTTGGAGGCTAAGGGCAATCTTTGAAAGTTCGCACTCTTGAATAATTACCGACAGTCTGCTAGAAACTGGTTCATGGCTGACGAAGAGAATTTAAAAGAAAACAGTCCGAATCCGAAACTTGACTCTGAAAATGAAGTGACTTCAACTCGAGGACCTGAGGCGCCAAAAAATTTGCAGTTGGCCGCCTTGTTAAACTTTTTCAGGATTTATTTTATTTTCATGGCTGCGTACGTCATTGTTATGATGGTTTGGAAAGGATCCCAGGGAGTCGAAAGTGGGGGTGGGGCAAAACTCTTGATAGGATTAATTCGGGGGGCGCTTGAAGGCATGGGGTGTGGTTACTTTGTGGCGCTCATTGCGGGGTTGGTCATGGCATCTGGATATAAATCCTTTCCTGTAGTTGATGGAAATTATCAGATTAAATGGTATAACATCCTTCTGGGTGTTTTAGGATTGGTCTGGTTTCTGTCCCTCACGTTTATTCTCCTAGGGGCATTCCTATAATGTTTTTTGCCCAACTGTTACTGAATGGCCAAGAAACATCATAATGTTTATGTGGTTGAATTGGATGATGCGGTATTGCGGGATAAAAAGTTTGTGGAGGCAAATCCGGATTATGACCCGTTCCTTACCCCAATGTACGTGGGCATGACGGGTTTGGACCCCAAGGAGCGCTTCAGGAATCACAAACGCGGTTACAAGTCTAACAAGTACGTCCAGAAATACGGGCTACATCTCCTTCCCAGAATCTATGATTGTTATAATCCCATGAGTTACAAGGAGGCCGCGGCCAAGGAAGTTTCACTGGCCGAGGACTTGCGGGCCGATGGTTATGCCGTTTGGCAGCATTAACCCGGTGGTTTTTCATTAGAGTAACAGGCCTCACGAATAAAGCCCATTAGGTGATCGAGTCTCTCCTGTTCGGGACCTTTTAGTTTGTCTGCCTCCATTAATCTTTGGAAAAGGTGTTTGGCCTGGGTCTTGGCATACATTTGATCTTTTGGAGGCAAGGCTCTGAGTTGTTGGCGGATTTCAATGAAGCAAGTTTCCCAATGGATGGTTTGTATTTCATTGATGAATCGCTCGGATGTTCCGGAACCGAATTTTTCATCAACCCAATCCTGTTCGATGGGGGTAAACTCCTCGTCCAGTGATACCAGATACATGCAGCAGAGCTCGAGGACCTTTTGCAGGTCATGATCAAGCAGCGAAAAAAGACCGCCATCTTCAGGGATATCCAGTTCGGGATTGGTTAAAGGCAGGCCTGTAAAAGTCTGCAAGGCATCGGTAAATTCGCGTGATTGATCATCATCACGCCTTGAGTTGCCAGGGCCTTGAAAACGCGCGAGCTTAATCTTCTCAAGATCCAAATTTAAAACTAAGCTGACCGTATATATGTCGTTTTCAACCCGCCGTCGATGTCTACGCCTGGAGTCGTTTCGATAATTCACATGGGTCTCACACGAATAGTCAATTCTTTGAATTTGTTGGAAGGGGATGGTTCTGGTCGACTTGAAAAACCAAAGGTACCGTATTTGGATCAGTACTAGATGGGTGCGCTGATCTACGGTTATTGTTTTATTATAAAGGAATAGCCTAAGGAGCTGTATTAAAAAAGGCGTGGATATAATGAGACTGTTATTCTGTTTTTTGACCGATTGCATCCGAGCGTTGAACTATCATGAATTATCCTTAGGGGTTGGTACAGTTATATGATGACTGTAGCTTGCAGTTCTTTTTGGATGGATTGCTTCAGAAGCAGTTGAAATATCCTTGTTCAGGTGAGAGGATGCGTGTGATGCGTATTTGGATTGGCATTTTCATCCTATTTTTTGTTGGAGGTGGTGTTTGCGCTAAGGACGGCAAGAACACTCTGTCGCTATTTCAGCAAAGTTGCATTAAATGCCACGGCAAGGATGGGAAAGTTAAAGGTAAGGTTGATTTATTAAAGATTCGCAATGCACAGGATTTGACCTCTGATCTTGAGCGGCTCCAAACCATTATTGAAGTACTGGCTGCGCGTGAGATGCCGCCGGAAAAGGAACCTGAGCTGAAGAACGAAGTACGTAAGGCGGCAGTAAAGGAACTTCGTGAGTTGCTGCATTCTGCGGTTTCGGACGGGCAGGGCTTTGCGCTTATTCCGATCCGACGGATGAACCGGCTGCAATACAATAATGCGGTGCAGGACTTGTTTGGTCTCAAGGTATCTGTATTTCCATTGCCTGAAAAAATGATGCGCGATCGCAATGGGTATTTTGCCAAGGCCCTCAAGAGTAAGGAAAAGAAAATGCCAGAAACGGTCACGATTAGCAGTCGTCCTTTGGGCAAGTCTGGGTTGATTGAGCCGCGTCTAGCAGGCGTTGGTCCTTTCCCAAAGGATCCTCGTGCTGAGCATGGTTTTGATAACCGTGGCGATCATCTCTCACTTTCACCATTTTTAATGGAGGCCTTTTTCAAGCTGAGTCGACGTATTGTGCAGAGTCCAAACTTTGATGGACGGACCGTTGGGATATGGAAAGATTTCTTTGTTTTGCCTGAGGGAACTCAACCCAAGTCGGTGGTGCGTAATCGATTGCGTGGATTCATGACACGTGCATTTCGACGGCCGGTTCCAGAGGAAGTGCTAAACCGTTACACGCAACACGTCCATCGTCAGCTTGATGCGGGAACGGACTTCACAACTGCGATGAGGGAAGCGGCTTCTGCGGTGCTGGCTTCACCGCGGTTTTTGTACCTCTATGACCAGCCTACAGCATCTGAGAAAATCAAGCCTTTGGATAGTTATGATTTGGCTTCGAGGATCTCGTTTTTTCTTTGGGGTAGTATTCCTGATGAGGAACTCCTGCAATTGGCAAATAAAGAACAACTTTCCGAGCCACAGGTTTTGAAAGCTCAGGTAAATCGCATGTTGGCTGATCCTAAATTAAAGCGTTTCTGTGACAGCTTCCCCTCTCAATGGTTGCAGTTGGATCGCATCATCTCATCGGTTCCCGACAAGGAGAAATACCCGAACTTCTATTATGCCGCGCCCGATTATCGGACGACTATGGACATGATGATGGAGCCTTTGCTGCTCTTTGAGACGGTGCTGATCGAGAATCGCTCCATCCTTGAATTTATTGATTCAAATTACGCTTACCGATCCGGCCGTTTGCGCAAATGGTATGGAGACAAGTCGATCGGAAAAATCACTGGACCGGTGACGTTGCAGTTCACGCGCCAACCCGTTACCGATCGCCGTCAGGGTGGGATCATTACTACTGCAGCAGTGATGACGATGACTTCCGGTCCGGATGAAACCAAACCGATCACTCGCGGCGCTTGGGTTGCCAGCGTGATTTTCAATGCACCCCCTGAGCCTCCTCCGGCTAATGTGCCGCCTTTGAGTGAAGACAAAGACTCAGACAAAAATCTGACCTTACGTGAACGCTTTGCTGAACACCGAGAAAATGCCACCTGTGCCGGTTGCCATGCCAAGCTGGATCCGTTGGGATTTGCTTTGGAGAATTTTGATCCCGTGGGTCAATGGCGTGATAATTACGAAAACGGGCGGAAAGTGGATGCCTCCGGGGTGCTATTCCGTAAACACCAGTTTAAAGGTGTAGTGGAATTTAAGGATGCTATTTTATCTGAGAAAGACCGTTTTACCCGCGCTTTTGCAGGCCATATGCTTTCCTTTGCGCTGGGTCGTGGATTGGATCCAACGGATGCTCCGGCCTTGGATCAGATTACTGAAAAAACAGTTGCTTCAGGTTATCAGCTCCAAACGCTTATTCACGAGGTGGTTCAAAGTGCGCCTTTTGTTAGCCGGCCACGGGTAAAAACAGCCTCGGCAAACTCCTCCAAAATCGGTACAAAGGAAACACGATGACGCACACTTCCAGACGAGCATTCTTGAGAGGCTTCGGTGGCGCTGCCTTGGCTTTGCCTTGGATGGAAAGTCTTGGGTTGGCTGCACCCAATAAGAAACCCGCCCAGCGTGCGGCGTTTTTTTATGTTCCCATCGGAGTGGTGCGACGCGGTTTTTTTCCGGGTGAGGAAAATGGACCTATTCCGAAGTTTACCTCGAACCGGCAGGCACTCGGTAATGGGGCGCGTATTCCCGTAGGGGTTCATCCACTCAAGTTAACGCCGACCATGCAGCCTTTGGCGAAGGTGAAGGATAAGGTGACACTGGTTACGGGGCTGGACCGCACCTTTCAGCCCGGTACCGATGTGCACGCCCAGTGTGCCTCTTGTTTTCTAACCAGTGCTAGTGCCTTTACTGTGACTCAATCGCCTTACCCGCAGGCGCGCACGCTCGACCATATTCTCGCTCAACAATTGGGTAAGGATACGCCTTTTCGCACGCTGGAATTTAGCAGTAACAGTCATAAGGATAACAAGGAGTCCATTCACTTTGATAACATCTCGTGGTATGGAACCGGTCATGTGGCGCCTTCGCTGCGCGATCCACGCAAGGCTTACCGGCGGCTGTTTGGCACGCGCGAATTGGAAGCTTATCGAAACATTACCGATCTAGTCCTAGAGGATGCGCGGTCACTTAAGGGGCGACTGGGCTACGCTGATCAGCAGAAGTTTAATGAGTACTTTGATTCCGTTCGCACGATTGAACAGCAAGTGGACCGCTTGGAACGAATGAAGGGTGAACTCAAGCGCGTGAAACTTGAGGAGCCGGCTGAAGCCCACTTGCCGCGTGGCGAATACATCCGGCTAATGGGCGATCTGATGGTGGTTGCCCTGCAAACGGGCTTGACCAACGTCGCCACTTTCATGGTTGGTCCCGAACGTTGGGATACGCCTTATATGTACGAGAGCCTCTTTGATAAGCCACGCAGTCACCATGGTATGTCGCACAATCAGGGTAAGTTTATTGCGGACCTAGAAAAGGTGGACCGATTCCATATGGCGCAGTTTGCCTATATGATTGAGAAGATGGACAGGATTGAGGAAGCCAATGGTACCTCGCTTTTGGATAATACCCTCTTCACCTATGGTTCCGGTCTGGGTGATGGAGCAACCCACCAGTACAGTGCCTTACCCATTATTGTAGCGGGTGCAGGTGGTGGGAAGATTCTCAATGGCAAACATGTTAACCTGTCCGAAACTTCAGGCCCGGTTGCCAAAGAGAAGGGCAAATACGTCGATCCAAAGCAAGGGTTACCCTTGGCCAACCTCTGGCTCACCCAAATGCAGGCTTTGGGCTTAAAGACTGACCGTTATGCTGATAGCACCAGCGTGGTGAAACAGCTGCTGGTTTAACAGGCTAGAGAAGAAGCGACCCATTACCATATCTCTCTATTTTTTGTCGGTTTGTTATAAGTCCCCCAAAAAAATAAAATGAGAAGGGCTCTTTGCACCCGCGTGGGCCTTGGCGCGAACTGTTTCGACTTTTAGTTCAGCGTGACCCATGCGCTTCTCAAATCCGTGGTCAGATCCCGCCGACCAAACTACCAATCGTCCATCGTTCTTCAATGCCCGGCAGATGGACCGAATACCGTTTTTGGAGTAGAGGGAAGCATTGGTATCAGACACCATGGCATTGGGTCCATTATCTACATCCAGCAAGATTGCGTCATAGGTATGGGGCTTGGCCTCCTGAATCAGGCGGGTCACGTCCATCAGTCGAATCTCCACCTGTGGATGGTCGAGGAGTGAACCATTTAGGTTTTTTAGATAGGTGCGGTTCCACTCGATAACTTCCGGGATCATTTCGGCCACCTCAATGATGGTTTTGTCCTCAACTGATTCTAGCACCCCTTTGAGCGTAAACCCAAGCCCAAGCCCCCCAATCAAAACACGTCCACTCGTCTCATTATTCAATCGGGCGACGCCCAAACTGCCAAGCAGGAGCTCTGAAGCGTTAGCGCGCGAATGCATCAGCTCCTTGCCATCCAGAGAGATCGAATAGGAGCCATCGTGTTCAGTCAGGGATAATATGTCGCCAGTGAAGGTTGATTCAGCCAGTTTAATACGGGGCTTCATGGATGGATAACTTTGTAATTAAAATCAGCACCGCTAAGCCTGCTTAAGGGGGGACTGATAGCGGGGAGGATGCCGAGGTCAAAAACCCGCTTTACCCAAATCCTTCGCCGCTTCGCATGCTTGGCAGCTGCCGTAAAACGACCAATCTAGATAAAAACCATCCTTTGCTCTCTTGTGAGTCGTGAGTAGATCGGACCCTTCCTGTGCATACTTCATGAACTCTTTTTTCATCGCGGTTTTTTCCTCAGGAGTTTTGCGCGTTTCCTTTATACGGTGCATGATCCAGGGGCGGATCATTGCGCCCATGGTATAGATACGGGTGCGGGCATCTTTACTGCTTAATTTTTTAATCAAGGCAAGATTAGCCCCTTTGCCGAAAGTTGACGACCCCTTGGTCTGCATGAAGGCTGGTCGGTTTCGGTAAGTACGAAACGCCTCGTAGGTTGCGTGGCAGAGTTTGCAGCGAAAGACGAAGTGTGTTTTCACTTTATCCTCTTTTTTTGGAATCTTTTGACCGATGATTGCATCGACAATTTCGTTCTGAACTCCATCGCGGTAAAGGCCTTCAAGTACCGCAAAAAAAACGAATTGGCACATCTCTTCCTTATGCCATTCAACGTTCCCCGAAGTGGCCACAGGTTTCGGTTTATCCTGCGCTAGAAAGGGTAGACACACTCCCAAAGCCAATAAAGTTATCAGTGCTGCTTTCATGCCCGCTATTCTACGTCTTTTGGCCATCTCTGCTCAAGGACTTCCACTGTCTCTTTCCGTTACCTTTAATGGGTTTGACTTAGGTTGATGATGGGAGAACAATAATTATATCTAGATGGCTGAGCAAAAACGACTTACTTCATGGAATTCGGTTTCGCGACGTGAAGCCTTGCGTTTGGGCGGGTTGACTGCACTGGGTTTGAGTTTGCCACAGGTTTTAAGGGCGCAGCAGGCGGCCAAACCAAAGCGTGAAGTAAACTGTATTTTGTTGTGGATGTTGGGTGGGCCAAGCCACATCGACATGTACGACTTGAAGCCCAACGCGCCCTCAGAGATTCGCGGGGAGCTGCGGCCGATCCCGACCAATGTGCCCGGCACGCATATTGGTGAACTGATGCCCAACATGGCCAAGTGTGCTGATAAATTTTCTATCATTCGTTCAATGCATTCCTATACGGGTTCGCACGGCCAAGGCGATCATCATCTGATGAGCGGCAATCGATGGACGAAAACGATTATCCCTCCTGGTTTTGGAGCGATGATTGCCCATCAGCAGGAACAACGCGCACGTGAAACCCCGCCTTTTGTGCAGCTGGGCACCATTACCAGCACCAACTTTGGTGTCCCTGGTCAAGGCGGCTACCTCGGCCGACCTTATGATCCATTCATTGTGGAACCTGATCCCAATAGCGCGAGCTTCAAGGTTAATGCTTTTAGTTCACCCCTTGCTGGGAACCGAATGGATTACCGTAAGGGACTGCTCAATGCCTTGGACAACTTTCACGCGAAGGCAGAACATCAACAGGCATTTGCCCGTACATACGATCAATTTCAGGAACGTGCTTTTGGCATGATTACTTCTGCTAAGGCAAAGGAGGCATTTGAAATTAGCCGGGAACCGGAGAAAGTTCGTGATGCATACGGCCGCAACCGTGTGGGTCAAGGACTGCTACTTGCACGTCGGTTGGTGGAGGCAGGGGTGCGCTTTGTCACCGTTAAGGGCTATATCCGCTATGGCTATGATCATCATCCCGAGGTCTTCCCTCGTCTTCGTAAGGAAGTGCCTGCTTATGATCAGGGTTACGCTGCGCTATTAAATGATCTACACCAGCGTGGGATGATGGATAATACTCTTGTGATAACAGCCGGCGAATTTGGCCGTACTCCGCGCCTCAACGACGATGCGCGTGGGCCAGGGCGTGATCACTGGAAAAATGCGTTTAGCCTCACTTTAGGTGGCGGTGGTATCAAGACCGGCATGGTATTGGGGGCTACCGACAAACATGCTGCAGAAATTACCGAACGGCCTGTTTCAGTTCCGGATTTCGCAGCAACAGTGTACCACGCACTTGGCTTAGATCCAAAAGCTGAGCTTAAAACACCAGACGATCGCCCGATGTACGCTTTGCCTGATGGTGAAGTCATTCGTGAGCTCATTTAAAAAATCTAGAATTTCAACGGTGCGTTGTTTACTGATTATAATAGCCACAGTCGCTCTAGTATCCTTGGGGTATACGGCGGATTTTTCGTGGAAGGCGGGTGTTGCTCAAACAAAGATTACTCCAGAAGGAGCTTATTGGATGGGGGGGTATGCTTCTCGCAATAAACCTTCTGAAGGCACTGATCTAGATTTGCGAGCCAAGGCATTGGCGTTGCAGGATGCAAGCGGTGTCCGGGTTGTGTTCGTAACGCTCGATCTACTGGTAGTCACACCTGATATGTCTCGAGCCGTTTTGGAAGGTGCGAAAGACCGTTACGGCCTTACATCAGCTAATGTGCTCCTCAATTGTTCACATACTCATTGCGGACCGGAACTGCGATTGTATCGCCAGTCTATGTACGACATCCCTGAACCACTCAATATTAAGATGAGTG
>CAJWKQ010000077.1 GCA_913041895.1 uncultured Verrucomicrobiales bacterium
AATCCTGCTCCACTCCTTCGCCATTGTCATACATCGCCCCAAGGTTGTATTGCGCATTTGCATGCCCCTGCTCAGCAGCTTTTCGGTACCACTTTACTGCTTCCTTGAAATCCTGCTCCACTCCTTCGCCATTGTCATACATCGCCCCAAGGTTGTATTGCGCTCTGACATTTCCCTTCTCTGCCAGTGCTTTCGTCTCCTCAAACTCCTCCTTATCCTTTTTCTCGTCGGCCATCAAAGGCACACACAGAATCAGCAGTAATGGCAGGATGTACTTGGTCATGATTACTTTCTTATGATCTCTTTGCGAATCTTGATGATATCGTCGTAATAGTTGCGCCCCCAGCCTTTCAGCTTCCCATCAATAATACACACCGGAGTCCAATGTTTATCTTGTAAGTTAAAATTATAATCAATTTGGGTCCGATAAAATAAAAACATCATAGTTCCTCCAGATTTCACTTCATATGCCTCGGTTTTATCCGCTGGCCCCATCACTTCAAGGACTTGTTCCGTAGCCATTCCAGTTCTCAATTTGGCCATATTGGCATTGTTCTTTTTGACTAGCCCAAGAACAGGCGCAGTACATCCGTTCATTACAAGAGCCATCATCAAAATTAAGAGCTTCTTCATACCCACATTCTTACCTCCGGTAGAATTCTCACGCAAGACAGCAGATTCTATAATAATAACCGCGGTTTATAATCCAGACATGTGTTCCAAACTATTCTCGCTGAGCCAAAAGACTCCTAACTGCCCTCACCAAGGCTTCCACTCTTGTTGCTATCGGGAAATCCGAGGGAGCCTCGCAGGTATAGCTGAGTTTAGTTTTGTTCATCACCAACCATAACGCCTCAGGCCATAAATCGCGCAGTCTCGGATCCATTTCCGGAGCGATTAAGCCACGATCATTTTGGCGCCCATCAATTTCAGGAGACTCATCGATCGGACACACAGTTTTTACCGACTCGAGTACACGGCGAGGCTGAGTCGGTTCATCATCCATCTTAAGTTCATAAAGATAGAACCCTTTTGCCTCCCAATCTTCATGAAGTTGAATAGTGAAATCCAAGTCAGGCAACGTTTGAAGCCACTGCGTATGCGCACGAATCTCCGGTGTATTTAGATGTTTATAATCACGGTTTAGATCATCACCTGCTGCATTCTCTCTTGTGTTATCCGCAAAGCCCGTGGAATTAAGGCAGGGACAAATCCACAGTTCCACGTCATCGGGCCATTCATTTTCCGTGATAAGCCGACACATGGCCAGAGGCGCAGCTGGTTCGTCACCATGAATGCCGCTGGAAAGATAGATTTTGCGGTTTGCAGTTTCTGCAGCGCGGTGCAGGGCAAGAAGACGCAAGCCATTTTCAGTTTCAAGCCAATGAACCGTCCACCCATGGTCTTCTGCTGCAGTGTGGCAATCAGATAGGACCGATTCAATATCGATAGTCTCGCCTAAGTAGCCCCCATGATTAAGGCCTAGTGGCTTCACTTACCTAGGCTGTAACCGCAGCAGCAACCTCAGCCGATTCAGAAGTATCGCAAGAATCCTTCTCACCACACCCACAACCACCGGTCTCACCCTCATCAAACTCATCCCAATCAGGGTCCAAGCCCAGATCGCGAAGCATTTGCAGGTCCTGCTCCACAGGTTGATTCAAGGTGGTAAGATAGTTGCCCACCATTAAGGCACTGGCGCCGGCCTGAAAGATCATACATTGGAGATCCCGCAAATTTACCGTCCGCCCGCCGGCAATCATGATCTCCTTGGTGGGCATGATGAACCGAAAACAAGCAATGGTCTTGAGAATTTCCAAAGGAGGAAGCGGTTCCTGATTTTCCAAAGGCGTCCCCTCAATGGGATTGAGAATATTAACCGGAACCACACTAGCGCCTATTTCACGTAGACTCATTGCCAAATCACACCGGTCTTCACGGGTTTCCCCCATCCCAATAATTCCACCACTACAAATTTTGATACCGGCTTTCTTCAAATAACCGATGGTCTTGATACGATCCTCATAAGTATGAGTCGTACAATGTTCCGGAAAGAATCTTTTAGAACTCTCCAGATTGTGCCCATAACATTCCAGCCCAGCTTCTTTAAGTCGATTAGCCACTTCTTGACTTTCAATTAGCCCCAATGAGGCATCAGGACGTGTCTGTCCCTGTTCTTTCATCTCTGCAATGCGGTCACAGACCTCATCAAGCATCGGCCCTTCCTTTAGCCCACGCCAAGCGGCCACTAAGCCCACCGCTGTTACCCCGTTGCGATTGGCTTCTTCCCCGGCATCAGCTACTGGTTCAGGATCAATAAAACCATACCGAGGTGAACCTGTTTGGTAAGCAGCTGACTGTGAACAGAATGAACAATTCTCTGAACAGGCGCCGGCCTTGGCATTCACAATAGAGCATAGATGAATCTTGTTGCCCTTGTAATGCTCACGGATTCGATTTCCCCAGGAAAGCAACGTATGGATGTCTGCACTGTTCTCCAGACCAAAGAGAAACATTGCCTCCTCACGATCGATCTGCCCTCCATCCAACACGCGATGGCCCAGTGCGGCAATCCGTCCCGGAATTTCAGTGATTTTGGCGTCAACCTCTTCGGCACTCATGGTTGACGACGGTAAAAAGAGACCTCAATACAGGCAAGCTTCAGTTGTTCATTCCACCTCAAGAGTGGGCGCTTCAACCGTAGGCAAGGGGTTCACTTTAAACTCACCCTCTTCCAAATGTGCACACCACTGGTCAATCAACCCCTTGGTTTCCGCTAAATCCAAACCATGATGGTGATCCGGATAATTCTCCAAATATGCCCTGGCTTTTGAAAAGAGGGTATGGGCAGGCCGCAGTCGCGGACCGGCGGCCGGCCACTTTGGGTTTTCGTGCATGGTTAAATGCACAAAACCTCCGGCTAATTGGATCAGTGCCTTATAAAAATTCGCATCCGGATGATTTTTTGATTCCAGCCACAAATCTTCCAATACATCATGTGCCTCATAATATTCCCCCGCATTAAAACACTCAAAGAACCCAAGAAACCTTGCATCTCGCGCTTTTCCCTCTAAATGAGCTACGCGTTGATTAATCCATCCTGTTTTGTGACTCACTGTTTGTATTTTAGTGTGAATATCCGGCTTTTGACATCCTAATGTCACATGTTCAAAAACCCTCATGGCCAAGAATGCATTGGGCCGTGGACTAGGAGCTCTATTAGGAGGGAAAAAGGCCACATCGAGCGAAGCCTCATCTGAGGAGGCTCCGACACCCCCTTCACCTGAAGTTCAGGTTGAAGAGGGCTCCCCCCTAGAGGTTCAGATTGAAAAGCTACACCCCTGCCCCTCGCAGCCTCGAAAAAACTTTGAGCGGCAACCCTTGGAAGAATTGGCCGAGTCAATCAAAGCTAATGGAATAATTCAGCCCCTGATCGTTCGCACAAATGAGGGCGATCAGTTTCAAATCATTGCGGGAGAAAGAAGGTGGCGGGCTGCACAAATAGCTGGCCTCAAAACGGTACCCGTGGTGATCCGTACTGCAAATGACACTCAGGTGCTGGAAATGGCACTGGTGGAAAACCTACAGCGTGAAAACCTTAACCCCATCGAAGAGGCTGAAGGCTACGCACTTCTCATAGAAGCCTTTAACCTAACACAGGAGACAGCCGCTCAACGAGTAGGTAAAAGCCGAGCGAGCGTAGCCAATGCATTAAGATTACTCAATTTACCCGATGAAGTGCTTGCCCATTTAAAAACGGATCGTTTAAGCGTCGGACACGCAAAAGTGATTTTGGGAGCAGAAAGCGCAGATCATCAAAAATTGATAGCTGAAAAAGTCATCAAGCAATCACTGAGTGTAAGACAAACTGAAGAGCTGATTGGAAGCCTAAAAAACGGATCACCAACGTCAGGCAAAAACAAGGCTCACCACGACCAAGGCGTCCATGTCACTTCATTGGAAAATCGTCTCAGGGAAAAGCTGGGCACTAAAGTCAGCCTAACCTATCGCGAAGGTAAAGGGACTTTAACAATTAAATATTTTTCTGATGAGGATCTTGAACGCGTCCTCAAGCTGCTCGACATACAGGACTAATATGATTTTACCTCTGGCCTACTACGGCAACCCCATTTTACGCAAAAAAGGGGACCAGATAAAATCGATCACACCTGAAATCGAAAAGTTAATTGAAGACATGGTTGATACTATGAACGAAAATCGCGGAATTGGATTAGCCGCACAACAAGTTGGTGAAGCTCTGCAACTTACGGTTATCGATATCAGGCCAGTTGAAGATAGGCCTTCAACATTAGAACTGGACGGAAAAGAAGCTGACCCTAATTCAATAATGCCTCTTGTGCTTTTAAACCCGGAAATAGAACCACTTTCCAGTGAGGTGATGGGGCCCGAAGGATGCCTAAGTTTTCCGGAAATCTACGCCGATATCGGCAGACCGGAGAAGATCCGCGTCACATCACTTAACGAAGATGGAAAAACCATTAAGTTTGTTTGCGGCGGACTACTCTCACGTTGCATTCAACACGAAACGGATCATTTACACGGCATCCTCTTCACCGACCGAATGGACCGTAAGACAAAGGCTGATATCAGAGAAGACCTCGAAAAGCTGCAAAGCCATACCAAGGCTGAACTTGCAAACGAAGAAAACTAGTATACCCGCCGCATACTAGAAGGCAAAATCCCTAGCTCACCGCGATACTTAGCCACAGTCCGACGAGCAATTTTCACTTTTTTCTCCCCCATCAATTTAACAATGGCCTCATCGGAGAGAGGTTTGGATTTGTCTTCACCTTCCACTAGCTCAGATAATATCTGCTTAACGCTAGTGTTGCTCTTACCTTCTCCACCGTCAGAACTCTGAATAGCTCCAGTGAAAAAATATCGCATCTCATAAAGGCCTTGCGGGGTTTTCATATACTTACCTGATACCGCACGACTAACCGTGGTCTCATGCACTTCCACCTTCTCCGCAATTTCTGACATTGTCATGGGCTTAAGATGACTAACACCGTTCTCCAAGAAATCCGACTGCCTAACAACTATTTCTCGGGCAATTTTGAGAATCGTATCATGACGTTGATGAATACTTCTAATGAGAAAATTTCCATCCCTAATTTTCCCTCGAATATATTCACGAACATCTTTGGAGTCCCGTGCTTGAGACATCAAATCCTTATAGGTGTTACTAATTCGAATCTGAGGCATCTCCTCGCGGTTAGAGTGGACTTCCCACTGATCATTCTTCCACTCAACAAAAACCTCTGGGACAACATACTGTTCAGAAGTTTCTTCAAAAGCGCTCCCTGGCCTTGGATTCAGTTGACCGATATTCTCAGCAATTTTCTGAATTTCATCTATACTTAACCCAACAGCCTTTGAAATTTCAGGGAAACGACGGCGACCAAGTGCGTCCATGTGCTTATCCACAACTACATATTCAATTGAGTCCAATTTGCCTTTTCGCTCCAGTTGAAGCAGAAGACATTCGCGTAAGTCAGTCGCCCCCACCCCTGATGGATCAAAGGAGCGAATCACCGAAAGCACTTCATCAACCGTATCCACGTCGGAATCAGCCACATCAGCAAGTTCTTCTACTGTTGATTGCAAAAAACCGTTTTCGTCAATATTGCCAATTACAATCTCAGCGACATCCATCTCTTTTTCATCCAGATCACTCAAATGAGCCTGACTAAGCAAATGTTCGGAAAGAGTGCCATTAGCGGTCATGGTATCAAACAGGTAGTCGCGCTTTTCCCTATCCTCCTGAGTCCCTCCGCTAACGGGCGCAGTTTGTGCTCCATTAAGGTGTTCACGCCACTCCTCACTAATTTCAGCTAAGCGCTCCATTTCAGCCTGAAAATCATCGAAGGGCTCATTGTTAGATTCGTCAGTAGGGTCGACCTTAGTATCAGCAGGTGGTTCAGCCTCTTCATTTTGATCAGGTACACCAATTAATTCTGCAGCCCCCTCTCCATCTGCCGACTTTTGATCTTCAATCGGCACCTCTTCTAGGACCGGATTTTCCTGCAGTTCTTTGTTGATCATTCCCTGCAAATCAAGCATTGGCGCCTGAAGGAAGGCAAGGGACTGTTGCATCTGTGGGGACATCACCTGGACTTGCGCCAGTTTCTGTCCGAGATGCATTCTAGGTTCGAAAGCCATGGTCGGCTGAACTCTAAATACACTTTTACTTTCCAAAAATCAAGCTCAATGGCACGCAACCTGCTTTAAACGACCGCCGTTTTGGAGTTTGAGGTGGAAATTGATATGTGAATCAATTGAGTTTGTCGGAAACAAATCGATTCACCTAATCTGAACTCAATGGAGGTTTTGAAGTTTAAAATTATTGCCAGCGGCTCTGCAGGCAATGCTGCTTATGTGGAGACTTCTAGCACACGCCTGTTAATTGATTGCGGAATCAGCGCCAAACGAATTCGCCAAGGATTACTGGACATTGAAAGAACCCCTGAGCGACTGGATGGCATATTAATCACACACGAGCATACCGATCATATTAATGGGTTGAGAGTTTTAGCAGCCAAGCTGGGTATTCCGGTATACTGCAACCGCCACACATCCAAGGAAATATCACGATATCACGAAACGGAATTCGACTTCAGGATCGTCGAGACAGGACGAGACTTTTCGGTGGGAGATTTCTCCGTTGATACATTTCCGGTGCCTCACGACGCAATAGACCCGATGGGCTTTGTCCTCCATGCCCCAGCCGGTAGCATTGGTTTTCTGACGGATTTAGGCCAAGGCACCCGACTGATCGCCGACCGCATCCGTAATGTCGAAATCCTGCTATTGGAGACCAATCATGACATAGATATGCTCAATAATGACCATCGGCGCTCATGGGCCTTAAAACAAAGAATATTTAGCAGGCACGGCCATCTCTCCAATGAGGGAGCCGCCACTTTTCTCGAGCAGCTGGCACATGAAGGCATGGAACATGTGTTTTGCGCGCACCTTAGCCGCGATTGCAATACCCCAGAACTCGCTCAGAACGAAATTAAAGATAAACTGATGCAAATCGGTCTAAACAAGGTAAATGTACATCCTACCTCCCAAGTGACCCCCTCTCCAACACTGGAGCTTTTTGGGGAAAATTTGGCAAATTCGGCCTAAAAAACCGTTGCCTCACCTTTCATTGCACTTTAGGGTGACTCTAAGCAACCCAATTACGCTTGTTTTAGCGTAAAATTAACACAACTGTATCCTTCTCACACTATGTCTGAACGAATTGGAATCGTCGGAGTGGGTCGTATGGGAGCCAATATGGCCCGAAGGTTGAACGACCAAAACTTCACTATAACAGCTATAAGCGACGTTAACGCAGAAACAGCCAAAGCATTGGCGGAAGAACTAAATTCCACCTACTACGAAAAACTATCACACGTCACCAAGAACTCTGACGTGATTATAACAGTCGTCACTGATGACAAAGCGATGAAAAGCGTGTTCAATGGAACTGGCTCACTGCTGGCTCGTGCACATGGCCGTCTTTTCATCAACTGTGCAACTGTAAGTCCTTCTACTCATCAAAGAGTAGAGCAATGGGCAAGTAAGCATGAAGCTCAAACGTTGGAGGCCTGCATGGCTAGTTCTATCACACAAGCTCGTGAAGGCACCCTTTACCTGATGTGTGGTGGCAAACAGGCTGCTTTTGACCGAGCCAAGCCAATCCTTGACGCACTATCAGTCACCAATCGATATATCGGAGACACCGGAAGTGCTGCCAAATTGAAAGCATTGGTTAATATGGTTATGAACATCAACACAGCCGGCCTCGCTGAAGGCCTCGGCTTAGCCGACTCGCTCGGATTGGATTTAGCTACCGTACGGGAGGTCTTTAGTCAAACCGGCGCAAACAGCCGAGTCCTTGAAACAGACGGCGAGGATATGGTCATTAAAGATCATGAATGTTATTTTAGCGCAGCTCATGCTGCCAAGGACAGTGGAATCGCTCTCAGACTAGGTGAAAACGCTGGGTTAAAGCTTCCTCTTGCAAAGTCAACTTGGAAGCAATACGAGAAGATGAAGTCTCTTGGCCTGGGCGATCTAGACAAGTCAGGGATTGCTGAGCTCACCTTTAAAGGACGCACCCTCCACTCCTAAATCTTCCATAAACAAAACCGGTGGTAGAACAATTCTGCTACCGGTTTTTTTCATGTTGCTGGTACCCATCGTTGAGCAAGCAAAGAAAGCAAAAAGCAACCTAAGAAAATAGCAGCCAACTCTGTAGTAACCAAAGGAACTGCCAGTAAATCGACTAGTGAGATACCCGCCAAAAGGCCCCCAACAGTTTTCCCGATATCTCGCTTCTCCCCCCAAAAAGTATATCGCATACAACGGATGACCCACAGACCCAAGATAGCACTAACATACAAGGCATCCTTTCTATCTGCCTCGCCGGGATTGACAAGGAACGCCAATAACATTGGCAAAAATAGTAACAAACACGGCCAATATCTCACCACACCCGGCTCGCTTTCCACCTTCGCCAACCAACTCAAGCCCACAATGTAAGAACCTAGGACCAAAGCAGTCCAAGTTGCTCGTCCGCTATTTTGGTGAGCAAAAAAAGAATCCTCAGGGTTAGTTGTCACATAAGCAAAGGAAGCCCCGACTAAAATAAGCAGGAACCTGCAAATCGCAATCAGCACCGGCGACCATTCAATTTTTTTATGTAGAAAGTTATAGACTAAAACACAGTTAAAAAGAGCAAGAGATAACAACGCCGTTGTACCCCCCTGCAACGACAACAACCCTACTCCTGCCGCCAGAAGGCCAATACCAATCTTCCACACTGAACTCTCACTAATCGCTCCAGAGGGAATCGGCCGTTCTTTTCGAAAATTACGGTCAAATACGACATCGCACGCATCATTAAGATACATGCCACCCAAATATATGGCAGTAGCTCCGATACAAAGGCAAAAAAGCATTGTCCAATCGACGACAGTATCGATCCCTACATATCCAATCCCAATTAACCAGCCACACAGGCAGTTACTCCAAATAGAGGGTAAATTACTCACCCGACCCAAAACTAAAAGTGCTCGTACCAGTTTCATGCTAAACCACGCGCAGCGAGCTCACCCAAAGTCCATTCGTACTCACCAACAAGTTGATCCACTACATCACGGTTTTTCATCAGATTCGGCAACACTTCCCAAGTATAGGTTTCCATCTCTAAATGAGAACATAACTCTGGGTCTTCCTGAAGCAAATCGAGCACTCCTATAATGTGTTCACGAGTCGTTTTAAACCAATCCCCATCAGGACTATGCAATGGCACATGAAAATGAATACGCCACTCATCAGCATCCGATCTGGATTCCAATGCAATGTCCAAATCCCGATAACGATTTAATTTACCCAACCGGTCTTTCTCAATAACCTGATGGAGGTAAACATCATCTTCAAAGGCCCTAAGATTGCCTTTAACCGTATCGTCTGGCTGCACGATAAGCGCCGCACTTAAATGCAATTTGCTGATACGCAAACCTGCATCACGTAAAGCCCCTATTGCCGCTCTTGGCTCTTCATACTCAACAGCGAGATGGCAGGTATCATAGTTCACGCCCAAATGCTCGTATAGCCTGGAGTCATTTGGATGTTCGGCATGCAAACTTTCGAAAAATCGGACTGTTTCAGTACTGGTTTCAAAATATCCTAAAGGCTCAGGCTCCAAACCTAAATGCAGCGCTTTACCGGTCCGTGCACTCAAGTCGGATATATACTCAACACATTGCCAAATATTCTCACGTATTTGCCTCTCTTGGCTTTCCTCGGTAATGAATTCCTTAAATGAACCAGGCAACGTACTGACACTGCCATCAATCCCATCAGGCACCAGCGCCGCAATCAAATCAAATAGACGGTTTGTGTATTCAAGTCGCCCCTTGGAAGTCCAGTCAGGAACGTAAACCTGCTCCTTAACTCGAGTTCCATGAAAATTCCCGAAAGGAAAGCCGTTGATGGTAAAGACATAGCAGTTCTCATCTTCCAACCATTGCTGAAAGGTTTCCAGAGCAGCCGGATCACTCAATTCGCGCGACGCTAAATCACTTAACCTCAATCCGATCGCATATGCTTTATTTGCAGATACACGATCTCTAACTGATATCACATCAGTCTTGAGAGATCCGAAAGTCTGAGCCCAATCTTCCCCTCGATGAATGTTAGTGCAATAGGCTAGATGCAACCCCTGATTGAGTTCCATGACGTGAAATTAAAACACAACACTCAAGTGTAATCCACCTGGAAGCGTTCGCATTGACTTAAAAACTGTTTAGGATTCTCAAAAATCACCTTCTCAATAAGTTTTTCATCATGTCCACGCCGCCGCATTTCACAAGCCGTACGCGGCACCGCTAGAGGCACACTGGGGCCCCAGTCACATGCTGCATCCCACCAAAGCCGATCAGAGCCAAACCTTTCGATCATATCAATCGCGCGAGCTGGCGAACATTTACTTTCAGGATATAAAGTCATCCCACCCCAGTGACCTGCATCAAGCACCATCCCAATAGTATGCTCCTCCACATGGTCAATCATCACCCGTTCGGGATTAATTCGACTATCGTTCTTAATGACATCCAGAATTAAGCGAGTGCCTTTGTGCTTATCTTCAAGGTGTGGTGTATGAACTAGAATCAAATGATCATGACTCGCCGCCAAATCCACATGTTGCTCCAGAACCCTTAGCTCATTGCGGCTATTTTTATTTAAACCTATCTCACCAATACCTAGAACATTAGGGCAATCCATGAATTCAGGAATCACCGAGAGCACATCTGCCGCCAAAGCCATGTCCTCAGATTCCTTGGGATTAATACAGAGCCATGTATAATGTTTGATGCCATAATTGGCAGCACGGCGAGGCTCATATTCAGTCAACTGGCGAAAGTAATCACGAAAACCATCAGCACTACCGCGATCAAAACCAGCCCAAAATGCCGGCTCACAAAGAGCCACGCACCCTGCTGTCGCCATATCCACATAGTCGTCAGTCGTGCGACTGACCATATGCGCGTGAGGTTCAATAAACCGCATGAGAAGCTTATCTCTTACTCAACTTTCCCTGTCCAAGCTCCACAGGCTCCCTTGCCTGAGGCTTTATTGATAGGCTCTTCAGTTGGATCACTAAAGGCCATCAACACATCATTTGCACGATCCGCGCCTCCGCCATCAAGTCTTTTCATTGCGTCCTTGAAGGCGTCGAGACGGAAGTCCGCGTCTCCTTCAGCTCGTTCTACACGATCGAGAAAAGCAGCGACATCAATTAACTTATGCCGTGCATCCATGAAATATTGGTCCAATACTTTTTGCCGAGTCATAGCCATAGCGCTTAGTCCGCCCGGGGGCGCCTCAGGGTTAGCGACACACGTTATGTGAATAACCTGTGAAAAGCAAGTCAGCAACGCCTTGACCAAAAGGCCTGTTTTCCTATAGAAAAAGACAAGAGAAGGGGGACTTCATCACATGCCAACCTACGAGTATCAGTGTGCGAAGTGTAGAAAAATATTCGAACACTTTCAATCAATCAAGGCACCCAAATTAGAAAAGTGCCCCAAAAAGGGCTGCAAAGGGAAAGTAACGCGTCTACTAGGAACTGGAGCAGGCATTATCTTTAAAGGAGGAGGGTTTTACGAAACCGATTACCGCAGCGACAATTATAAGAGCGGAGAAAAAAACGCGAAGGAAGCTGTGAAAAAAGCCACAGAAAAAAAATCAGACAACAAAAAGAAATCTGATAAATCGGATGGCAAAAAACCAGCGCCTAAAAGCAACGCCAAAAAACAGTAAAGATGTACTCGTCCAAGAGAATCTGTGTTTCAGACCTAATGGGAATATTACTCCCATTTTTGATATTTGCATCATCTTTGAATGCCCAAAACCTTCGCCCAGGCCACTCAATTACTAGTCGATCAAAACAGTTTGTGATCACTTCTTCAGTGGGCGGGCGCGCTCAACCCAACATCGGTAAATCCAAACCTATTCCCGATCTAATACAACTAACTCCAGCTTCGCTTGCCACCTTTGCTAGCTCAGTAAGGGTTCAATGGGCAGGTCAATTTGAAATCAACCAACAATGGCAGGGTCGCATTTATTTGCACATTGTGGCAGGTAAATTAGGTGATACACCTGATGTACGCCGAATCTCTTCCCCAAAAAGCGGATGGGATTACCGTGCAATTTTACCTCAGGAGATTGGTGGACGCACCTTAACCCAAGTTCTAATCAACCTACTACTCAAAGAGTATTCAGGGCGGTACTCAATGGAAGAACCGAATATACCGCCTTGGCTGACAGCAGGCTGCGCAGAACTGCTCCTTCAGACCAGTGGCCCCTTACTCTTTGTGCCTTTCCATACTCGTGGAGGAGGAGGCGTCAGTTTCAATCATCCTCAGGACCCGCTACACGCCAGTCGAAAAGTCATTGAAGACCTCCCCGCCATATCGTTTTTGACTTTGAGCCTCCCTCCTCCCGATTTGATTCAAGGTGAAAAACAAGCCCAATACCGAGCCCACTCTCACCTTCTGACATATAAACTGCTTAGTGAAAAGGAGGGACGCAAACGCATGCAGTTCTTTCTAAGGGAAATACCCAAACACAAAAATACACCGTCCGCCCTCGGGGTAGCCTACGGACATGAAACAATGTTACAAATCGAACAATGGTGGTCTCTTGCTCAAACCCAATTTCGCAGTCGAGATGCGTTTAACCGTTGGCGACCAAAAGTAATTTTAGGGCATCTCTCCGACTCTCTTCTTTTACAAACATTCACAATTCCATCCAATACTGAATCAAAACCCCAACTGCGACTCATTAGCATACAAGAATTTATCGGAAACGGAACCAGAACCAAACATTCCGAAAAACTTAAACCACTGCTCCAAAGACTCAGATTTCTACAGGTCAATGCACCGCCTGAAACCGCCCGACTAATACAGGATTACCATTCGGCGATTGAATCTTACCTCGAGGTAAAGCCACTAAGAGTGGGAGTATTTCGAGATTATACAATTAACCAGTTAAACCTATTGGACACTATTCTTAAAGACCTAATCTCCGATTCTGAACCAGATAACACTCGAGCCAAACAGATCGAAACACCTCCAGCGCAGGTCGATTGACAGTCAGTTCCATATTACCTAATATGCGGACGATGTCTTTCACTCCAAATCGGAAGAATCACAACGAAGATTTACTAGAGACCTTAAAGTCTTTTCAGCCCTCAGGCCGTGGCTCGTGGACTGACACCTCCGAGGTAGATTGGAATAACTGGCGATGGCAAC